>CAZKZQ010000019.1:0-25543 GCA_964557235.1 uncultured Nocardioidaceae bacterium
CGGCGCCCAGCTTGACCAGCACCTGGGCGGCGACGCCCTCGCCCTCGCGGATCAGGCCCAGGAGGATGTGCTCGGTGCCGATGTAGTTGTGGCCGAGCTGCAGCGCCTCGCGCAGCGACAGCTCGAGGACCTTCTTGGCGCGCGGGGTGAAGGGGATGTGGCCGCTGGGGGCCTGCTGGCCCTGGCCGATGATCTCCTCGACCTGGGCGCGGACGGCCTCGAGCGAGATGCCGAGGCTCTCCAGAGCCTTGGCCGCGACGCCCTCGCCCTCGTGGATCAGACCCAGAAGGATGTGCTCGGTGCCGATGTAGTTGTGGCTGAGCATCCGCGCCTCTTCTTGCGCGAGCACCACCACACGGCGAGCCCTGTCGGTGAACCGCTCGAACATGTCTCACTCCCCTGCCTCGGAGGCGCGGCGCCTCGCAGGCGCACGCCGTCCTTGCACTCTAGTAGCCCTCCGATGGACGGGAAGGGCTTCGGTGGACCCGCACCGGTGCGCGGGCTCCCACAGGGGGTCCAACGTGGCGGGTGACCAGCGGTGTTCCGCCGGCGGCGTTCGCGGGGAGCGAACGTCGCCGACGGACCGTCTCTCGGCTGTCGGGACGCCGTCAGCGCAGGCGCAGGACGTAGACCCTCACGTCCTTGGCCTGCACGGTCGACACGGCGGGACCGTTCTCCCGCAGCACGACCTCGACGGTCAGGGTCCGGGCGGTGTCCGTCGCCCCGACCCAGCCGATCGCACTGCCCGACTGCGCCTCGTACTCGAAACCCGGGAACGACTTGCGGTTCCACAGGGTGTTGAAGTCGTGGCTTCCCTGCCCGCCGCCGACGTAGGTGTCGCCGTCGTGGACCGACGCGCCGAAGTACGCCTTGGTGCCGGCGCTGGCGCGGCCCTGGTACTCCACGAGGACCAGGTCGACCTCGCCGGGCGCCTGGGTCCAGGACGTGCCGCTCAGCGGGAGGGCCAGGGTCGCCTCGTCGGCGACGTCGTAGACCGTGCCGGTCGGCGTGCGGGCGATCGTCGCGACGTTGGCGCCCGCGGCCAGGTCCCCGAAGCGCACCGAGCCGTTGACGATCTCGGAGGACCCGACCGCACCGGCGCGGACCTTGCTCCCGGTCACGGCATCGGTCGCCAGCTTGGGCGTGGTGACCGCGCCGTCCGCGAGGTTGCGCGTCTTCACCTCACCGACGCCGATGGCGTAGGCCGCCGGCATGCCGACGAGGGCGACGACGAGGGCCGCGACGGCGACCACCATGGACGGGCTCACCCCACGACGGGGGTCCTGCTGGGGCTTCTTCATGCCCCGAAACTAGGGCGGCCCGTCCCCACCGCGGGTGGGAACGGGCCGACCGGAGGTCCTGCGTCAGTGAGCGGCGGCGTAGGCCGAGCGCACCTCGGCCGAGACCCGGCCGCGCTCGGAGACCTCGAAGCCGTTCTCGCGGGCCCAGGCCCGGATGTCGGCGGCGTTGGTGCCGCTGCTCTTGGCCGCGGGGGCCGAGCCGCCGCTGCGGGCGCCGCCGCGGCGGCCGCCGGTGCGGCGCGCGTGGCCCAGGAAGGGTGCGAGCGCGTCGCGGAGCTTGGCCGCGTTGGCCTCGGAGAGGTCGATCTCGTAGCTCACGCCGTCGATCGCGAAGGAGACGGTCTCAGCCGCCGGGGACTCGTCGAGGTCGTCGATCAGCTCGACATTGACGCGTTGCGCCATGGAAATCACCTGGCCATTTCTCGAAGGGGGGATGCCCGTTGTGGCGACACGGGCCGTCGTCATCCTAGCCAGGTTTAGCCGACGCTTTCACGTGGGGCATTCTTTGCATTTCCCGGCCGCATTCCCGAAAGGCCTTTCCGACCCCGATCCGCAGCGGTTGAGCGGGAAACCCGGCTCGAACAACGGACCCGCGCGAGCCGCGCGAGGCTATTCCGGGCGCAGCAGCGGGAACAGGATGGTCTCGCGGATCCCGGCGCCGGTGAGCAGCATCACCAATCGGTCGACGCCGAGCCCGAGACCACCC
The DNA here is from genome assembly GCA_964557235.1 of uncultured Nocardioidaceae bacterium. Lineage (GTDB taxonomy): Bacteria > Actinomycetota > Actinomycetes > Propionibacteriales > Nocardioidaceae > Marmoricola_A. Next base: position 2,008 of record CAZKZQ010000019.1, read on the forward strand.
GCGGGAGGCATTCCGAATTCCATCGCCTTGAGGAATACCTCGTCGAGGTCCATCGCCTCCGGGTCGCCCTTGGCGGCCAGCAGCGACTGCTCGGTGAGGCGCTCGCGCTGGATCACCGGGTCGTTGAGCTCGGTGTAGGCCGGGGCCAGCTCGATGCCGTTGATGATCAGGTCGAAGGCCTCGACCAGACCCGGCTTGGACCGGTGCGGCTTGGCCAGCGGGCGGACCGACTCGGGGTAGTCCTCGACGAAGGTGGGCTGCACCAGGGTGTCCTCGACCAGCTGCTCGTAGAGCTCGAGCAGGATCTCGCCGGCGTTCCAGTGGGGCTTGAGGTCGATCTCGCGCTCGTCGGCGATCTCGCGCAGACGGTCGGCGGGCGTGTCCATGTCGACCTCGACGCCGAGCGCCTCGGAGACGAGGTCGAGCAGGCCAGCCGAGCGCCACGGCTTCTCCAGGTCGATGTCCTCGCCGTTGCGACCGGTGACGACCGTGCGGCCGACCGCACGCGCCGCGTCGAGCACGATCGTGCGCGTCAGCTCCTTCATCGACTCGATGTCGCCGTAGGCCTCGTAGGCCTCCAGCATCGAGAACTCGGCGGCGTGGGTGGAGTCCAGCCCCTCGTTGCGGAAGATGCGGCCGATCTCGTAGACCCGGTCGACGCCGCCGATCATCGCCTTCTTGAGCTCGAGCTCGATCGCGATGCGCAGCAGCATCGGCTGGTCGAAGGCGTTGAGGTGCGTGCGGAACGGCCGGGCCGCCGCGCCGCCGTTGGTGAGCTGGAGGATCGGGGTCTCCACCTCGATGAAGCCGCGGTCGTCGAGGGTGCGCCTGATCGAGCGCAGCACGGCGGCCTTGGTGCGGACCATCTGCCGGCTCTCGGGGTTGACGATCATGTCGACGTAGCGCAGCCGGACCCGCGCCTCGTCGCTCAGCGGCCGGTGCTCGTTGGGCAGCGGGCGCAGGGACTTCGACACCATCGTCCAGCTGGTGGCCTGCACCGACAGCTCGCCGCGGCGGCTGGTCACGACCTCGCCGGTCACGCCGATGAAGTCGCCGATGTCGACGAGCTGCTTGTAGGCCTCGAGCTGCTCCTCGCCGACCTCCGCCAGCGACAGCATCGCCTGGAGCTCCGCGCCCGCGCCCTCGCGCAGCCGCACGAAGCAGAGCTTGCCGGTGTTGCGGGTGTGGATCACACGGCCCACCACGGAGACGACCTGGCCGGTGCGGGTGTCGGGCTCCAGGTCCTGGGCGTCGTAGGTCTCGCGCAGCTCGGCGAGCGTGTGGGTGCGCTCGACCGAGTTGGGGTACGCCGCCGTGCCCGCCTCCAGGAGCCGCGCGCGCTTCTGCTTGCGCACCGCGACCTGCTCGGGGTCGTCGTGGTGCGCGGGCGCGGCGGAATCGCCGGAGTCAGGGGAGGTCATGCGGCCAATCCTAGGAGTTGCGGGCGAAGGTGATCTCCAGGCCCAGCAGCGTGAGCCAGGGCTCGTGGACGGAGACCGACGCGCACTCGTCGACGACCCCCGGGGCGAGCCCGCCGGTCGCGATGACGGTCACCTCGCCGGGCTGGAGCCCGAGCTCGGCGGTCATGCGCGCCACCATGCCGTCGACCTGCGAGGCGAAGCCGTAGAGCGCTCCGCTCTGCAGCGCCTCGACGGTGTTCTTCGCGATCACCGAGCGGGGGCGCTGCAGCTCGACCTTGCGCAGCTGCGCCCCGCGCCGGCCCAGCGCGTCGAGGGAGATCGCGATGCCCGGGGAGATCGCCCCGCCGACGTACTCCCCCTTGGCGCTGACCACGTCGAAGGTGGTGGCGGTGCCGAAGTCGACGACGATGCACGGGCCGTCGTAGAGCTCGGCGGCCGCGATCGCGTTGACGATGCGGTCCGAGCCGACCTCGCGCGGGTTGTCCATGCGGACCGGCAGGCCGGTGCGGACCCCGGTCTCCACCACCAGGTGCGGGATGCCCGGGAAGTGGCCCTCGAGCATCTGCCGCCACTCGTGCAGGACCGCGGGGACCGACGAGCAGACCGCGACGCCGGCGAGGTCACCGGGCGGGAGCAGCGCGCGCAGGAGCACGCCCCACTCGTCGGAGGTGCGCCGCTCCTCGGTGGCCACGCGCCAGTGCGCGGTGACCTCGCCCGCGAGGACCAGCCCGACGGTGGTGTGGCTGTTGCCGATGTCGGCGCACAGCAGCGGCGCGCTCATCGGCTCGCCCCGCTCGCGGGCCGCAGGTCCATCGCGATGTCGAGGACGGGGGCGGAGTGCGTCAGCCCGCCGACGGCGAGGTAGTCGACCCCGGTCTCGGCGACCTCGCGCGCCCGGTCGAGGGTGAGCCCGCCTGAGGCCTCGAGCCTCGCCCGGCCCGCGTTGACCCGGACCGCCTCGGCCATGGTGGCGGTGTCCATGTTGTCGAGCAGGATCTCCTCGGCCCCGACGGCCAGCAGCTCGCGGAGCTGGTCGAGCGTGGTCACCTCCACCTGCACGGCCAGGCCGGGATAGGCCGCGGTCACCGCGTGGTAGGCCGGCACGACCCCGCCCGCGGCGAGGACGTGGTTGTCCTTGACCAGCGCCTGGTCCGACAGCGAGGTGCGGTGGTTGGTGCCGCCGCCGCACCGGACGGCGTACTTCTCCAGGAGGCGGAAGCCCGGCGTGGTCTTGCGGGTGTCGCGGACCCGGGCGCCCGTGCCCCCGACCGCGCCGACCCAGCGGGCGGTCGTGGTGGCGACGCCGGAGAGGTGGCAGAGGTAGTTGAGCGCGGTGCGCTCGGCGGTGAGCAGCAGCCGCGTCGGTCCGGTGACGGTGAGGAGCAGGTCCCCGCGGGTGACGCGCGAGCCGTCCAGCACGTGCGCCTCGATGCGGGCGGCGTCGCCGACGACGACGCGGAGGACCAGCTCGGCCACGGCGAGGCCGGCGACCACGCCGTCGGCCCGGGCGACCAGGTCGGCGGTCGCCTCGACGTCCGCCGGGATCGTCGCGACGCTGGTGACGTCCTCGGTCGGGCAGTCCTCGGCGAGCGCCCGCAGCACGTGCTCGAGCACGTCGCGGGGGTCCAGCCCCTCCTCGGTCAGCTCGGCGACGAGCCGGCGCGGGAGGTCGATCGCTGCGGGGTCGGTGGGCACGGTCGTCACGCCAGGGCCTCCTTCTGGCTCGGGTGGTGGTCCAGGGCCGGCCGCCCGTCGGCCAGGCGTACGTCGACGTGCCCCGACCAGGCGGCGTCGTCGCGGTCGGGGTGGTCCTCGCGCCAGTGGGACCCGCGGGTCTCGCGCCGCAGGCGGGCGGCCTCGGCGAGGGCGATGCCCAGGGCGGCCAGGTTGGTGGTCTCCCAGGCGCGGGTGCCCCCCTGGTCGGCAGGGGCGGCGACGAGCTCGTCGAGCCGGTCGACGGTGGCGGCCAGGCCGTCCTCGGTGCGCAGCACGCCGGCGCCCTCGGTCATCACGTGCTGCAGCGTCGCGCGGTGCTCGGCCGCGACGAGGCCCGTGGGGCGGGCGTCGGGCGCCGGCTCGCGCAGCGGGGGCAGGCCCTCGGCCGCGAGGTGGGCGGCGATGCGGCGCGAGAAGACGAGACCCTCGAGCAGGGAGTTGGAGGCCAGCCGGTTGGCACCGTGCACGCCGGAGCACGCGACCTCGCCGGTCGCGAACAGCCCCGGCACGTCGGTGCGACCGTGCAGGTCGGTGGCGACGCCACCGCTGGCGTAGTGGCACGCCGGCGCGACCGGGACGAGCTCGGTGACCGGGTCGATCCCGTGGGAGCGGCACGAGGCGAGGATCGTCGGGAAGTGGTGCTCCCACACCTCCGGCGCGAAGTGCCGGGCGTCGAGCCACATGTGCTCCGCCCCGGTCTCGCGCATCCGCCGCATGATCGCCTTGGCGACGACGTCGCGCGGGGCCAGGTCGGCCAGCTCGTGCACGCCCTGCATGAACCGCACGCCCGCGTCGTCGACGAGGAAGGCCCCCTCGCCCCGCAGCGCCTCGGAGATGAGGGGCTGCTGACCGCGGGCCTGGTCGCCCAGCCACAGCACGGTCGGGTGGAACTGGACGAACTCCAGGTCGCGCAGGGTCGCGCCCGCGCGCAGGGCGAGCGCCATGCCGTCGCCGGTCGAGACGGCCGGGTTGGTCGTCGCGGAGTAGATCTGGCCCAGCCCGCCGCTGGCGAGCACGACCGCCCGGCAGAGCACCGCGCCCACGCCGTCGCGCTGGCCCTCGCCCATCACGTGGAGCGTGATGCCGGCCAGGCCGCCTCCCGCAGCGGGCACGAGGTCGAGCGCCAGGGCGTGGGGCTGGACCGTGATGTCGGGGGCGGCCGCGACGGCGGCGACGAGCGCGCGCTGGATCTCCGCGCCGGTCGCGTCCGCGGCGTGCGCGATGCGGTTGCGGTGGTGGCCCCCCTCGCGGGTCAGGGAGAGGTCGCCGGCCGGGGTGTGGTCGAACTGCGCCCCGAGGGCGATCAGCTCCCGGACCGCCTCGGGGCCCTCGGTGACGAGCGCGCGCACGGCGTCGACGTCGCACAGGCCCGCCCCGGCCACGAGCGTGTCCTCCAGGTGCTGGTCGGGGGTGTCACCGGGGCCCAACGCCGCGGCGATGCCGCCCTGCGCCCACTGGGTCGACCCGGCCGACAGCTCGTCCTTGGTCACCACCATGACGCTGCCGAGCCCGGCCTCGCGGATGCGCAGCGCGGCGGTCAGGCCGGCGATGCCGGACCCGACGACCACCACGTCGGCGTACGTCGTCCAGCCGGGCGCGGGCGCGGCCAGGCGAGCAGGCAGGGCGGGACGTGAGGGCACGAGGAACGACCCTAGTCGGGCCTGCCTGTCCGCAGCAGGTCAGACAGGGGCCGGGACGAGATCGCCGCGCAGGAGGCCGGACCCCTCGGGGGCGTCGGCGGGGTCGGCGCCGAGCTGCACGACCTTGTTGTCCTCGTCCACGAAGACCACGCTCGGCTCGAGCTCCTTGGCCTCCTCGGTGGTCACCTGGCAGTAGGAGATGAGGATGACCAGGTCGCCCGGGTTCACCAGGTGGGCGGCGGCGCCGTTGATGCCGATCACGCCGGAGCCACGGGGGCCCGCGATCGTGTAGGTCTCCAGCCGCGCACCGTTGGTGACGTCGACGATGTGGACGAGCTCGCCGGGCAGCAGGTCGGCGGCGTCGAGGAGGTCCTCGTCGACGGTGACCGAGCCGACGTAGTGCAGGTCGGCCTGCGTCACCGTCGCGCGGTGGATCTTGCTCTTCATCATGGTGCGCAGCATCAGCGGACTCCTCGGGTGCGGCGGTTCACAGGTCGACGGGGACGTTGTCGATCAGGCGGGTGGTGCCCACGCGTCCGGCGACGAGCAGGCGGGCCGGCCCCGAGGCGGGCGGGTCGTGGAGGTCGGGGCCGGTCAGGGCGAGGTAGTCCAGGGCCACCCCGTCCTGGGCGGCGAGCACCTGCTGGGCAGCGGCGAGGACCCCGTCGGCCCCGGCCGCGGACGCCGATGCCCCGGCGCGCAGCGCTGCGGACAGCGCCAGGGCGACCCGACGCTCGTCGGCCGAGAGGTAGCGGTTGCGGCTCGACAGCGCCAGCCCGTCGGGCTCGCGCACGGTGTCCAGTCCCACCACCTCCACCCCGAGGCAGAGGTCGGTCGCCATGCGGCGGATGAGCACGAGCTGCTGGTAGTCCTTCTCGCCGAAGACGGCGGCCTCCGGTCGCACCAGGCCGAAGAGCTTGGCCACGACGGTCAGCACACCGCGGAAGTGGGTCGGGCGGACCGCGCCCTCGAGCACCGAGCCGAGCGGGCCGGGGTCGAGGGTCACCTCGGGCTCGCCGCCCGGGTAGACCTCGTCGACGGCGGGGGCGAAGACCACGTCGACGCCCTCCCGGGCGCACGCCTCGAGGTCCGCCTCGAACGTCCGCGGATAGCGGTCGAGGTCCTCACCGGCCCCGAACTGCAGGGGGTTGACGAAGATCGAGACCACGACCGCTCCCCCGGGGGCGAGGAGCTCGCGCGCCCTGCGCATCAGCGACGTGTGGCCCTCGTGCAGCGCCCCCATGGTCGGGACGAGCACGACGCGGCCGCCGCGGGCGCGGACAGGGGCGAGGGCCTCGTCCAGCTCCTCACGGGTGCGGACGACCTGGGGACCGCTCACGCGGACACCCGCTCGAGGGCGTCGTTGAGGACGCCGACCAGCTTGGCCGCGCGGATCGGCAGCAGGCGACCGTCGAGGACCGCGGTGTTGGCGGTCGCGCGCGCCAGGGCGACGTACGACGGGATGGTCGAGGGCTGGGTGCGGGCCATCACGTCGAGGTGGGCTCGGACCGTCTCGACGTCGCCGCGGACGATCGGACCGGTGAGGGCGGCGTCGCCCATCGTCAGCGCGTTGTCGAGCGCGGCGGTCAGGAGCGGGCGCAGCGTCGCGGCGGGGTCGGCGGCACCGGACTCGCGGAGCAGGTCCATCGCCTGGGTCACGAGGGTGACCAGGTGGTTGGCGCCGTGGGCCAGACCGGCGTGGTAGAGCGAGCGCTTGTCCTCGGGCACGCTGACCAGGCGGCCGTCGACCGCGTCCACGAGCAGCTGGGCCAGACCGGCGGTGTCCTCGGCGTCGGTGGTCACCCCGAAGGCGCAGCCGGGGAGCCGGTCGAGGTCGAGCGGGGTCCCGGTGAAGGTCATCGCCGGGTGCAGGGCGAGCGGGCGGGCACCCACCTCGCGGGCGGCCCGGAGCACGGCGAGGCCGTGACGGCCGGAGGTGTGGGCGACGTACTGGCCCGGGCGGAGCGCGCCGGAGGCGGACAGCTGGACCACGACGTTCTCGAGCATGTCGTCGGGCACGGTCAGCAGCAGCAGGTCGCAGGAGCGCGCGACGGCGGTGGGCTTGGCGGTGGTCACGCCGGGCAGGAGCACGGCGGCCCGGGCGCGGGAGGCGTCGGACTCGGCGGCGACGGCCGTGATCTCGGCCCCGGCGGCGCGGAGGGCGGCTCCCAGGACGGCGCCGACACGACCGGCGCCGACCACGCCGACGCGCAGGGACGCGACGGAGCGCGGAGCCACGGGGGCGACCTGATCGGTCATGTGTCATCACCTTTCGTTCCAGTCCCGCGGACGGGTACCGGACTACTTGCCTCGACAACGACCAGCGTAAGCAGCCGGTCACGCACGTGTCAGGAGTACCCGGACGTGGGCTGTCTCACGTCTCCCCGCTCAGACCGGCTCGTCGGGTTCGGGTCGAGCCACCCTCCCGCCGTACGATGTCGCGGACATGTCGACGCCCGAGAACTGGACCTACCGTCCGCAGCTGGACGGCCTGCGGACGGTCGCGGTGTACCTCGTCCTCTTCTTCCACGCCGGGATGACGTGGCTCTCCGGCGGCTACGTCGGGGTGGACCTGTTCTTCGTCCTCTCCGGCTTCCTGGTCACCAACGTCCTGGTCGACGACATCCGCACGCACGGCCGCCTCAGGCTCGGCCACTTCTACGGCCGCCGCGTGCGGCGCCTGCTTCCCGCCGCGCTGGTCCTGGTCACCACGACCAGCGCCTTCTTCGTCCTCATCGCCTCGGAGGCACGGCGCTCGCCGCTGGTGGGCGACGCCCGCAGCGCGCTGCTCTACTACTCCAACTGGCACTTCCTGGCCGAGGACACCGACTACTTCGGCGCCGACATCGAGCGCAGCCCCTTCCTGCACTTCTGGTCGCTGTCGATCGAGGAGCAGTTCTACGTCTTCTTCCCGCTGCTGCTGCTCGGCCTGTGGGCGATCTCGCGCAAGCGCAGGTGGGTCCTCCCCGCCGGTCTCGCGACGCTGATGGTCGCCTCCGTCGCCAGCCAGCTCTACTGGGCGCCGCGCAACGTCTCGCACGCCTACTACGCCACCGACACCCGGATCTACCAGCTGCTCGCCGGCGCCCTGCTCGCCGTCGTGCTGGTCGAGGCGCCACGGCGGTTCCACCTCGTCCGGGCGGCGTCGTTCACGGCCGTCGGTGGTCTGGTCGGGCTGCTCCTGCTCTCCTCGGGGGTCCTGGACCTGAGCCCCAGCTGGCGCGGCATCCTCGCCGCGCTCGCCGGCGTCAGCCTCGTCCACGGCCTCATGCTGCGCCCCGGCTCGCCGCTCAGCCGGGTGCTGTCGGTCTCGACCGTGACCTACCTCGGCCGGATCTCCTACGGCACCTATCTCTGGCACTGGCCGGTCATCATCGTGCTCAAGGAGTTCCTCGCCCCCCGGCCGCTGTGGCTCGGGCTCGCCGCGGCCGGCATCGCGACCGGGCTGGCGGCCCTGTCCTTCGAGGTGGTCGAGACCCCGATCCGCCGCGACCGTCGGCTCGGCCGCCGCCCCTGGACCGTCGCCGTGGTCGGCGTGGCCACCAGCGCCGTCCTCGCCGTCGTGGTCGTGACGCCGCTGCTCACCAGCGGCGCCCGGCCCGCGCTGGCGGCGAGCCCGTCGGCCGCCGCTGCGAGTGGCGCCCTGAGCAAGCAGGCCGTGCCCGACCTCGACTGGGACCGGATCAACGCCGACATCGGCCCCAACGTGCTGTGCGCCGACACCACGCCGGACGACTGCGTGCTGCACCGCGGCAGCGGGATGACGCTGCTGGTCGTGGGCGACAGCCAGGCGCGCAGCATGGTGCCGATGCTCGAGCGTCTGGCCGAGGAGCACGACTTCACCCTCGCGGCCAACGTGATCCCCGCGTGCGCCTGGCAGGCGGACGTGGAGAACCTGTTCGAGCCGGCCGACAAGCGCGACCTCTGCACGGCCAACCGTGGCGACTGGTACCCCCGGGCGATCGAGACGCTCCACCCCGACGTCGTCCTGGTCAGCTCGCGCGAGCGCGACAGCTCGGTGTGGAAGGACAACCTCAAGCGCGTCAGCGAGGACCGCGGCGAGAGCCTGGCCGAGCTCAACCTGCACACCAGCGAGGAGACGCTGCAGACCTTCCGCAAGTCCGGCGCCCGCGTGGTCATCTCCTCCGCGCTGATGGACACCGGGGACCTCGACCCGCTCGACTGCCTCTCGGCGGCGCGCAACCAGGGCGAGTGCCCGATCCCGCTCAAGCGCACGCGGCCGCTCAGCGACTCGTTCTACGAGAGCCTGGCCGCCCAGGACTCCGGCATGGTGACGTTCGACCCGACCAGCCTGGTCTGCAAGTCCCCGCCGCTGTGCGACCCGATCGTCAAGGGCGTCGTCGTCTGGCGCGAGAAGCACCACGTGACGACCAAGATCCTGATCCGGCTCCGGGAGGAGTTCTGGTCCCGGATGGAGTCGAGCGGTGTCCTGAAAGGCGTCGAGTGACCTTTTGGTCCCGATTCGCCCGTCTCACTGGGTGACGCGGTCTAGAACTTTTGGCCGAAAGCCGCGCTCCAGGACGTTCTTTGCCTCCAGACGCTGGAAACCGGCGTGACTAGTCCTCCACAATGAGCGAACCGGGACTTCAGTCCCGAACCGACAAGACTCTCGGCCCGAGCAATCGGGACGTTTTCCAGCGGAGGACCTCCGGAGTCGTCTACGGTGAAGCATCGCTCCACCCGGCGACCTCGTCGGGGCGATCCGTGGGAGTGGATCGCACAGGACGACAACGGCGCGTAACCCCTCGACGTGCCGCCGATGCTTGGGAGGGCATCTGCCATGAAGAAGTCGCTGCTTGCTGCTGCCGTCTGCCTGGCTGCCGGATTCCTCGTCAACCCGGTCGAGCCCGCCCAGGCCGGCGGATCCATGAACATCAACGTCGCCTCGTTCAACATCCAGAGCGTCGCCGTCGACCGCACCGCCGGCGAGCAGCGCCCCTGGAAGGACCGTCGCAACACCGTCGTGAAGCAGATCCTCGACGAGAACATCGACGTCGTCGGCCTCCAGGAGGCCAGCCCGAGCAAGTACTTCCAGGACCGCCTGGTCAACGGCACGACCCAGATGACGGACCTGATCAACGGCCTGCAGAGCTCGGGCAAGAACTACCGCCTCACCAACTACGCCGCGTTCAACTGCGTGAACGCCACGACGCAGTACAAGTGCCAGTACAAGTACCGCGCGGCCACCGGTGACAACCGCATCGCCTACAACGCCGACAAGCTCACCCAGCTCAAGCGCGGAGGCCTGCGCTTCACCCGCCAGGGCACCAACTTCGTGTCCTACCTGCCGTGGGCGCTCTTCGAGACCAAGGCCACCGGGGACCGCTTCCTCTTCGCCAGCACCCACCTGACCACGGGTGCCGAGGACGTGCGCCGCGCCCAGTGGAACCAGCTCATCGACAAGATGAACAAGCTCCGCGCGACCTACGACGCCCCGCTGTTCGTCGTCGGCGACTTCAACACCCACAAGTTCAGCAGGATCGCCCAGGACTTCCTGCCGAAGATGAAGAACAACGGCTACGGCGACGTGACCGGCCAGGTGGCCTACACCAACCGGCTCGACCGCCCCCGCGCCGACCGCTACGTCAACGGCTGGGTGAACTCCTACAACCACCTCGAGCGCAACGTGCGGCAGTTCTCCTACTACGACGACCGCACCCGCAGCGGCAACACGATCGACTGGATCTTCGCCTCCAACTCGCTCAACGTGTCGGAGTACAAGCTGGTCCTCGACTTCGGCAGCGACCTGCAGGTCAACGGGGTCATCCCCTCCGACCACAACATGCTCAAGGCCACCGTCACGATCCCCTGACGGGAGCCGGCGGGCACCTCACGCACCACGAACACAGCACCCACGGCACCCGGCCCGGGAGCTCAGGGACGTCGAGACAGACGAGCCCGGAGCCCCCGGGCCGGACTGCTGGTGCGGGCGGCACGGCGCTCCTGGCGCAGCTCGCCCCGCAGCTCCTTGATCAGGTCGCGCTGACGCAGCGCCTGGTCGCGCAGCTCGCCGATGCGCTCGCCCATGCCGGCGACCATGCGCACCTGGTCGAGGCCGTCCTCGGTCCAGGCGCCCTTGCGCTCGATGCGGGCGAAGTCCCACTGGTCGCCGAAGCGCGCGAAGTCCTCGGCGTAGAGCTGCTCGACCTTGGCGCGGATGTCACCGGCGAAGGCGTCGGCGTTGGCTGCGAGCGGGGTGTCGTTGGAGTGCCGCAGGCGGATCGTCGTGGGCTCGCCGACCGAGGCGAGGTGGGCCTCGAGGTCGGAGACCAGCGTGCGGATCTCGGTCAGGTCGTAGATGCGCGAGTAGTCGATCTCGTGCTCGCTGAGCAGGGTGACCTGCTTGTTGAAGTGCGAGTCGGCGTGCAGCTCGTGGCTGGGGTCGGCCAGCAGCGCGTCGACGAAGCGGCCGAAGGCCTCCACCACGTCGTCGTTGCTCTCCGGGAGCTCGGGGTACCACGGCTCGTCACGGAGGTAGAGGAACTTGGGGTTGCGCATGAGGAACTTGTTCTCCCACGCGGAGAACAGCCGGCTGCGCGGGTCGCGGACGACGGCGAAGACGAACCAGCCGTTGTCGGGGTGGATGGTCCGGCGCACCTCGGGGTCGACGTCCCCGAGCATGACGGCCTTCTTCCACTGGCCGCGCGGGTGGATCGCGTCCTCGGGGGCGACGCCGGAGCTCAGCCGGTTGGCGAAGGTGCTCAGGTCCTCCCCCGCGAGCTCGGCGACCGCCCACTTCAGCGAGGTGCAGGCGTTCTTGGCCAACGAGATGTAGACGAGCTTCTTGTCGGCCACGACGTAGGCCCGCTTGCGGTGCCCCCACACGGCGAGCTTGTCCGCCTCCTCTGACGACATCCTCACCCTTTCGTCGGCCGCCGAGATTCTCCCACATCGGTGGGACCCGGGACGCACGGCACCTCACGGCCGCGCGGATCCCGACCGCTATCATTCCCGGGTGCTGAGCCAGGTCCGCCGCGTCTTGCGGCCACGTACTCGTGCTCGGCGACTCACACAAGAGGTCAGGCGCCGCCGTCGCAGCGCGGCCTACGTCTCGGCCCGCCGGACGCCGCTCGCCGAGCGCACCGTGATGTACGAGGCGTTCTTCGGCAACGGCGTCCTCGACAACCCCGAGGCGATCTTCCGCCACCTGCTCACCCAGCCCGACATGCAGGACCTGCACCACGTCTGGGCCCTCGACGACCCGGCCAAGCACCAGACGGTCGTGCGCGAGTTCGCGGGCAACCCGCGGGTGAGGTTCGTGCGGGGCGACTCCCCCGACTACTGGCGGGCGATGGCGACGGCGAAGTACCTCGTCAACAACCAGACGTTCCCGCAGATGTTCGCCAAGCGGCCCGGGCAGGTCTACCTCAACACCTGGCACGGCGTCCCGCTCAAGCACATGGGCCTCGACATGGCGGGCATCCACAAGGCCCACCCGCGCAACATCATCCGCAACATGCTCAACGCCGACTACCTCGTCTCCGCCTCGGAGTACATGACGTCGACGATGTACCGCCGGGCCTACCGCCTGCAGGGGCTGTTCCCCGGGACCGTGCTCGAGATGGGCCAGCCGCGGATGGACTTCCTCCACGCGGCCGCTGCGGACCCGGCGAGCGCGCGGCGCCGCCTGGCCGGCGCGGGCGTGGAGACCGGCGAGCGTCGCATCCTGCTGTTCGCCCCCACGTGGCGCGGTGCGAACTTCGACGCCCCCGAGGACGACGCGCTCGAGCTCGCCCGCACCTGCGGCGTCCTGCAGGACGCGCTGGGCGAGGAGTGGGTCGTGCTGCTCAAGGTGCACCAGTCGGCGCACGCCCACGTCAGCGAGGTCCTGGCCGGGCGCTCGGACCTCCTGGTCCCCAACCACGTGCCCACCAACCTGCTGCTGGGCGTCACCGACCTGCTGGTGACCGACTACTCCAGCATCTTCTTCGACTTCCTCGCGACCTCGCGCCCCGTCGTGCACTACGTGCCCGACCTGGAGGACTACACGACCGCGCGCGGCCTCTACCTCACCGACGACCAGCTGCCCGGGCCGGTCGTGACCGACCACGCCGGGCTGGTCGACGAGGTCCTCGCCGCGGTCAAGGCGGGCCCGACCTCCGAGCGCGCCGAGGAGGCCGCCCGCACCTACACCGGACCCTGCGACGGCGAGGTGACCGCCCGCATCGTCGACGTGGTCTTCCGCGGTCGCACCGAGGCGGGCGAGGGACCCGGCCGGCGCCTGGTGCGCGACTTCGTCGACCCCACCAAGGAGCGCATGCTGATCTACCTCGGCAGCATGCTCAGCCAGGGGATCACCACCTCGGCGCTCAACCTGCTGCGCCACCTCGACTACGACAAGTACGACGTCACGGTGTTCTGGCCGCAGATCCGCGGCCGCGACCGGTCCAACAACATCGCGATCGTCGACGACCGGGCCCGCCCCCTGCCGCGGGCCCTGACCTACATCGGCACCCGCCGCCAGGTCGCCCGCGAGACCGAGGTGCTCATGCAGGTCGGCCTCGGCGACGAGCTGACCGAGGACCACCTCGCGTTCTGGCGCACGGAGTACCAACGGGTCTTCGGCGACGCCCGGTTCGACCACCTCATCGACTTCAGCGGCTACGGCTGCTACGCGCCGTTCCTCTTCTCCGCGGCCGAGGCGCGCACCCGCAGCATCTGGCTGCACAACGAGATGATCGCCGACCGCGACCGCGAGACCCTGGGCGAGAAGCACCTGCAGGCGCGGCTGACGGCCGTGTTCTCGACCTACCGCTACTTCGACCACCTCGTGTCGGTCTCGCCGGAGCTGCGCGACATCAACCGCAGCGGCCTGGCGGAGTTCGCCCCCGCGGACCGCTTCTTCTACGCGCTCAACACGATCGAGGGCGCGTCCATCCTGGAGAAGGCCGACGAGCCGTTCTGGGGCGACGCCACGTGGGGCACGCCGGAGGAGTGGGCGGCGCGACGCCACCCCCAGGCCGTCCCGGTCGCCGCCGGGTCCCCGCTCGACGAGGGCGACGACGAGGACGACCGCCACGACCCCGAGACCGGCGAGGACCCCGACCAGCCGGCCGAGGAGCTCGAGGCGTCGGAGGAGATGGAGCAGGCCGGACCGGCCATCCAGCCGCGGCCTCCCCACGAGGCCGACCGGCTGCTCGAGGAGGTCACCCCGCCGGCGGGGTCCGGCGGCGGCTACGTCAACGGCCGCCCGCACCGCCTGCGCCCGGTGAAGGAGCCGGGCAGCGTCGTGTTCGTCTGCGTCGGCCGGCTCTCCCCCGCCAAGAACCACGCCCGCCTGCTCGACAGCTTCGCCCTGGTCCACGCACGCCACCCGCACACGCGGCTGTGGCTGATCGGCGGCGGCGCGCTCGAGGACGAGCTGCGCGCGCAGGTCGCCCGCCTCGGTCTCCAGGACGCGGTGCACATGACCGGCCAGGTGGTGAACCCCTACAAGTTCATGAAGAAGGCCGACTGCTCGGTGCTGTCCAGCGACTACGAGGGCCAGCCCGTCGTGATCCTCGAGGCCCGGGTGCTCGGCCTGCCGGTCGTCAGCACCGCGTTCGCCTCCGTCGGCGACTCGATCCCGCCCGGCGCCGGCCTGGTCGTGCCGCGCACGGTGGAGGGCCTCGCCGAGGGCATGGAGCGCTTCCTCAGCGGCGACCTGCACGGTGAGCCGCTGGACTACGAGGAGTACAACCGGCACGCGGTCGAGCAGTTCGAGGCCGCGGTGCACGGCCGCCAGCTGAGCTAGCCCGGGAGCCGCTCGAGCAGCCAGCGCGCCACGCGCTCGGCCGCGTGCCCGTCGTCCCACGGGCAGAACTCCTCGCGGAACGCCGCCCGCGCCGCGGCTCCCCGGTCGGGCCCGCGCAGCCGCTCGACCACCTCGTCGGTCGTGCGCACCAGGTCGCCCGGCGGGCGCGCCTCGAGGTCGAGGTAGAAGCCACGCTCGACGTCGCGGTACTGCTCCAGGTCGGGCGTCAGCAGCACGACCGGCCGGTCGAGCAGCACGAAGTCGAACATCACCGAGGAGTAGTCGGTGACCAGCACGTCGGCCGCGCAGAACAGCGGCGCGATGTCGGGGTAGCGGGTCACGTCGACGACCCGGTCCTCCTCGGCGTAGGCGTCGGGTGACCCGGTCGCGTTGTAGTGGCCGCGCACCAGCACGACCGCGTCGGGCACGGCCGCGGTGACCGCGGGGGCGTCGAGGTAGAGCGGCTTGGCCTCACGGACCCCGGCGTACTCCCGCCACGTGGGGGCGTAGAGCACCACCTGCTGGTCGGGGCCGATGCCCAGCGCCCCGCGGACCCGGTCGTTGGCCGCGTCCCGGCGCGCGGGGTCGAGGAGGACGTCGTTGCGGGGGTAGCCCGACTCGAGCATCGGGCCGTCGTACCCGAAGGCGGTGCGGAAGGCCCGCGACGACAGCGGGTTGGCCGAGACCAGCGCGTCCCAGCCGGCCGCCTGCGAGGCGACGTCGCGGCGGTGCCGCCACACGGCCAGGTCGCCCGGGCCGCGGTCCTCGCCGATGCGCTTGAGCGGCGTGCCGTGCCAGGTCTGCAGGTGGACCTGGTGGGCGGGCTTGGTCCACCACGACGGCGCGGCCGCGTTGCCGACGTAGGCCGCGGCGGACTGCAGCAGGTCGTGCCACTCCCCCGACCGGCGTACGACGGGGCGCGCGGCCGCGGGCAGCTGCACCCGCGGGTCGTCGACGACGAACGCGAGGTCGAGGTCGGGCGCCAGGGCGTGCAGGGCCTCGGCCACGGGGCCCGGGCTGTCACCACCGGACCGACCGTGGAACGACTCGAGCAGGACGGTGCGGCGCCGGGTGCGCGTCGAGGCCCGCTCCCGCAGCAGCTGCTGCCCCCGCACGCTGCGCTCCGCGGTGGTGAGCGCCGTCGTGACCTGGACCTGCAGCCGCCCGGCCGGCCCCACGCCGAGCAGGACCCCGAGCGGGCCCTCGCACAGCTCGGGCGGGTCGGCGAGGAGCCCGCCGGCCACCCCCACGTCGGGTCCGTCGAGGCGGTAGCGCCCGGCGGGCAGCGGCCCGTCCTCCCCGAAGGCGGTGGTGGTGAGCGGGAGCACGAGCGTGGGTCCGTCCGCCGACCCGTCGTGGGCGCGGGCACGTGGCCCGGTCAGCGTGGCCGCCGCGGCCGGCCGGTCCAGGGTGAGCCGCAGCGCGCCGTCGCGCACGGCGGCCGCGACGACCCGGGGTGCCCGGCCGGGCGGGTCCGGCGTCCAGGCCGGTTCGATGACGTGGTGCGGCCCCGAGGTGCCGACCCTCACGAAGGACAGCTCGGTGCCGGTCGCGGCGACCACGCGGAACCCCGCGGTGGCGTGGTCCTCGTGGGCGCGCCCGACCGCCAGGGCGACCTGGTCGTCCTCCCACGGCTGCACGTAGGTGTCGAGCCAGGCGCCGCCCATGCCGAGCTGCACGTCGGGCTCGAGGCCGGGGGCGTAGTCCGTCCAGGCGACCCCCAGCAGGTGGGTCACGTCACCGTCGCGCCAGGCGTGCACCAGCGCGGCGTGGCTGACCCGGTCGACGTCCTCGACGCGGCGCCACTCCTCGGGCATGTCGGCGACCTGGTCGCTGAGTCCGGCCGGGAGCCCGACCAGCCCCGTGGCGGCGTCGTACGGCAGGCCCGTGGGGTGGTCGCCGTCGTGGTCGAGCAGGAGCGCGAGGTCCTCCAGCGTGCCGCGCGCCACGGCGTACGCCGCCCGGCGGGCGGGGACGGGCACGTGGGCGAGCGCCTCGGGGTCCAGCCCGTCCAGCAGCGCCCGCACGAGCGGCGCCAGCGCCTCGGAGTACGACGGCCCGCCGCCGACGGCGTCGGCGTACCAGCCGGGCAGGGGGCCGCGCAGCATCCAGACCCGCCAGACGTCGACGTCGCCCGGCCGGAGCTCGCGGAGCCGGGCGAGGGCGGCGACGAGGTCCGTGGTGCGGGCCTGCGCGAGGTCGGTGCGGAAGCGGCGCTGCTCGGCCAGCGGCAGGGCGGCGTCGCCCAGTCCGGGGGACCACCACCGCTCGACGGACACGTGGTCGGCGTCCAGCAGGGACAGCACGTCCCCGGCGACGGCGGTGTGCGGGGTGGCACCGATCTCGGCCCACGCGTGCGCGCCGGCGATGACGTCCCGGGGGTCCAGGCTGCCCAGCGGCGCTGCCCCGGCCGCGACGACGGGCTGCCCGGTCGTGCGGGCGACGTCGAGGGCGGTGGACAGCGCGGCGACGTCGAGCTGCGCGTCCGGCTCGAGGCGCAGCAGGAGGTGCTCGGGCTCGCAGCCGTCGGCGGGGTCGCCGGCGTGGGCCCCGGTGCCCGCGACCAGCAGCAGGGAGGTCGGCGAGACCTCCAGGAGGGCAGCGCGCAGGACTGCCAGGTGGGCCTCGGTCGTCCAGGGCTCGGGGCGCACCAGTCCGACCAGAGGGGCGTCGCCGGTGAGGCGCTCCCTGCCCCGGCGCCAGGCGCGTCGCGCTGCCCGCCCGAATCCGCTCACCGGGTGACCCTAGCGAGCGGACGGTTCACGCGTGCTTGCGCTGCTCCGCCACAGTGCCGGCGGAGGACCGCTCCTCCCAGGACAGCAGGTCGACGACGGTGTCGGCCTCGACGCCGGGGACGACCTCCCAGGCGGCCAGCTCGTCGACGACCTCGGCCTCGGCGAGCCGGAGCTCGAGCTCGGCGACGCGGGCCTCGGCGGCGGTGGCCCGGCGGCGCTCGCCGCGGACGCGTGCCTCGGCCTCGTCGCCCCGGGCCTCGGCCAGGCGCAGGATGCCGCGCAGCTCGTCGACGAGGCGGTCGGAGGCGAGCACGCGGTCGCGCATGCGGGAGGCGAACAACGCGTGCTCGGCGCTGCGCTCGAGGTAGAGCGAGCGGAAGGCCCGGGCCTGGGCGACCCGCTCCTCCGCGTGGTGCTGCCGCTCCTCGACGAGCTCCTCGTGACCCAGGTGGGCGGCCCCGCAGACGAGCAGGACGGAGGCGATGACGGCGGCGCTCAGGGCGCCGACGGTGCCGGCGAACAGGCCCACGAGGACGGCGGCGAGGGACAGCAGGAGGAGGCCCAGCGCGGCCACGAGGCGGCGCGGGTGCTCACGACGACGGGGGGAAGGAACACGCGTCATGGATCGAGGCTAGGGGCGCTCGTCGTCCTTCCTGACCCGACACGCGCGTTCGAGCAGCAGGGACGCGGCGACGATCAGGCCCCCCGAGACGCCCGCGACGGCGCTGTGGAGGATCCTCTCGCCCCCTTTCTCCGCCGCTGAGCCCACCCAGGTCAGCGCGTATCCGACGTAGCCGCCGCCGACCAGTGCCCCGACCAGGGCACAGGACTTGGCCAGCACGAGCCGGTTGACCGCCTGGTGCGGGAGCAGCCGCCCGACGGGGCGGTCCGAGCCCTCGGGGCGCTGCAGCAGGCGATGGGTGGTCCAGGCGGCATAGCCGAGGATCACCGCGACGAGCAGCAGCGCCAGGGGCGGGAGCCAGCCCACGCGCGGCGCGGGGTCGTCGAGCGCGACGGACACGGGACGGATCGCCCAGCCTCCGACCAGGCCCACCAGGCCCAGGGCCAGCAGGGTGCCGGGGGCGGTGGGACGCAGACGGCCCGGGTCGGGCTCGACCGGCCCCGGCGGGTCCTCCTCGTCGGGGCGCGGCGCCGGCTCGCGGCTCACGCGCGGCTCACTCGGGGCACGGGGTGCTCAGACGTGGAGCTCGAGGTCCTCACGGCGCACGACGCCGCTCTGGTCGACCTTCTCCAGCAGCTCGGCGACCGGGCCGTAGCCCGGGATCTCGGCGTCGGCCTCGACCTCGTGCCACGGGACGAGCACGAAGGCCCGCTCGTGGGCCCGCGGGTGGGGGAGGGTCAGGTCCTCCTCGTTGGCCTTGCGCTTGCCGACCACGATGAGGTCCACGTCGAGCGGACGGGGGGCGTTGCGCTCGCCGGAGCGGTCGCGCCCGAAGGCCGACTCGATCGCCAGCGCCCGCTCGAGGAGCAGGTGGGCCGGCAGCGTGGAGTCGACCAGGACGACGGCGTTGAAGAACGACTCGGAGCCGTCGGGGGCGTCCACCGGCTCGGTCTCGTAGACCGACGACACCGCGGTCACGAACACGCCCGGGGTGTCGGCGAGAGCGGCGACCGCGCCCTGGATCTTCTGCAGGCGCTCGCCCATGTTGCTGCCGAGGGCGACCACGCAACGTCGGATCGGCCGCATCTCACCGGTGATGGTGTCGGCATCGATGATGTGCGGGTTGGGGGTCTCAGTCATCAACGGCTCCGAGTGATGGTCAGGGCGACGTCGGAGAACGTCGCCTCGATGGGGGCGTCGGGCTTGTGCACGGTCACGGTCGTCCAGGCGACCCGCTCGTCCTCCAGGCAGAGGTCGGCGATGCGCTGGGCCAGGGTCTCGATGAGGTCGACCGGCTCGCGCTCGATCGCCTCCTTCACTCGTGTGCTGAGCGTCCCGTAGTCCACCGTGTCGCGCAACAGGTCGCTGCGCGCCGCGGGACGGGAGTCGAGGCCGAGCGTGAGGTCCACCCGGAAGAGCTGTCCCTCACGGCGCTCGTGCTCGAGGACCCCGTGGTGTCCCCACGCCTCCAACCCGAGCACGCTCAGCTGGTCGCTGGTCTGCTGCCCGGTGCGGAGGGAGGTGGTGGGGAGGTCCATGGAGCCACGACACTACCTGCGCCGCGGGCGATCGGCCCACGCGGTCCTGGGGCGGGTGCAGTGACACACCCCACGGGGTGAGAGGCGCCCCATCGGGGAACTCTCAGCCCTCTCCCCAGCGTGCCGCCACCCGCACCGCGTCGGCTGCCGCGCGGACGTCGTGGACGCGGACGCACCAGGCTCCAGCCGCCGCCGCGAGGGTCGCGGTCGCGGTCGTCGCGTCGTCGCGCTCCCCGGCCGGCCGCAGCCCGTCGGCGTCGGCCAGGAGCTCGCCCAGGAACCGCTTGCGGCTGGTCGCGACGAGCACGGGAAGCCCCAGGTCGTGCAGCGTGTCGAGGTCGTGCAGCAGCGCCCAGTTGTGGGCGGCGGTCTTGGCGAACCCGATGCCGGGGTCCACGCAGACCCGGTCGGGGTCGACCCCCTGCGACGCCGCGGCGTCGACGCGCTGCTCCAGCTCGCGGCGTACGTCGGCGACGACGTCGGCGTAGTCGGCGTGCTCCTGCATGGTCGCGGAGTGGCCGCGCCAGTGCATGAGGACGTAGGGCACCTCGAGCCGCGCGACCGTGGCGAACATCTCGGGGTCGGCCAGCCCACCGGACACGTCGTTGACCAGGACGGCGCCCGCGTCGACCGCGTCGGCGGCCAGCCCGGCCCGCATCGTGTCCACCGAGACCCGCACCCCGGCGGCGGTGAGGGCCGCCACGACCGGGAGGACCCGGGCGCGCTCCTCCTCGGGGGCCACCCGGGCCGCTCCCGGACGGGTGGACTCCCCGCCCACGTCGACCAGGTCGGCGCCCTCCGCGGCGAGGCGCAGGCCGTGGGCGACCGCGGCCTCGGGGTCGAGGAAGCGACCGCCGTCGGAGAAGGAGTCGGGCGTCGTGTTGAGCACGCCCATGACCAGGCAGCGGCCGGGGTCGGCCAGGTCGTCGGGCAGCCCGGTGAGGAGGTGCCGGGGGCGCCCGGACCCGCCGGACGAGGACACGGTCAGCGGGTCCCGTGCATGATCAGGCTCATCGCCTCGGCCCGCGTCGCGGGGTTGTGCATCGTGCCGCGGATCGCCGAGGTGATGGTCTTGGCGCCGGGCTTGCGCACGCCGCGCATGGTCATGCAGAGGTGCTCGGCCTCGATCACCACGATCACGCCCTGGGCGTCGAGGATGGTCAGCAGCGAGTCCGCGATCTGGGTGGTGAGGCGCTCCTGCACCTGCGGGCGTCGCGAGAACACGTCGACCAGGCGCGCGATCTTGGACAGGCCGGTGATGCGGCCGTCCTCGCCGGGGATGTAGCCGACGTGGGCGACGCCGGTGAACGGCACCAGGTGGTGCTCGCACATCGACCACAGCTCGATGTCGCGGACCAGCACCAGCTCCTTGTGGCCGGCCTCGAAGGTGGTCGTGAGCACCTGCTCGGGGGTGCGCCGCATGCCGACGAGCAGCTCGGCGTAGGCCCGGGCCACCCGGGCCGGGGTGTCGCGCAGCCCCTCGCGCTCGGGGTCCTCCCCGACGGCGATGAGCAGCTCGCGGACCGCGGCCTCGGCGCGCTCGTGGTCGAAGTCCGGCAGGCCGTCGTAGGACGGGGCTGCGATCGGCGCGACGTCGTCGAAGCGCTCGGTCTCGCTGTCGGTCATGCGCCCGGGGCCGGGTCGGACCCGGCGGGCGGCGGCGTGCCGTGCAGGTCACCACCAGAGCCCGGGGGCGTGATCACGGCGGCGCCGGTGGGCTCCTCGGGAGCGACGTCCTCCAGCGCGGAGCGGGGCACCTCGACCGGGGGCTTGTCCGACGGCTCGCGGGTCGGGGACCCGGTCCACGCCGGCCGCACGGGGCGGCGGCGCAGGGGCAGGAACACCTCGGCGACCTGCTCCTTGTCGAGGGTCTCCTTCTCCAGCAGCGCGAGGACCAGCGAGTCCAGGACGTCGCGGTTCTCCTCGAGGATGTCGAAGGCCTCCTGGTGCGCGGTGGCGAGGAGCTTCTTGACCTCCTCGTCGACGATCGCGGCGACGTCCTCGGAGTAGTTGCGCGTGTGGCCGTAGTCGCGACCCAGGAACGGCTCCCCGTTGGAGTCGCCGAGCTTGATCGCGCCGAGCCGCTCGGTCATGCCGTACTGCGTGACCATCGCGCGGGCCAGCGACGTGGCCTTCTCGATGTCGTTGCCGGCGCCGGTGGTCGGGTCGTGGAAGACCATCTCCTCGGCCGCCCGGCCGCCCAGCATGTAGGCGAGCTTGTCGAGCATCTCCGAGCGGGTCTGGGAGTACTTGTCCTCGTCGGGCAGCACCATCGTGTAGCCCAGCGCCCGGCCGCGCGGCAGGATCGTGACCTTGTGCACCGGGTCGGTGCCGGGCAGGGCCGCGGCGACGAGGGCGTGGCCGCCCTCGTGGTAGGCCGTGATGAGCTTCTCCTTCTCGCTCATCAGGCGGGTGCGGCGCTGCGGTCCGGCGATCACGCGGTCGATCGCCTCGTCGAGCGCAGCCGCGTCGATCAGCTTGGCGTTCTGGCGCGCGGTGAGCAGCGCGGCCTCGTTGAGCACGTTGGCCAGGTCGGCACCGGTGAAGCCCGGGGTGCGGCGAGCCGTGGACAGCAGGTCGATCGAGGGCGCCATGGGCTTGCCCCGGGCGTGGACCTGCAGGATCTTGTGGCGTCCGGCCAGGTCGGGGGCGTCGACGGCGATCTGGCGGTCGAAGCGGCCCGGGCGCAGCAGCGCGGGGTCGAGGATGTCGGGACGGTTGGTCGCGGCGATGAGGATCACGCCGCCGCGGACGTCGAAGCCGTCCATCTCGACGAGCAGCTGGTTGAGGGTCTGCTCGCGCTCGTCGTGCCCGCCGCCCATGCCGGCGCCGCGGTGACGGCCGACGGCGTCGATCTCGTCGATGAAGACGATCGCGGGGGCGTTCTCCTTGGCCTGCTCGAACAGGTCGCGCACGCGGGAGGCGCCGACGCCGACGAACATCTCGACGAAGTCGGAGCCGGAGATGGAGTAGAACGGCACGCCCGCCTCACCCGCGACCGCGCGGGCGAGCAGGGTCTTGCCGGTGCCGGGCGGGCCGTAGAGCAGCACGCCCTTGGGGATCTTGGCGCCGACGGCCTGGAACTTGGCCGGCTCCTGGAGGAACTCCTTGATCTCGCCGAGCTCCTCGATGGCCTCCTGGCAGCCCGCGACGTCGGCGAACGTCGTCTTGGGCATGTCCTTGCTGATCAGCTTGGCCTTGGACTTGGCGAACTGCATCACGCGTCCGCCGCCGCCCTGCACCTGGTTCATCATGAAGATGAACAGCAGGATGATCAGCACGAAGGGCAGGAACGTCGCGAGGATCTGGCCGATCAGGCTGGGCTGGGGGTTCTCGGAGTTGTAGTCCTCGATCTGGCCCTCGTCGACCTGGCGGGCAGCGGCCTGGATCAGGTCGTTCTGCTGACCGTCGACCCAGTGGGTGAGCACCTTCTTGTCGTCGTCCAGGGTCGCGCGGATCTCCTGGTCCTGGTCGATGAAGGTGATGTCCTTGACCTTGCCGTCGGCGATGTAGGCCGACATGGTGGAGGTCTTGACCTCCTCGTAGCCGCCGTTGGGCACGAGGTACTGCAGCGCCACCAGGACGCCGACGACCGCGAGGACGATCCAGAACCAAGGACCGCGGAAGATGCGCTTCACGTCCATGCACCGGGGCGGACCCCGACCTCCTGCTGTGTCGACGACGTCGACCGAATCGACGGTGGGATGACCCGCTCCGCAACGAAGGGGTCGACTAGACGGTACACGCAGCCGCCACGCCGACGGACGGGGTCGGCCGATCCCCGGTCGATCAGGAGTAGACCTGCGGGGCCAGGGTGCCGATGCAGCGCAGGTTGCGGTAGCGCTCGGAGTAGTCGAGGCCGTAGCCCACGACGAAGGCGTTGGGGATGTCGTAGCCGACGTACTTCACGTCGACGCTCATCTGCAGCGCGTCCGGCTTGCGCAGCAGGGTGCAGATCTCGACCGAGGCCGGGCCGCGCGAGCTGAGGTTGCGCACCAGCCACGACAGCGTCAGGCCGGTGTCGATGATGTCCTCGACGATGAGCACGTGACGCCCGGTGATGTCGGTGTCGAGGTCCTTGAGGATCCGCACGACGCCGGAGGACTTGGT
>CAZKZQ010000020.1:0-1435 GCA_964557235.1 uncultured Nocardioidaceae bacterium
AGTGCGGCCGCACGGCCCGGCGTACGGCGCGGGCCACGGCCACCACGGCGGCGGTCTGCAGCGTCAGCAGCGAGGGGTCGGCCGGCGTCACCGAGCCGGTGCTCGTCGCGAACACCGTGTCGCCGTCGTACGCCGTGTGGACGGGCCGGATCGCCTGCGCCAGCCCGTCGTGGGCGACGACCGCGAGCCGGTGGGCCTGGGTCTTGGTGAGCGCGACGTCGGTCGCGACGACCGCGAGGGTGGTGGCGCTGCCCACCGGAGGTGCGGGTGGCACCTCGCTGAGCAGCCGGTCGACCGTGCCCGCGCCGGCGAGCAGCGAGCCGTCCTCGTCGACCACGTCGCCCACCGCGTTGACCGCGACCAGTGCGCCGACCGTGCCGCCCCCGGGCAGCGCGACCGACGCGGTGCCGAGCCCGCCGGACACCGGCGACCCGAAGAGCTTGCCGACCGTGGCGCCCGTGCCCGCACCGACGAGGCCCGCGCCGCAGGGCTGCCCGGCCAGGGCCGCCTCGGCCGCGATCCGGCCCTCGCCGGGGCCGGGGCGCACGTCGGCCCGGCCGGTCGCGAGGTCGTAGAGCACGGCCGCGGGGACGATCGGCACCAGCCCGGCCGGCGTCGGGACGCCGCTGCCGCGCTCCTCGAGGAAGCCCATCACCCCGTCGGCCGCGGCGAGCCCGAAGGCCGAGCCGCCGGTGAGCAGCAGCGCGTGCGCGACCTGCACCTGGTTGTCGGGGGAGAGCACGTCGGTCTCGCGCGTGCCGGGCGCGGCGCCGCGCACGTCGACGGACGTGACCGCCCCCTCGTCGGGCAGCAGCACGACGGTGCAGCCGGTGCGCGCGGTGACGTCGCCCCAGTGGCCGACCCGGATGCCGGGGACGTCGGTGATGTCGTTGGTGTCGGTCACCGCCCCAGGCTAGGAGACTGCTGGCATGCGGTGGTGGCTCGTGGTCGTGGCGGTGCTGCTCGGCGCCTGCAGCGACGGCCCGAGCGCCGCACCGGAGCAGCCGAGCGCGTCGGGCGACCAGAGCGCCCCGGGCCGGGACCCCGCCGGTGACGGGGTGCTCCGGATCCTCTTCGTCGGCAACAGCCACACCGCCAACCACGACGTGCCCGGCACGGTCGCCCGGCTCCTCCGCGAGGCCCGTCCCGGGGCGCGCGTGGTGGTGGAGCGCGAGCCGACCTACCTCCACCTCCAGGAGCGCTCCACGCACGAGCCGACCCTGCGGCTGATCAGTGCCGAGCCGTGGGACTACGTCGTGCTGCAGGCGCAGGACTACAGCCTCAGCGGGCGCTACGACTACCCGACCAGCGGGGCCGTCGAGCTCGCCGAGCGGGTCCGGTCGGCCGGTGCGGAGCCGGTGCTCTTCGCGGAGTGGGCCCGCCGGGGGATCGACGAGACGGACCGGATCCTGCAGGTCTACGGCACGGTCGCCGC
>CAZKZQ010000020.1:1535-17418 GCA_964557235.1 uncultured Nocardioidaceae bacterium
GCCGGGGGATCGACGAGACGGACCGGATCCTGCAGGTCTACGGCACGGTCGCCGCTGCCGGGCACGCGTGCCTGCCGCCCGTCCCCGATGCGTTCGACCTCGTGAGGGGCGTGGAGCTGCGGGCCGCCGACGGCAACCACTCGTCCGAGGCCGGGGCGGCCCTGGCGAGCGCGGTGATCGCCGGGGCCCTCGAGGGTGCGCCGGTGCCGGTCGACCCGCTGCTGGACCGAGCCGCCGCCCGCGCGCTCAGGGACGTCGCGGCCGACCGGCGCTGCCCGGTGCAGTCGCAGTGGTGACGAGCCGCAGCGCCAGCCGCGGGCACATCCGCACCGCCTCGCGCGCGCTCGCCAGCAGGTCGTCGGTGACCGGGCCCTCCACGAGGGGGTAGCCCCAGTCGTCGAGGCTCACCACCTCGGGCAGCACCTCGAAGCACAGGCCGCGAGCGCGGCAGGCGGGCCAGTCGACCCTGAGCTCGTGAGTCATCGACAGCCTCCCGCGTCGCAGCGGCCGACCAGGTGGGCCTCGACCTCGTCCGGGCAGGCCAGGAGCAGGCTGCGCACGAGCCGGGCCGTCCCGTCGGGGTGCGCGCAGGCGCCGCGGCCCTCGACCAGGCCGGCCAGTCGGCGTACCTCGTGGAGACGGGGGTGGCCGTCGACGACCGCGCGGAAGGCGGTGGCCAGTGCGGGCAGGCCGTTGAGGCACGGGCCGCAGCGGCGGGCCGACTGGGCGGCGAGGTAGTCCACCAGCTCGGCAGTACGACGGACAGCGCACCGCCCGTCCGCGGGCAGGACGACCCCGGCTCCCAGGGCCAACCCGGCCTCGGTCAGGGCGCGACGCGACACGGTGAGCGAGGCCAGGGCGCCGGCCGGTGCCCACGTGCCGTGGTAGCCCCCCAGCAGGACGGGCGAGGCGAGGCGCTCGGCCGGGAGGACGTGGTGCCACGGGGTCCCGTGGGCGACCTCGACGACCCGACGGGCCTGCAGGGGGCCGTCGCCGTCGAGCGTGAGCAGGGTGGTGCCGGGCTCGTCGGGGGTGCCGTGGCGGCGTACCTCGTCGGGGCCGACGGTGGCGAGCAGGCCCGCGACGGCGAAGGTCTCGGCGTTGGAGAGCAGAGTCGGACGCCCGCGCAGCCCGGAGACCGCCGCGGGCTGCCACGTGGTCACCGGCAGGTTGGTCCGGCCCGCCACGAGCTCGAGGACCGCGGAGGACTGGCCCGCCACGAACACCTCGGCCGCCCGGTGGAGCACGAACCGCACCTTGCGGTCCTCGCGCTCGCGCACGGCGGTCCGCAGGGCGTCGTCGGGGCCGGTCACGAGGTGGACCTCGCGTGCGCCCAGCGCGGTGGCCGCGGCGACGGCACCGTCGAGCACGAGGTGCGGGGCGAGCCGCGTGAGCGCCAGGTCCTTGAGGCTCGCGGGCTCGCCCTCGGAGGCGTTGACCACCACGACCGGGCGGCCCCGGCCACGAGCGGTCACGGTGAGCTTGTCGGCGAGCGGGAAGCCGGCGCCGCCACGGCCCTTGAGGTCGAGCGCACGGCACCTCTCGACGAGGTCGGCGAGGCCCAGGCGCGGCAGGGCGCCGCGGCGCGCGCGGTGGGCGGCGAGGCTCGGCCCGTCGGCGGCTCCGGCGAGCAGGAGGTCGCCGGTGCCGGTGGGCAGGACGGTCGTGGTCATCGGGCGGCCGCCGTCGCCAGCTCGCGCGGGGTGGTGCGGAGCCGGTGCCGGGCGTCGGCGACGCGGGCGAGCGTCGCGGCCACCAGGAGCACCCCGCAGGTGACGTAGGTCCAGCGCGCCCAGCCCTCCCCGGTGTCCGTGCCGATCCCGAGGCCGTGCGCGAAGGACATCGCGAGCGCGGCGTAGGCCGACAGGTGGACCGTCAGCCAGGCGCGGCGGGGCAGGCGGCCCCGCACGAGGCTCGTCACCACGGCGGCGGCCAGCAGGTCGAGCGCGAGCACCCCGAGGGCCAGCCACAGCGGCTGGTAGGCAAGTCGCCACGGCAGGACCGCCTGCCACCAGCGGATGTCGACGTACTCGTCGGCGACCGCCGACGCGACGTGG
Source organism: uncultured Nocardioidaceae bacterium (assembly GCA_964557235.1). Classification (GTDB taxonomy): domain Bacteria; phylum Actinomycetota; class Actinomycetes; order Propionibacteriales; family Nocardioidaceae; genus Marmoricola_A. The sequence continues at coordinate 3,593 of CAZKZQ010000020.1, forward strand.
ACGGTCGTGAGCACGACCCCGAGCAGGGCGAGGTTGCGGTGCAGCGACTGGATCGCGAAGCGGGGCACGCGTGCGCCGGCCTCGCCGCGGGTCGACCACATGCCCAGCAGGGCAGAGGCTGTGAGCACGACCAGCAGCACGAGGCCGGTGCCGCGGTTGAGGTGCCACAGGAACGGGCTGTCCATCAGAGCTCTCCTCCCGTCGGCCAGTCGCCGACCGTGGTCGTGGTGCCGTCCGCGTGCACGAGACGGGCGGCGACGTCCCGCTCCGCCAGCCACGCCGGGGCGTCCGCCCCGAGCACGAGCGCGGCAGTGCTCGCGGTGTTGGCGCTGAGGGCGTCAGTGCCCGCGCACGTCGCGCTGCGGAGGACCTGGCCCGTGGGCCCGCCCGTCCGCGGGTCGAGGAGGTGGTGGACGACCGAGCCCTGCGGGCCGCGCCAGCGACGCGCGAGGGTCGTCGACGTCGCCAGCCCGCCGCGCACCCACACCACCTCGCCGTCCGTCCCGTGGGTCTCGCTGACGCGCACGGGCCAGGCGGGGGCGTCGTCGCCCTGGACGCTCACGTCGCCGCCGAGCGACACGACTGCGGTGCAGGACAGCGCCTTGGCGACCGTCGTGGCTACAACGTCGGCGGCCCACGCCTTCGCGGTCGCGCCGAGGTCGAGCGCGGTGCCCGCCGGCACCCGGACCGCGTCGCCGGTCACCTCGAGCTCGCGCCAGGCCCCGAGCCGTCCGGCGTCCGGCACGGGTCCCCACGTGGTGCGACGGCGCACGGAGGCGAGGTCGTCGTCGTACCCCAGCGAGACCAGGGCCCTGCCCAGGCAGGGATCCACGAGCCCGTCGGTCTGCTCCGCCGCCCAGCGCGCGGCGTGCAGAGCCCCGACGAGGAGCGGCCCGGCCGGCGCCCACGACCCGGCCTGAGCGTTGGCGCGCGAGAGGTCGGAGTCGGCGCGGAAGCGGCTGACCTGGCGCTCGACCGCGTCGAGCAGGTCGTCGGCGATCGCACGGGCGTGGGGGAGCAGGTGGGGGTCGTCGACGGCGAGGAAGGCGTAGGTCCCCCACAGCGTCCACTCGTACGACGACCGCAGCGTCGGCGCGGACCTCACCTCAGGACCCCGACGAGGGAGCGGGCGGCGGGGGAGGCGGCGGCGGGGGAGGTGCGGGGGCCGGTGCCGGCCGCCCACCGCCGCCCCCGCCGCCGTGGCCCCCGGAGCCGGAGGACCCGGACGAGCCGGACGAGCCGGCGCCCGACGACCCCGAGGAACCCGAGGAACCCGAGGAGCCGACGGGTGCTGCGCTGACCGAACCGCCCCCGAGGGAGGTGGGGGCGGTCCGGAACACGGTGCGCGTGCGCACGACCGTCCGCCGCGGGCGCTCCTTCCAGCGGACGACGACACGCGGCTTCGGCGCGACCTTCGGGGCCGCCTGGGGGACGGTCCCGGCCTCGGCGGGCTCGTCGGGCGCGGACGCGCGAGCAGCCAGGCCCGCGGTCACCCCGACGGCTCCGGCAGCGGCCGCGGTGGCCAGACCGGTGAGGGCGGTGACGGCGAGACGGACGTGGTCGCGACGGCGGGCGTCGTATCCATGGGGCATGGGGCGCCTCCTCTCGCCACCACGCTCGCTCGCGCGCCGGGGCCGCGGAAGCGACTTGAGGAAGACTTGAGCCGACGACGAGGAAGGCATGAGGCGACGTGCCCCACCGTGGAGCCATGAGACTTCCGACCCTTGTCGCCGGCGTCGTCGCCGGGCTCGCCGGGCTGGTGGGCGCCGCCGCGGGCTACCAGCAGCTCACCGCCTCTCCGCAGCGCTCCGAGACCGTCGAGGTGGCGCAGTCCTCCCCGCAGTCCGCCCCGGCCGCCGACGTGAGCCCCTCCACGGTCACGCGCGTGCGGCTCAAGGACTGCCCCCGCGGGTTCAAGCTCAAGGGACGCACGTGCGAGCGCGTGGTCGAGCGCACGGTCGTCATCGACGTCGCACCCCCGGCGGCGGCACCGGCCCGGGCGGTCGCCCCGGCGCCGGCGCCGGTCCGCACCGCAGCCTCACGTGGCGGCGACGACGACCCGGCCACCCACGACGCGGGCGACGACCACGGTGGTCGCGGCGACGAGGCCGGTGACGACCACGGCGACCGAGGTGAGGACCACGGCGACGAGGCCGACGAGGACCACGGCGACGACCACGGTGACGAGGCCGACGAGGTGGAGGACGAGGACCACCACGGTGAGGACGGCGAGGACGGCCACCACGGCGACGAGCCCGACGAGCCCGAGGACGACTGAGCCCGGCTCAGCCCGCGCCCGGCAGGGTGACGCGGGCGACCGTGCCGCCGCCGTCGTGCTGCCAGGTGAAGTGACCGCCCGCGCGGGCGGCCGTGCGCCGCACGATCTGCAGGCCGAGGCCGGTGGTGCCGGGGCGCTGGTCGTGCAGGCCCACGACGAGAGGCGGTCCGTCGTCGGCGACCTCGAGCACGACCTGCCCGTCGGCCGCCTCGAGGGAGACCGCGAAGGCGGCCTCCTCGGCGGTGTGGGCGAACACGTTGTCCACGAGCACGTCGATGACGTCGGTCAGGTCCGCGGCGTCGACGGCGCAGGGCACCGGCCCGTCGGGCAGCACCAGCGTCACGGTGCGGCCCTGGTCCTCCGCGAGCGCGGACCAGTACGCCGTCCGCTCCGCCACGACCGCCCGCGCGTCGCAGCTCGCCTCGAGCCCTGCGCGCAGGGGCCTGCGGGCATCGGCGACGATCGTGTCGATGCTCGTCTGCAGCTGCTCGATGTGGCGGCCGAGACGTTCGCCGACGTCGGGGTCGGTGAGCGACTCCGCGTCCAGGCGCAGCGCGGTGACCGGGGTGCGGAGGCGGTGCGAGAGGTCGCCGACGGCCTCGCGCTCGGCCAGCAGGAGCTCCTCGATGCGGTTGGCGAGCCGGTTCATGGTGTCCGCGAGCTCGACGGTCTCGGGCGGGCCGGCGAGCTCGGCCCGGGCCTCCAGGTCGCCCTCGCCGAGCCGCTCGGCGACCTCGGCGAGCTGGGTCAGCGGCTCGCTCACCCGCCGGCCGAGCCGGTCGGCGACGAACAGCGCGGCGACCAGGAGCGCCAGCCCCAGCGCGGCGATGCTGGCCCACGCGCGATAGACGCCGGCCCGCATCAGCTCGGGCGACACGGTCGTCACCACGACGAACACCCCGTCCTCGGTGTCCACCGGGATGAGCACCTCGCCTCCCCGGTCGTCCACGTCGGTGAACGCCTCGCCGCCGCGGGCCCGCTCCACGTCGTCGTCGAGGCGCAGACCCGTGCCCGGGTCGCCGTACGTCGAGTCGTCGGGTGCCACGACCGTCGTGCGCGCGGGCGACCGGGCGTCGACCTGCTCGACCAGCCGCGGCAGCTGGGGCGAGGTGTGCAGGCCCGAGACGAGGATCGCCGCCGAGCGGGCCTCGTCGTTGCCCGTCGCCAGGGCCCGGTCGGCGGCCATGGAGCGCACGAGCAGGCACAGCGGGATGACGAACGCGAGGACGACCGCTGATGTGGTGGCCGCGACCAGCCAGGAGATGCGCCGCCGCACGGGTCCGCCTACTCGGTCTCGGACGGGTCGACGAGACGCACGCCGACGCCGCGGACGGTGCGCAGGTAGCGCGGCTCCGCCGCCGTCTCGCCGAGCTTGCGCCGCAGCCAGGACAGGTGGACGTCGACGGTGCGGTCGCCGCCGCCGTAGGGCATCTGCCAGACCTCCACCAGCAGCTCGCGTCGCGTCACCACGTCGCCGCGGCGGCTCGCCAGCGCGAGCAGCAGCTCGAACTCCTTGCGCGAGAGCTCCAGCTCCTTGCCCGCGAGGGTGGCCGTGCGGGTGCGGGGGTCGACGACGAGGTCGCCGACGGCGTAGGGCTCGACGGTCTGGTTGGACCCGCCACGGCGCAGGATCGCGCGCACGCGGGCGGCGACCTGGTCGAGGCCGAACGGCTTGACGACGTAGTCGTCGGCGCCCGCGTCGAGAGCGGCGACGACGGTGCGGTCGTCGTCCTGCGCGGTGACCACCACGACCGGCACCTGCGAGACCGCCCGGATCATCGAGAGCACCTGCAGGCCGTCGATGTCGGGCAGGCCGAGGTCGAGGAGCACGGCGTCGGGCTTGTCCTTGACCACCATCTCCAGGGCGGGCAGACCGGCTCCGACGCTGGTGACCGTGAGGCCGCGCTGGCGCAGGCCACGGACCACGCCTGTGCGGATGGCGTCGTCGTCCTCGACGACCAGCACGCTGGTCATGTCACGACCGTACGGCGAGGATGGGGCCCGCGTCCTCGGACGCACCGGGTTCTCGAGGGGAGGTGGGTCACGTGGCGTCGGTCGACCGCCGTGCGCTGAGCATCGGCGTGGCCGTGTGGCTGCTCGTCGTCGTGGTCGTCTCGGTGGCGACCTGGACGGTCATCGACGCGGCCGGCCGCGACGTCACGGCACGTCCGGCGAGCGACCCGGGGGCCGCCACGGGCGCCACCTCCGCGACCGAGGCGTCGCCCAGGCCTCCGGGCACGGTGACCCCCCGGCCCACGCGCAAGCCGCGGCCCACCCGCACCCCCACGACCTCGCCCCGCTCGGCCGCCCCGACGACGTCCGTGTCCCCGGAGGCCACCGCGACCACGCCGACCACCCCGGAGCAGGGCCCGACCTCGCAGCCCTCACCGACCCGGCGTCCGTCGCCGACGCGCGAGCCCGCGCCCACCCCGCAGGAGCGCACCTGGGCCGGGCGTGCGGGCACGGTCTCGGTCCGCTGCGTCGGCGCCCGGATCAGCCTGCTCTCGGCGACGCCGGCCAACGGCTGGCGCTACGAGGTCGACGAGCGCGGCCCCCAGCGAGTCAAGGTCCAGTTCCAGAGCGCGGGCAGCGACCGCTCGGAGTCGGAGTCCGAGGGCTCCGGGGACGAGCAGGAGATCGAGGTCAGGGCCGAGTGCGCCGGTGGGGTCCCGCGCTTCCGCACCGACGGCTGAGCGCTCCGCGCTCGCGGCTCAGCGGATCCGGACCGTCGTGCCCGTGCGGCTCGGGGTCCGCGCCAGCACGATCCTCAGCGAGCGCGTGTCCGGGTCGTAGGCCCAGGTGCGCACGCGGCGGCCGTCGACCGTCACGGCCGACGGACGGGCGACGGAAAGCACGCGCAGGTCCCAGGTGCGCAGCCGCAGCGCCTGGGCGAAGCCTCCTCGGGCCCGACCGACCCGCACGGTCACCGTGCCGTGCGCACGCCGCTGGGTGAAGGTCGTCCAGGTGCTCGCACCGCGCCGATAGGCGAGCCCGCTCCCGGCGTCGTCGTAGAGCCGGCCGCTGCCGCGCGGTCCGGGGTAGGCGGTGAGCACGACGTGCCTCGTCGGGGTCACCCGTGCGCGGGTCCCCGGGCGGTGGCTCGGGAGCACCGCCCCGGCTCGCACCAGGACGGGGATCCGGTCCAGGCCGACCGAGACGTCCACCAGCCGCGGTCCGCGGAACCTGCGGCCGGTCGTCCGCTCGACCCACCGGCCCGGCGGCACCCAGAGCGTCACCGTGGCCCGCGTGCCCGGCGACGTCACGGGCGCGACGACCAGGTCGCGGCCGAAGGTGAACTGGGTCGGGTGGTGGTAGGCCGCCTCACGTCGCGGCCAGCTGAGGTAGAGCGGTCCGGCGATCGGCAGCCCGGTGTCCACGGCGCGACGGGCCGCGGTGTAGGTGTAGGGCACCAGCGAGCCCCGCAGCCGCAGCGCCTGCTTGGCCGCACTCCGGGTCGCGCCGGCGTACTCCCACGGGAGGCGCTCGCCGTGGTTGGAGTGCAGCCGGTCCAGCGGCTGGAACGTCCCGAGCTGCAGCCAGCGCACGTAGAGGTCGTCGGGGACCGGCGCCTTGGCCTGCGCGGCGAGGACGGCGTTGCACTGGCCGCCCTGTGGCTCCCCGTTGAAGCTGCCGATGTCGTGGGTGACGTAGGGCATGCCGATCGCGGACTCCGCGGCGGTGTGCTCGGCCTCGAAGGCGAGCATCTCCCAGGTGGCGCAGGTGTCCCCGGTGAAGTGGATCGCGCTGCGGTGCTCGGCCAGCGCGCCCGTGCCGCCGGCGCCGACGCCGCGGTCGCCGTACGAGCCGTCGTCCTGGTAGGACGCGCCGATCCGCGACGGCGCAGGCCACCGGCTGCCCCGGGCCCGCTGGTAGGCGGCGTAGCGCGCGTTGATCCAGGTGTCCGGGCTCAGGCCGGGAGCGTCCGCGGCGCCCTGCGCCTCGCAGCACCAGTCCAGCCAGAAGGCGTCGATGCCGGTGGACGCCAGCTTGTCGTGGAGGTCGAAGTACGCCGTGAGCTGGCGGGCGTCGGTCCAGTCGAAGACGTGGCACTCGCCGGTGGTGTCGGCCTGGATCGTGCGGCAGGCCTGGCTGGTCGCGAGCCCGCCGGCCGCCTGGTCGGTCGCGGCGAACTGCGGGTCGTTGCTGCTGATCGAGGGGTGGATGTTGGCCACCAGCGCGATGTCACGGCGGTGGGCCCAGCGGACGAACGCGCCGGGGTCGGCGAAGAGGTCGCGGTTCCAGTCCCAGCCGTTCCAGGCGAACGCGCGACCGGGCTGGCCGATGACGTTGGTCGCGAGCGCGGACCCGACCGGGTCGTTCTGGCGCTTGAAGTCGGTGTCCAGCGAGAGGGTGTCCAGCGGGACGCCCTCGGCGGCGAAGCGCGCCACGAGGTCGCGGAACTCCGCCTCGGTGTAGGCGAAGTACTTCGAGAACCAGACGCCGAAGGCGTTGCGGGGCAGCAGGGGCGCCCGGCCGGTCAGCGAACGCAGGTCGGCCAGGGCCCGTCGCAGGTCGTGCCCGTAGCCGAAGGCGTACCAGTCGCGATAGGCGCCGTCGTGCTGCGGGCGCACCCGGAAGCCCGGTGCCCGGTCGACGAGCAGGGCGGTGTCGGTGTCGTCGAGGACGTACCACCCCTCGCGGGTGAGGATGCCGGGGTTCAGCGGCTCGCGGCCCGACGACAGGTCGAGCCCGCGGGTCCAGCCGCCGAGGTAGCGGTGGTCGGCGCCCGGGCGGGGCCGCACCTGCCGGGTCGTCGAGCCGTCGCGGAAGCGCAGCCGGAGGTTCTCCGCGGCGAAGCTGCGGCCTCGGTGCCACCGCAGCACGACCCGCGAGGTGCGGATGACCCGCCAGCCGTCCTCGACCGACGTGGTGAAGCGGGGCACGTCGCCCAGCCCGCCCGGCGACCGTGTGCCGAGGGTCAGCGTCGGCCGGTTCTCGAACCGCCCGTCGGCGGCGTACTCCAACCGGATCAGGGTGGGGGTGATGACCTGGAAGCGCGCTCGACCGTCGACGACGGTGCCGGTCGATGCGGCACGTGCGGCAGGCGGTGACTCCACCTCCGTCGCCGCCTCGGTGGTCGTGGGCGCGAGCAGGAGCAGCATCGCGCTGAGGACGAGGGTGATGACCGGTCGCACGGCGCGAGCCTAGGGCCGGGCAGCCGCGCCGCGGGCAGGATCGGAGATCGAGCACTCGAGCTCCGGCTCCGAGGGTCCCGCGTCATCTATGTTTCCGAGGGTGCGTGGTCACACACCGCCTCTGGCCCGGAAGCCGTCGTGGGTCCGGCTCTCCTGCGGGCTGTCCTTGGTCGCGGGACTGCTGCTGCTCGTGCCCGCGACCTTCTACGCCTATCTGAATCTCCACCCACCGCCCGTGCGTCCCGATGGGGGCGACCTGTACTTCGGCGATGGGACCGGCTTCGTGCTGGCGTCCTTCTTCGCGGTTCCCGCCGCCATCGCGTTCGCTACGGGTCTGGTGCCGTGGGCACTGTGGAGTCGGCGCAGCTACGACGGAGCGAAGGTGGTGGCAGCGGTGGGCGTCTTGGTGTGGGGCGGCGTCGTCGCACTCCTCGTGACGTTCTGGTTCGGGCTGGGGGGCTGACTCCAACCGCCCTCACGTGCCGCGGTGCGGAGTGGTTTCGAGGCTCGCCCAGCGGCTCGCACCTCAACCAGCGTCGGTCGGCTCGCGAGGCATGCTGCGGTTCGGACCCACATGCTGGGCCCGAACCGCAGCATGCCCGTCCGGGTTTCGAGGCTCGCCTTGCGGCTCGCACCTCGACCAGCGGCGGGCGGCTCGACCAGCACCGCGCGGCTCGCCCCTCGACCAGCAATGCGCTGCTTCACGCCAGCAGGCGCTCGCACTCCTCGATCAGCCGCGCCCGCAGGGGCGCACCGCGCTCGGCGAAGTCGCGCTGCGCAGCGACGTACTCCGCCTTGCCCTCGGGGGTCTCGATGCGCACGGGGGAGTAGCCCAGCCCGCTCAGGTCGTACGGCGACGCGCGCATGTCGAGGGTGCGGATGTCGCGGGCCAGCTCGAAGCAGTCGGCCACGAGCGAGGACGGCACGAGCGGCACGAGCCGGAAGGCGTGCTTGTAGAGATCCATGCCGGCGTGGAGGCAGGCCGGCTGCTCGAAGGCCGGCCGGTCGTCGCGGCCGGGCTGGAGGGTGTTGAGCGGGCGGGCCGATGGCGTGAAGAACCGGAACGCGTCGAAGTGCGAGCAGGCGATGCGGTGAGACTCGACCACCTCGTCGGTGCCGGCGGGGCCGAGCCGCAGCGGCCAGGCGGCGTGGCGCACCTGGTCCTGGGAGAGGCGGTGGACCATCGCCCACTCGTGCATGCCGAAGCAGCCGAAGTGCGGGGTCCGCGAGGCGGTCGCGGCGAGCAGTCGGTGGATCTCGTGCAGCAGGGGCTCGCGGGAGGCGAGCACGGCGGGGTCGACCTGGGTCACCTCGTCGACGACGACATAGTCCCGACCGGGAGAAGGCGCCGACCGCAGCCCGACGGCGTACCCCGGGTGCCAGCGGCGGAGCGCTGCGGGGCGGAACGAGTAGTAGCCGAACAGGAAGTCCTCGACCGGGTGCTTCACGCCCTGTCCCCGGCGGGCGAGGTGGGGCCCGACCCAGGCGTCGACGCGCGCCTGATGAGCGAGCGCGAGAGGCTCCCACTCCTCACGCGAGAGCACCGTCATGACCGCTTCCACAGGCACCAGGGTAGGGAGGGGCCGCCGCACCCCGCGTCGGTAGGCTCGGGTGGTGCGTATCGCAAGGTTCACCACTGCCGACGAGCCCCAGTTCGGAGTCGTCTCCGGCGACCTCGACGACCACGGAGAGCTCGACCCCGACTCCGTCGTGACCGTCCTCAAGGGCGACCCGCTCTTCATCGGGATCGAGCCCACCGACCAGCAGGTCCGGCTCGGCGACGTCCGCCTCCTGGCTCCCGTGATCCCGCGGAGCAAGGTGGTCGCGATCGGCAAGAACTACGCCGCGCACGCCGCCGAGATGGGTGGCGAGGTCCCCGAGGAGCCGCTGATGTTCCTCAAGCCCAACACCTCGGTGGTGGGGCCCGGCGACCCGGTCTTCTACCCCCGTCAGTCGAGCAACGTGCACTACGAGGGCGAGCTCGCCGTCGTGATCTCTCGCATCTGCCGCGACGTCCCCGCGGAGCGGGCCGCCGACGTGATCCTCGGCTACACCGTCGCCAACGACGTGACCGCGCGCGACCTGCAGCGCAAGGACGTCCAGTTCACCCGCGCCAAGGGCTTCGACTCCTTCTGCCCGCTCGGCCCCTGGATCGAGACCGACCTCGACACCTCCGACCTGCGCGTGCAGACCTTCCTCAACGGCGACCTCAAGCAGGACGGCACGACCAAGGACCTGGTCTTCGACATCCCCACGCTCATCGCCCACGTCACCAGCGTCATGACGCTGCTGCCCGGCGACGTGATCCTCACCGGCACCCCTGACGGTGTCGGTCCCATGGAGGTCGGCGACGAGGTCGACGTCGTGATCTCCGGCATCGGCACCCTCACCAACAAGGTGGTCTCCCGTGACTGACCCGTCCGTGCGCGTCCGCTTCTGCCCCTCGCCGACGGGGTCGCCCCACGTCGGCATGGCGCGGACGGCGTTGTTCAACTGGGCGTTCGCCCGTCACCACGGCGGCACCTTCGTGTTCCGCATCGAGGACACCGACGCCGCGCGCGACTCCCAGGAGTCCTACGACACGATCCTCGAGGTCATGCGCTGGCTCGGCTTCGACTGGGACGAGGGCCCCGAGGTCGGTGGCGAGCACGGGCCCTACCGCCAGTCCGAGCGCTACGACGTCTACGCCGACGTGGCCGCCCGCCTGCGCGAGTCCGGCCGCGCCTACGACTGCTACTGCTCGACCGAGGAGCTCGAGGCGCGCAACGCCAAGGCTCGCGAGGAGAAGCGCGCGCCGGGCTACGACGGCCACTGCCGCGAGCTCACCGAGGCCCAGGTCGCGGCGTACGTCGAGGAGGGGCGCAAGCCGGTGCTGCGCTTCCGCATGCCCGACCGCGACATCACCTTCACCGACCTGGTCCGCGGCGAGATCACCTTCGGGGCCGAGCACGTGCCCGACTTCGTGCTGGTGCGCGCCAACGGCCACCCGCTCTACACCCTGGTCAACCCGGTCGACGACGCCCTGATGCGCATCACCCACGTGCTGCGCGGCGAGGACCTGCTGTCCTCGACCCCGCGCCAGATCGCGTTGTACGACGCTCTCGCCGAGATCGGCGTCGGCAACGGCACCACCCCGCAGTTCGGCCACCTGCCCTACGTCATGGGCCAGGGCAACAAGAAGCTGTCCAAGCGCGACCCCGAGTCCAACCTGCTCGGCTACCGCGACCGCGGCTTCCTGCCGGAGGGCCTGCTCAACTACCTCGCCCTGCTGGGCTGGGCGATCGCGGAGGACCGCGACATCTTCTCGATGCAGGAGATGGTCGAGGCCTTCGAGATCAGCCGGGTCAACCCCAGTCCCGCGCGCTTCGACCTCAAGAAGGCCGAGGCGATCAACGCCACCCACCTGCGTGCCCTCCCGGCCGACGAGGTGGCGCGACGGATGGTCCCCTACCTCGCCGCCGCCGGCCTCGTCACGGAGCCGCCGACCCCGGAGCAGGAGGCCGTGCTGGCCGCGGCCACCCCGCTCGTCCAGGAGCGCATGGTCACCCTCGACGAGTCGGTCGGCATGCTCGGCTTCCTCTTCGCGGGCGACTCCTTCACCCGCGACCCCGACGACGCGGCCAAGCTGCTCGAGACCGACGACGGCCGCCAGGTCGTCAAGGCCGCGCACGACGCCCTCGCGGCGCTGGACACCTGGGACACCACGTCGATCGACGAGGCGCTGCGGCAGGCGCTGATCGAGGACCTCGGCCTCAAGCCGCGCAACGCCTTCGGGGCGGTCCGGGTCGCGATCACCGGGCGTCGTGTCTCCCCGCCGCTGTTCGAGAGCCTCGAGCTCCTGGGGCGAGAGACCTCCCTCGCTCGGCTCGCCCCGTCATGATTGGAGCATGAGCCAGCCGCCCGGGCCCTACGGCCACCCGCCGTACGCCCAGGACCCCTACGCCCCGCCGGCGTCCTGGTCGGGCTACGCCGCCCGCCCGCCGGCGGCCCGCCCGACGTTCCAGCACGCGGAGCCCACGCCGTACCACCTGATGCTGCGGACGTGGACCTATGCGTGGTGGCGGCCGGTCGTGGGCCTCGTGCTGCTGCTGGTCGGGATGCTCGTGGTCGTCCCGATCCTGCTCATCCCGGTGCTCGTGGTCGGGGTCGCCGTCGAGTCCGGTGCGACCGACGCCCAGTCGCTGGTCGACGCGGTCACGGCGGCCTTGTCGCTGGAGGACGTCACAGCCGCCGGCCTGCTGTGGCTCAACCTCACCCTCGGCGCGATGGTGCTGTGGACCTGGTTCCTCATCCGGGTGCTCCACCAGCTGCGTCCGCGCTGGCTCGCCTCGGTGCGGCCGCGACTGCGGTGGAAGTTCCTCTTCGCCTGCATGGGGCTCAGCGTCGTGGCGCTCCTCGCGCAGGTCGTCGTGAGCGTGCTGCTGCCCGAGGCCGGCGACCCGAGCATGGGCAGCGAGCTCAACGAGATCACCGGCAAGACCCTCGCGCTGATCCTCGTGGTGGTGTTCACCACACCGCTGCAGGCGGCGGGGGAGGAGTACGTCTTCCGCGGCTACCTCCTCCAGGCCGTCGGCTCGCTGACCCGCAACCGGTGGGTCGCGATCCTCGTCTCGGCCACGCTGTTCGCGATGGCGCACGGCCTGCAGAACCCGCCGCTGTTCTTCGACCGGTTCATGTTCGGCGCGATCGCGGCCTGGCTGGTGATCCGCACGGGCGGGCTCGAGGCCGGCATCGCGCTGCACGTCCTCAACAACCTGCTGGCCTTCGGCAGCGCGATCCTGCTGGGCGACGTGACCGAGATGCTCAACGTCAGCGAGATCTCCTGGTGGAACATCCCGGTCACGCTGACGCAGTCCGTGGTCTACGTCGCGCTCGTGCTCTGGGTGGCCCGCCGCATGGGGATCGACGACCGCACCCGGCCCCCGGTCGGGACGGTCGCCCCGGCACCCGTGGAGGCCTGACCCCGCTTTGGTCGGCAGGAGGCCGACGTGTATTCTCGTCCGGGCTTCGCAAGGAGCCCGATCCCATGGGGTATGGGGTAATTGGCAGCCCGACTGGTTCTGGTCCAGTTAGTCTAGGTTCGAGTCCTAGTACCCCAGCGATTTGGTCGGAACCTCAGCCTTCGCTAGAGTTCCAGCCGATTCACGCCCCCGTTGTGTAGCGGCCTAGCACGCCGCCCTCTCAAGGCGGTAGCGCCGGTTCGAATCCGGTCGGGGGTACCACCCAGCAGCACAGAAGCCTCGCTCAGCAGAGCGAGGCTTCTGTGCGTCGTGGGGTCCCGGACCTCAGAAGGTCTGGCGGCCGATGCTGCCGGTCGAGCCGTTCGCGATGCTGAAGCCGCCGAAGACCTGGGCGGGCACGGTGAGCGCCTTGGTGCCGTTGGTCGTCGAGCCCCACCAGCTGGTGTCCGTCGCGGTGACGGTCCCGGTGCTGGTGCGGCACTGGTAGGAGCTGCCGAAGCCGCCGTCGCCCTGGACGGTCAGGCTGCCGGTCCCGAGCCTGGCCACGAGGGTGGCGGAGGAGCCGGTCTGGCTGAACGTCGGGACCGGTGCCGACGTGGTCACCAGGTCCATGCGGGTCGCGCCGGAGGGGGCGGACAGCGTCGAGCTGCGGAACGCCGTGATGCTCGCGGTCGAGCCGTTGCTGGTGCCGCTGAGGCCGAGCGTGGCGGCCGACGTGGAGCGGAACGCGCTCCAGCTCAGGGTCCGCGCGCAGGCCGGGGGAGGCGTGCTGCACGAGACGTCGTAGGACCACGTCACGGTGTTGGCGCCGGCCAGGCTGATCGCCCGGGTGGCCTTGCCGACGTTGCCCCACGCAGCGGTCCCGGTCTTGAAGTACGCGATGCCGCTCACGGCGACCGGTCGGGTCCTGCTGGCGACCTGGGTGCCGCACTTCCGGGTGCGGAACGTGTCGCGCGGGGACAGCTTGAGGTCGAGCCGGCCGCGGTTGCCGGTCTGGGTGTTCGACAGCTTGATCGTGCCGCCCCCGGTCGAGCCGATCGAGATGTCAGCGGCGCGGGCCTTGAACGTCCACAGGTGGCTCTCGCGGCCCTGGGCCAGCCCGATCGTCACGGTGTTGCCCGGCGAGCTCGCCGTCACCGACAGCACGAGCTTCTTGCCGCTGGTCGAGGTCAGCGTCGTGCGAGCCGTGAGCACCTTGCCGGTCAGGGCTCCGGTGCCGCTGCGGGCGGACGTGTCGGTGGTGCCGGCGAACGCCGGGGTCGTGGCGACGACGCCGAGGGCGCACAGGGACAGCGCGGCGAGACGGGTGAGGCGGTTGCGGGTCATGGCGGTTCTCCTGGGAGGTCAGGTGCCGCGGCTGTCGCGGCGGACCGAACGTAGGAGGCCCGTTGTCCCGGGAGGTACGGCTCGGAGTCCCGCAGTTGTCCCGTCGACGGACGGGACCGGCTCAGC
>CAZKZQ010000020.1:17518-24018 GCA_964557235.1 uncultured Nocardioidaceae bacterium
GTAAGGATCCCTTCCAATATTTCGTCAGGAAGCCTGACAATACCAGGAGGGGCCATGGAAGCCCAGGAGATCGCCGGACGAGCCGCCGAGCTGTTCCCGCCGGCGCGGGGCACCCGTCGCACGCGCATCGGCGTCGAGCAGGAGCTGGTCACCGCGGACGCCCACACCGGCGGCGTCGTCGCCCACGACCGCGTGCGTGCGGCGACGGCCGGGGCGTCGTACGCCGGGCACCTGACGTTCGAGCCCGGGGGCCAGGTGGAGCTCGGCGTGCCCTGCGCCCCGAGCGCCACCGCGATCCTGGCGCGGCTGCGTCGCGAGCGGGCCGCGCTGGCCGCGGACTGCGCTGCGGTCGGCGTCGTCCTGGAGGCCCGCGCGAGCGACGACCGCGACGTGCCGCTCCAGCTGACCACGCCGCGCTACGTCGCCATGCAGGCTCACCTCGACACGATCGGTCCGGCCGGGCGCCGGATGATGCGCCGGACCGCCTCGACCCAGGTGTGCCTCGACTGGTGGCCGGGTGCTGCCGGACTGGAGCAGTGGCAGGTGCTCCAGCTGTCCGGGCCGTTCCTGGCGGCGGTCTTCGCCCAGGACGGCGACCGGCTCGCCACGTGGCTCGCCGTCGACCCGGACCGCACCGCCTTCGACGGCCGCCTGCTCGAGGGCGACCCGGTGGCGGCGTACTCCCGCTTCGCTGCCGGCGCCGTCGACTTCCTCGGCGACCCGGACGCCTTCCTCAGCACGCTGTTCCCGCCGGTGCGTCCGCGCGGGACCTACCTCGAGGTGAGGTACGCCGACGCGCAGGTCGACCCCGCGCCGCTGGTGACCGCCCTCGCCGCCCTGGTGTACGACGACGCGCGGCGCCGGCGGGCCCTGCGGCTGCTGCGCGGGGAGACCGAGCGGCTGGGGGAGCGGTGGCGGTCGGCCGCCGCGGGGTGCCCCGAGATCGCCGCCCAGGGACGGGCGCTCCTCGCGCTCGCCGGGGTCGACGTGCGGGCGGGGGTCGCGGCATGAGCGTCCTGTTCGTGACCGACCCGCTCCGCGGGCTGCAGGCCGACGTCGATGCGTCGGTGGGACTGATGGCCGCGACGCAGCGCCTGGGTGAGGAGGTCTGGGTGTGCGGTCCGGAGGCCCTCTCGGCCGACGGTGCGCGGGTCGTGGCCGAGGCCCGACGGATCACCGTGCGCCCCCGCCGACGACTGGGCGACCACCGGTGGAGCGCCGAGCCGGTGTGGTGGGACGACCACGGCGGCGCGCGGCTCGACGTGGCGGCCGAGTGCTCGCTCGTCCACCTGCGGATCGACCCGCCGGTCGACGAGCGCTACCTCCACACGACCTACCTCCTCGACCTCGTCGAGGACGCCGGGACGCGGGTCGTCAACCGGCCCGAGGGGGTGCGTGCCCTGCACGAGAAGCTGCTGGCGCTGCGGTGGCCGCACCTGTGCCCCTCGACGCTGGTCAGCGCCGACCCGGCCGAGCTCCGTGCCTTCGTCGCCGAGGTCGGTGACGTGGTGGTCAAGCCCGTGGACGGCTTCGCCGGACGCGGGGTGTGGCGGGTGCGCCACGACGACGCGGCGCTCGCCCTGCTCGAGTCGGCGACGGGCGACGGCGCGCGGCACGTGATCGCGCAGGCGCACCTGCCTGCGGTCGAGGCCGGCAACAAGAGGCTGTTCCTGCTCGACGGCGAGGTCGTCGGGTCCGTGCTCCGCCGACCCGTGCCCGGTGACTTCCGGATCGGGCCGCCCGTCGCCGAGGCGCCGGTCGACGCCGCCGACCGTCGCATCGTCGCCGCGGTGGCGCCGGTCCTGGCCCGGCACGGCATCGCGCTGGCGGGGCTCGACGTGATCGGCGGCCTGCTGATCGAGGTCAACATCACCTGTCCCGGGGGCATGGCCAAGACCGACGCCCTGCTGGGCACCGACCTGAGCGGCGACGTCGTACGCCGGCTGCTGGGTGGGGTCGCGCAGAGGATCCCGGCATGAGGTCGCGGCTCGCGCTGCTCGCCGTCGTCCTGGCCGTGACGAGCGCGCTGACCGTGGTCGGCGGCGTGCTGTGGCCCGAGCCCGCCGCGGGCGGCGAGACCTATGCCTTCTCCGACATCGAGCCGCGGCGCGACCTGTGGTGGGCCCTGCTGTCCGGACTGGCGGTCAACGGGATCGTCGCCGTCGTGCTCCAGGCGCTGGCCGCGCTCGTGCTGGTGCGGGCCCGTGGCAGCGCCTGGGTGACCACGGGCGCCGCCCTCATGGTGCTGGGCATCGCGCTGCAGGCCGTGGGGGTCGCGGGCTGGGCGTCGGCGTACTTCTACGCCACCGGGCCGGACGTCGACCCCGCCGTCGGCCGTGCGGTCGTGGAGGCGGCCAACGCCGACCAGGGACACCTGTTCGGGCTGCTGGTCCCGGGGGCCCTGCTCGTGGTCGTCGGCACGGTCGCCCAGTCCGTCGGGCTGCTGAGGTCCCACGAGGTGCCGCGCTGGGTCCCGTGGGCCCTGCTGGTCACGGTGCTCACGTTCGTCGTGCCGGGCAGCGGCGCGTGGGGCCTGGTGACGAGCGTGCCGATGGCGATCGGCGCCGCGGCGCTCGGCTGGTTCGCGTGGCGGGCGAGCCCGGCTCAGAGCTGGTCGCGATAGGTCGCCAGTGCGGCGCGCACCCGCTCCTCGTCACGGTCCTGCAGCGGCACGAGGAGCTCGGCGACGACGTCGGTGAGCTCGGCGATGCGCCGGTTGAGCTGACGGTTCTCCTGCACCTCGGCCTCGAGCTGCGCGAGGCGGGGTGCGACGTGGCGACGTCGGGCATAGGTCTCCACGGAGCGGCGGACGCGTCCGCGGACTCGGTGCTGCAGGGTCATCGGGGTCTCCTCGGGCTCGGCGGCTGGGACGGGTCGGGGACGCTGGGGCCAGGTGGCGCGCAGTCGGCAGACGGCTGGGTCGGGGTCGTCGAAGAGGTCCGTGCCGGGGCCGACCGTGAGGTCGTGCACCTCGCCGCCGGCGGCGCGGATCTCGGCGACCACCTCCGCGACGTCCAGGCGTCGCTCGAGGGGGGCGTCGGGCAGCTCCTCACCGGCCGCGAGTGCCGGGAACTCCAGGAAGAGCGATCCCCGGCCCCGCAGGGCGACCCGGCCCAGGAGCCACAGGTTCGCGCGCTCGACGTCGTCGAGGCAGCCGACCAGCCGCCGGGCATAGAGGTGGTTCACGTCGGACCGGTGCGCCAGCTCGGCACCGAGCGCCAGCACGCGGCGCAGGTCGCCGAGCATGAACGGTCGCGCCCGAGCGGTGCGGTCGACCTTGCGCAGCCGGCGGTTGGCCACCTTGCGTGCGGCGACCGAGAAGTCGAGGCTCTGCACGCGGCGCCCGCGACGCAGGAAGTACGTCGAGTCGCGACCGTTCCCACAGCCGAGGTCGACGAAGCCGTCGCCCGCTCCGGCCCGGCGGTGCGCCCAGGCGGCGAACGACGAGCCCTTGCGGGGGATCCGGGCGGCCTCGGGTCCCTCGAACAGCTCGCTCCACGCCGGGGCGTGGCTGCGGAAGCCCCGCAGCCACCCGTCCAGCCGTCGTACGCCGGCGGGCGGGTCGGCGTACTTGAAGGACGGGTCGGGCACCCGCCACGACGGGCCGTAGAGGAACGCGAGCATCGCCTCGGGGTCCGCCGGCGCGGGGAGCTCGACGCCCTCGAGCGTGACCGTGGAGACGGGCACCACTGCCTCGCGCGGGAGCCGGCCGCTGCGGTTGCCGAGCTGGTAGAACACGCCCTCGACGAAGAACGCGCCGAACACGTCGATGTGGCACGAGCGGCCGTCGCTGAGCGGGAGCACCACCTTGACGTCGGCACCCGACATGCGGACCGTCCTCCACCCGAGCGCGCGCAGCGTGCGCTGGACGCGGAAGGACTCGGCGATCACGTCGGCCGGGCTGGTGTGCGCGCTGAGGTAGCAGACGTCGGCGTCGAAGTCGTGGCTGATCATGCGACCGTCGCGGACCGCGCCGAGCAGGCAGCCGTAGTTGAGGTAGGCCTCGACCCCGCAGCGCTCGCGCAGGTCGCGCAGCAGGCGTGCCGTCCCCTCGACGACCTCGACCCGGACGGCGTCCTCGGTCTCGCTGAACACGCGACCGAGGTGGCCGACCTTGTCGACGGCCAGCGGACGGCCCTGGCGGTCGGTCACGGAGATGCGTCCGCCCGCGCGGCCGAGCGTCACCTCCTGCTCCGCGACGACGTCGCCGTCCGGCGAGTCCAGCCGCAGGGTCGCCGTGCCGTGGAGGTGCGGCAGCAGCGCTGCGGGCCACGGCACCAGTCGTCCGTGCAGGGTCAGGTGGCCGTCGCGGGCGGCGTCGAAGGACCAGACGTACTGGCCGTCGACGTGGAGGAGCAGGGGCGAGGCGGTTCCCGCGGGCACGGTGACGCCGCGGTCGTCGAAGACGAAGCCGACGCGGCCGAGCGGGGGAGCGAGCGTGGTCATCGCAGCGCGGCCACCTGCGCTGCCTCGGAGATCTCGCGGCGCAGGTGGGAGCTCGACGTGTGCAGCGTGTAGGGGAAGTAGACGACCTCGACCCCGACCGCGTGGAGCCTCGCCTCGAGGGCGTCCCCCTTGGCGGTGCCCCGCCAGTCGTCGCCCTTGAAGATGCGGTGGAATCCGACCTGCTTCCAGGCGTCGAGCTTGTCGGTCGTGTGCTCGGCGTGGACGTGGTCGACGACGCGCAGGCTCTCGACGATGGCCAGGCGCTCCTGGAGGGGGATGAAGGGCCGGACTCCCTTGGTGGTCAGGGAGACCTCGTCGGAGACGACCCCGGCGACGAGGACGTCGCAGCGCTCGCGGGCGAACCGCAGGGCGTTCAGGTGGCCCACGTGGAACAGGTCGAAGACGCCCGGGGCGTAGCCGATGACCGTGCCCATCACACCTCCCATAGAGTTAGTGGATTGAAATAGTAGACTTAAACGGGCGCGGAGGGGTCATTCCTTCGGTGTGTCCTCGACCACTGCCACGTCCGATTCCCGCTAGGAACTGTCGGTGCCCCCCGGCAGGATGGGGGTCATGGAGCTCGACCACGACACCTGCTACCGCGCCGTCGCCGGACGCGACCGGCGCTTCGACGGCGTCTTCTTCACCGCGGTCCGCTCCACGGGGATCTACTGCCGACCCTCGTGCCCGGCCCGCACGCCCAAGGCCGCCAACGTCACGTTCCACCGCACCGCGGCCTCCGCGCAGGCGGCCGGCTTCCGGGCCTGCAAGCGCTGCCTCCCCGGGGCCTCGCCGGGATCACCCGAGTGGGACGTCGACGCCGACGTCGCCGGGCGGGCGATGCGGTTGATCGCCGACGGCGTCGTGGAGCGCGAGGGGGTCGAGGGGCTGGCCTCGCGGCTCGGCTTCAGCGCCCGCCACCTCACCCGGCTGCTCACCCGAGAGCTAGGTGCCGGCCCCCTCGCCCTGGCCCGCGCGCAGCGCGCCCAGCACGCGCGCACCCTCGTGGAGTCGACCGACTGGCCGCTGCAGGACGTCGCGTTCGCCGCGGGGTTCGCCAGCGTCCGGCAGTTCAACGACACCGTCCGCGAGGTCTACGCCGCGACCCCGACCGAGCTGCGGTCGCTGGGTCAGCGCCGCGGGCACGCCCAGGTCACCCCGGGGGCGATCACCCTGCGGCTGGCCGTCCGCACGCCGTACGACGTCGGCTACGTCCGCACCTTCGCCGAGCGTCACCTCGCGCCCGGGCTGGAGACGATGGTGGGCACGCGCCACCTCCGCGCCGTACGCCTCCCGCACGGGCCGGCCACCCTCGACCTCGACCTCGGGGACCTCGACGACTCCGGCCCGGTCGCGACCATCCCGGTGACCCTGCGGCTGTCGGACCTGCGGGACCTCGCCGCGGCGGTCGAGCGCTGCCGCCGGCTCCTCGACGCCGACGCCGACCCGCTGGTCGTCGCCGACGTCCTCGGGGGCGACCCGCTGCTCGCCCCGCTGGTCGCGCGACGCCCGGGGCTGCGCGTGCCGGGAGCGGTCGACGGCGACGAGGTCGCGCTGCGCACCGTGCTCGGCCAGCAGGTCACCCTCGTCTCCGCCAACCGTCTCGCCGGTCTCGTCGCCGAGCTCGCCGGCGACGACCTGCCCGAGGACCTGCGCGTCGACGGGGTGGTGCGCACCTTCCCCTCGGCCGCTGCCGTCGCGGCGCTCGACCCGGACTCCCTCCCCATGCCCCGCGCCCGCGGGCGTGCCCTGGTCGCCCTGGCGCAGGCCCTGGCCGACGGTGACGTCGTCCTCGACCGCAGCGCCGACCGCGCGGAGACGCGGGCCCGGCTGGTCGCGCTCCCCGGCATCGGGCCGTGGACGGCCGACTACGTCCTCATGCGGGCGCTCGGCGACCCCGACCGCTTCCTGCCCACCGACGTCGCCGCGGTGCGTGCTGCCGCAGCGCTGCCGGGAGGGCCACCCGACCGCACGGCCCTCGCCGCGCGTGCCGAGACCTGGCGCCCCTGGCGCTCCTACGCCCTGCAGCACCTCTGGGCGACGATCCTCGACCC
>CAZKZQ010000020.1:24118-25496 GCA_964557235.1 uncultured Nocardioidaceae bacterium
GTCGAGAACCCGGTCGAGAACCCCGTCGTGGGCCCGACCGAGACCAAGGAGAACTGACATGTGGACCGTGATCGACAGCCCTGTCGGGCCGCTGCGCCTCGTCGGCGACGGCACCGCCCTCACCGCGATCGAGTTCCTCGGCGAGATGCCGACCGGCGTCGGCGAGGCGGCCAGCGTGCGCAACCACGCGCTGCGCAGCGACAGCCGCCCGGCGGAGGAGCAGTCCGACGACGACCCGGTGCTGCGCGAGACGGCAGCCCAGCTGGCGGCGTACTTCCGGCGTGAGCTCAAGGAGTTCTCCCTCCCGCTCTCCCCGAGCGGCTCGGAGTTCCAGCTCCGGGTGTGGGAGCAGCTGCGCGAGATCCCCTACGGCGCCACCGCGACGTACGGCGAGGTGGCGGGCCGGCTCGGCCTGACCGGCCACGGCGCCCGGGCGGTCGGCACCGCCAACGGCCGCAACCCCATCCCGATCGTGGTGCCGTGCCACCGCGTGGTGGGTGCCGCGGGGTCCCTCACCGGCTACGGCGGCGGCCTGCACCGCAAGCAGACGCTGCTCGAGCTGGAGCAGGACGCCTTGTTCTGAGCGGGATCCGCGCGCGTCCCCGGGCGGGGCGCGCGTCCTGGACGGGCGACCGGGTGCGACCATGGAGCGGTGCCGTCACGTGTGCCGCTCCCGTTCCTGCTGCCGCTCCTGCCCGTGCTCGCCGCCCAGGGACGTGACGTCCGGCGTCGCACCCCGGTGCTCCCGCCGTCCCAGGTGACCTCGGGCCGCCTGGGGGAGGAGGGCGAGCCGATCCGCCTGGTCGTGCTCGGTGACTCGGTCGCCGCCGGCATCGGCGTGAGCGACCCGCGCCGCACCGTCTCCGCCGAGCTCGCCCGCCGGCTGCACCTGCGCCACCGCCGGCCCGTGGAGTGGCAGGTCTTCGCGACCTCCGGCCTCGACGCGGTCGGGGTGCGCGAGCTCGCGGTCGAGCACGCCGACGAGCTCGCCACCGCCTCGGTCGTGCTGGTCTCGGTCGGGGTCAACGACGCCAAGGACCTCCACTCGGTGCGGCGCTGGAGCCGCGACCTCGACGCGTTGCTCGCGCAGGTCGAGCGCAACGCCCCGCACGCGCGGGTGCTGCTGCTCGGCGTACCCCCGATGGAGTCGTTCCCGGCACTGACCGGCACCCTCGCGTGGGCCCTGGGCGGCCGCTCGCGCATGCTCGACCGGGCAGGGGCACGCGTCGCCGCCGGGCACGAGCGCGTGCGCCGCATCGCGCTCCGCCCCGACGACCTGGGCACCAACGTCGACGGCTTCGCCGACGACGGGTTCCATCCCGGCCCGGGCGTCCACGAGCACCTCGCGCTCAAGGCCCTCGCCGCCCTCGGCTGACGC
>CAZKZQ010000021.1:0-25295 GCA_964557235.1 uncultured Nocardioidaceae bacterium
ACGGCGCGGATCGGCTTCGAGCGCGGCATCGGCCACCGCCGGTTGAGTACGACGAGCAGCGGCGTCGCGGTGAACACCGACGAGTACGTGCCGATGACGAGCCCGAGCAGCAGCGCCAGCGCGAAGTCGTGCAGCGAGTCGCCACCGAGGAACGCCAGCGCAGCCAGGATGAACATCGCGCCCAGCCCCGTGTTGATCGTCCGAGGGACCGTGTCCAGGACAGCCGTGTTCGCGACGTCGGAGAGCGACCCCTTGCTGCCGCCCCACCAGCGTTCTCGGATGCGGTCGAAGACGACCACGGTGTCGTTGACCGAGAGTCCGATGATCGTCAGCAGCGCGGCGAGGAAGACCCCGTCGATCGGCTTGCCCAGCCAGGCGAAGACGCCGAGCACGATCACCACGTCGTGGACCATCGCTATGACCGCCGAGATGCCGAAGGCGCGGTTGAAGCGGAACGCGAGATAGAGCAGCTGCGCCAGGATCGCGACGCCGAGGGCGATGAGTGCCTGGTTGCGCAGGGTCGGTCCCATGCTGGCGCCGATCAGCTCGTCGCGGACCTTGGACACCTCTCCCCCGGCGGCCTCCGACAGCGCGTCCTGGATGCGGGTGACGTCGCGGTCGTCGATGACGCCCGTCCGCACGGACAGCTCGTCGTCCCCGGAGGACTGCACGACCGCGTTCGCGAAGCCCGCGTCGGACACAGCCGACCGGGCGTCGTCGACCGACAGATCCCGGACGTCGGAGTACTCCGTGATCCGCCCGCCCGTGAACTCGACGGCCAGGTTGAGCCCGTTGACCGCGATGCCGGCCAGCGCCACGACGGACGCCCCCAGGGAGATCCCGAGCCACAGGCGGCCGCGCCCGACCAGGTCAGGGTTGCGCCGACGCAGCCACGTGCGCACCGGCCCGAGCGAGCTGAAGCCGGTCACCGCGGGACGCTTGCGCAGCCAGCGCCAGCGCGAGGCCATCTCGACCAGCGTCCGGGCGATGATCAGCGCCGACACCATCGAGGCGAAGACACCGATGGTCAGCGTGACGCCGAAGCCCTTCACCGGCCCGGCCGCGAGGAAGAACAGCAGCCCGGCCGCGAGCAGGGTCGTCACGTTGGAGTCGATGATCGCGGTCCACGCCCGCTCGAACCCGGTCGTGACGATGCGCGGCAGCGGGAGCTTGGGATTGTCGGCGTACTCCTCCCGTGATCGCTCGAAGGTCAGCACGTTGGCGTCGATCGCCATGCCGATCGCGAGCACGAAGCCGGCGAGGCCGGGCAGCGTGAGCGTCGCGCCGAGCGCGACGAGGAGGGCGTAGGCGATCAGGGTGTACGCCGCCAGCGCGATCGTCGCGAGCAGGCCGGCCAGGCGATAGACGATCGTGATGAACAGCCCGGTCAGCAGGATGCCGATGACGGCCGCCTGGAACGACGCCTCGATCGCGGCCTTGCCGAGCGTCGGCCCGACCGTGCGCTGCTCGACGATCTCGACCGGCACGGGCAGCGCGCCGCCCTCGATCAGCAGCGCCAGCTCCTTGGCCTCGGTGATCGAGAAGTCGCCGGTGATCTGCGTCGAGCCGCCGGGCATGCCCGCACCGCAGGCGATCTCCTGCACGACCTGCGGTGAGGAGATGACCTCGCCGTCGAGCACGATCGCGACCCGGCGGGCGGGGTCCCCCATCGGCGCGCATGCTGCCTCGGCCGTGAGCGAGCGCCAGTTGTCCTTGCCCTCGCCGCGGAAGTCGACGGTGACGTACCACCCCGGCCCCTGCGACGGGTCGTTGCCGGCGTCGGCGCCGGAGATCTCGTCGCCGACGACGGCGGGCTTGCCGAGCCTGATCGGCTGACCGGTCTCGTCGGGCGTCGTCTTTCCCTTGCCAGCAGACAGCACGGGGTGGAAGGCGAGCTGCGCGGTCTTGCCGATCGTGTCGGCCGCCTCGGTCGGGTCCTGCACGCCGGGCAGCTCGACGATGATCCGCTTGTCTCCGGAGCGCACGAGCGTGGGCTCGGCGACGCCGAGCGCGTCGACACGACCGCGGAGCACCTCGAGCGTGCGGTCCGTCGCGGCCTTGTCGGCCTTGCGTTGCTCGGTGTCTCGCGTCTCCAGCACGAACTGGGTGCCGCCGGACAGGTCGAGCCCGAGACGCGGCGTGCTGTCCCAGGCGACGATGCCTGCCGTCGCGACGATCGCGATCGAGGCGATGAGGCGGAAGAGCGCTGCGCGGGTCACGGCTCGATCAGCCCCGCCCGGATCGCATAGCGGGTGAGCTCGGTGCGGTCGCGCATGCCGAGCTTGGACAGCACGTTGGCACGGTGGCGTTCCACGGTGCGGGGGCTGATCACGAGGATGGCTGCGATCTCCTTCGATGAGTGGCCTTCGGCGATGAGCTTGACGACCTCGTCCTCGCGCGCGGTGAGCACGCCACGGGGCACGCGCTCGCCGCGTCGCATGCGTTCGAGGAAATCACGGACCAGGGCACCGGCGACCCCGGCATAGAGGAAAGGCTCCCCGCGCACGGCGGACCGGCAGGCCGAGACCAGGTCCTCGTCGGCCGCGGACTTGAGGACGTAGCCGCAGGCGCCGGCCTTGAGTGCGGAGAAGAAGTACTGCTCGTTGTCGTGCATCGACAGCATCAGCGTCTGCACCGCCGGCGCCCGCCGCTTGATCTCACGCGCGGCCTGCAGCCCGGTCAGCCGCGGCATCGAGATGTCGAGCACCGCGAGGTCGGGCTGCAGCGAGCGGGCGAGGTCGATCGCCTCGGCGCCGTCGGAGGCCTCCCCCACCACCTCGAGGTCGGGCTCGGCCTCGAGGATGCGGCGCACGCCGGCGCGCACGAGCGCGTGGTCGTCGGCCAGCAGGATGCGAGTGCTCACGACTCCCCCCGCTCCGACAGGGGTACGTCGAGCAGCACCTCGGTGCCCCCACCCTCACAAGCACGTACGACGAGCCGTCCGCCCACCATCTGCGCCCGCTCCTGCATCCCCTGGATGCCCGCCCCCGACGGCGAGCCGGCCGCGCCGACCCCGTCGTCGGCCACCCGGAGCACGAGCTGCTCGCCGCGCCGGGTGAGCCCGAGGTGCACCTGCCCGGCATGGGCGTGGCGAGCGACGTTGGTCAGCGCTTCCTGGGCGACGCGATAGACGACGAGCTCGGTCTCCGGCGCCAGCGGCGGCAGTCCCGGGCCGAACCCGCGCACGACGACGATCCCGGTGCGGGCGGTCAGGTCGCTGGCGAGGCTGGACAGCGAGTCGACCAGCCCGAGGTCGGCCAGCACGCCTGGACGCAGCGCCTGCGAGATGCGGCGTACCTCCTCGAGGCTGGCGCGCGTCGTCTCGCGCACCTGCTCCAGCTCGCCCACCACGTCGTCCGGCGCGATCCGGATCACCTGCCGCAGCCCCAGCAGCACGGCGGTCAGGCTCTGCCCGACCTCGTCGTGGAGCTCCTGCGAGATCCGCTGCCGCTCCGCCTCCTGGGCGTGGAGCGCGCGAGCCGTGCTGGCGCTGCGCTCGTCCTCGAGCCGATCGAGCATCGTGTTGAACGCCGACACCAGCGGCCTGGCCGCCCCCGAGTCGGGCTCGTCGAGCCGCCGGCCCGGCTGGCGCAGGTCGATCGACGACATGACCGCGGTGAGCCGGTCCATCGGCCCCAGCACCGACCGGAGCAGCAGCGCGTTGAGCGCGACGATGACGACGGTCCCGACCGCGAGGACGAGTCCCTCCGACCACAGCGGACGCTCCGAGACGGTCACCGGGGAGAGCACGAGCGCGAGCGTCGCGAGCACGAGGACGGCGCCGTTGGTCACGCAGACGCGCCAGAACAGCGATCCCGCCCGTGCGCGCACCATCGATCCAGCCTGTCAGACCAACCTGAGCAGAACATGGGGGTTGGACCCCATATCCCGGACCTTCCCGGATCGGCCGCGGACCGACCACCCGGTCGTCATGCTGGTCCCGTGCTCGTCACCAACCACGTCCTCTCAGGTGCCGTGCTGGGTGCTCTGTGCCCCGGCCCGGTCAGCGCCTTCGCGGTGGGCGTGGTCTCGCACTTCGCGCTCGACACGATCCCGCACTGGGGCGACGTCGGCTTCGAGGAGATGGTGCCGATCGGCGTGCGCGACGGCCTGACCGGCCTCGCGGCGATGGCGCTGATCCACTCACAGACGCCGCCGGAGCGACGGCTCGCCGTCCTCGCGGGCATGAGCGGGGCGGCGTTCCCCGACCTCGACAAGCCCTCGCAGCTGTTCTTCGGGCGCTCGCCCTTCCCCGCGTCGTGGGACGACTTCCACGTCCGCATCCAGCGCGAGTCGCGCCACCGGATGCCCCAGGAGTTCGTGGTCGGCGGGGCGCTGCTCGCGGTCGCTCTGGCCGTCGTACGACGAGGTCGCGGCTGAGCTCGACTCGGGACCACCGGCCGGCCCTCGATCCCGTCGCGGGCCCGTCCGGTGATAGCGCAGATTGTTCCCCGTCGTCCCCCCCTCATCGTTGATGAGCACCATCGGGGAGCTCGGGTCGTTCCTGGCGCGCGAGGGCGGAGCCGCTGCCAGGTCGAGCGGTCAGCCCTGATGGTCGATCAGCCACCGGACCCCGAACCGGTCCGTCACCTGGCCGTCGTGGTCGCCCCCGGGTCGCTGCTGCAGCGGGTCGACGTCGACACCCTCCTCGGCCAGCGCCGCGAACCAGTCCTCCAACGTCGCCGGCTCGGCCGTGCCGATGAGCGAGAACAGCACGCCGTCGAGGCGCAGCACCGCCTGGTCACTGGAGGCGTCGGAGCCGAACAGCTCGACCGGGCCCTGGAGCATCCCGTGCGCGATCGCGTCCGCGGGACCGTCGGTGCGCCCGAAGTCGGCCAAGGTGTTGAGCAGCAGCTCCCCCCGGAGACGTCACGGTAGAAGGTCAGCGCCTCGCGGGCATTGCCTGGGAAGCTGAGGTACGGCGTCAGTTCGGGCATGGCCGGGATCCTCTCGGTCGCGTGTCGGGTGTCCGCACCGGTCGACCCGTCCCGGTCCGCGAACTCATCGGTCAGCCCGACCTTGACGGACCGATCCGTCGCGCTGCGGACCCCGGCGGGGCCCGGCCCCACCCACCCTCCGCCTGCGCGGGCAAAATCTGCGTCACCATGCAACCGGAACCGTCCCCTGGTGAGTCGTCACTTCAAGGACGGGAGGTGAGGCATGAGCGAGGTCGAGATCCGCGAGCTGTACGCCGCGTCCTACCGGCGACTGCTCACCCAGCTGACGGGGGTCACGGGCAGCCTGGCCGAGGCCGAGGACGTAGTGCAGGAAGCGTTCGTCCGTGGACTCGACCACCCGCGTCGACTCCTCGGTGCCGACAATCCTGAGGCCTGGTTGCGGACCGTCGCGGTCAACCTGGCTCGCAGCCGGTGGCGCAGGGCGCAACGTCTCGTGGGCCTGGCGCCGCGCCTGGCGCACGAGGAGCCGGGGGACGCGACGTCCGCGGTCGGGGAGCACGTCGTGCTGCTCGAGGCACTCCGCGCCCTGCCTGCCGGTCAACGTGAGGTGATCGCGCTGCACCACCTCGCAGACCTGTCTGTGCAGCAGGTCGCCCAGACGCTGGGCGTGCCCACGGGGACGGTGAAGGCGCGCCTGGTCCGAGGTCGCGCTGCTCTCGCCGTCGTGCTCGGCGACACGGCCGCTGAGGAGGGACGTCATGTCTGAGCTCACCCCGCTCCGCGACGCGGTCGAGGCTCTCGTCGACCGCTCGCGTCCCGTCGACTTCGCCGAGCTGCAGGCACGCGCCACCGCCCGTGGGCGCCGCCGCGTCGCGGTCGCCGCGCTGGGCGCGCTGGCCGTCGTCGCGCTGTCGGCGTTCCTCGTTCCCGGCCTCGGTGCCGACACGCGGGACGTCCCGGCCGCGCCTCCCTCCTCGCTGAACGGCGAGGCGGCGCGCGTCATCGCCGCCGGCGACCTGGCGGCGCACGGGGCGGACGACACGGGCGCTGTCCTGACCGTCTGGAGCACCTGTTCGGGGTCCGAGCCGGGCTGTGCGTCGGCCTGGCGGCTCGACCGCGGGTCACGGGTGCTCACCGGGCTGCTGAACCCGTCGTTGGGCCACCCAGTCGTCCGTGCGGTCGACGGCGGTTTCGTCCTCCACCGACAGGGACACCAGGAGGGCGAGTTCGTGTCGGCCGACGGATCCGCCAGGTCCCTCACGCAGCAGTGCCCGGACCGGTCGTGGCCGCGGACGCGGGAGCCGGGCCGGTTCGCGCTGGTCGAGGGCCTCGTGGGCCCGAACCTCGTCGACGTGTCGAAGGGCACCTCCTGCGACACCACGGGCTACCAGGAGGCCCGCACTCTGTCGTCGGGCGTGTACGCCGACGACGGCACGCTCTGGGGCCTGGCGGCCGGCGAGGTGCGCGGCATGACAGTGGCGCGCTACGACGGGGACCGGTGGACCTACCGTGACCTGGCCGGGGACTGGGTCCCCCAGGACAGCGCGCTGACCGCGGACGGCAGCACGGTGGTCGTGCTGGAGACCAGCAACGAGGAGCGCGCCCTGGAGATCACGACGGACGGCGGCGAGACCTGGTCACAGGTCACGGACCTCCCGTTCGCGGGTTTCGACTCGTTCGCTCTGACAGACCCGTCCACGCTCCTCGTGGCCGACGCCGCGGGACACCTGTGGCGCAGCACCGACCTGCAGCACTTCGAGGAGGTCGAGCTCGGCATCGCCACCTCGCAGGTCGTGCGGGCAGACGACGCCATCATCGCGCGCGCCGGGTCGACCGACGGCCTCCTGCGGATCTCCGCCGACGGCAGGGTCGAGGAGCTCGACCCCAGGTCGTGACGGGTTAGTCGCCGTTCGCGTCCCAGGCGGTCGCGAGGGCCCGGTCGAACAGCTCGGGCGGTTGGGCGCCGGACACGGCATCCAGCGCGAGTCGCGCCACCGGATGCCCCAGGAGTTCGTGGTCGGCGGGGCGCTGCTGGTGGCCGCGCTGGCCGTCGTACGCCGGGGTCGCGGCTGAGCACGACTCGGGACCACCGTCCGGCCCTCGGTCCCGTCGCAGGCCCCTCCGGTGGGGGCGCAGGTCCCTGGTCTACCTCCCCCGGCGTTGCCACCCCGATCGGTCTATGGCCGGACCTCTCGGCGCGGGCATAGGTTCGACAGCGGTCCCAGGGCCGATCTCCCACCGTTGGCGACCACACCCGCTCCCCGGATGTGAGCGCACCAGAGACCCGATGTCCCCCGTCGACGGTCGTGGCTCGGGACCGTCCTCGGTGGCCTGGCCGCCACGAACCGAGGGGGGCCCTCGTGATTCGTCGTCATTCCTTCCCTGCGCTCGTCGCCCTGTCGCTCGCCACAGCCTCGCTGGGCGTCCCCGTCGCCTCGGCGGCGCTGTCCGGGGCCGACGCGGCCTCGGGCGGGCAGTTCGACAAGCAGGACGCGCGCAGCGCGCCGTACGACAAGAGCCCCAAGATCAGGCGTGCCAAGAAGTCCGACCTGACTCCCCTGGGCGCCGCGGCGCTCGCCGCCGAACCGGGCGCGTTCCTCAGCGACCCGGTGGTGAGCAACACCGTCGCGAACTTCGCCGCCACCGAGACCGGCGGAGACGGTGAGCCGAGCATCGCGGTCAACCCCTCGAACCCGCGCGAGATCGTGATCGCCTCGTTCGCGCAGAGCACCGGCTTCTGGCACAGCCTCGACGCCGGCGCGACCTGGACCTTCCAGAACAGCTACACCCAGCCTCCCGGCCGCGGGGGCATCCCTCGCGACCAGCAGATCGACTTCACCCGGGGCAACCTCCTCGGCGGCGTCTTCCTGGAGAGCGGCGGCAACATCGTCACCGGCACGACCGCCAACGCCGCGCTCAACGGCTCGTGGAACTGGCCGCTGAGCGCCGGCAACGCCGTCCTCACCAACACGCAGGGGGTCAACAACTCCGACCAGCCGTGGATCGTCTCGGCCAAGCGCTTCGGCGCACTGGCGCAGGACGACTTCTTCGTGGCGTACGACGACTTCTCCGGCGCGCCCGACATGCAGGTGACCACCGCCAACGCGGCGGACCCGCCGAACTTCGCCAACGACACCCAGGTCGGCCAGGGAGGCAACTGTCCCGGTGGGTCGCTGGCCTGTGCCACCAACCCCGGTCTGCGGCTCAACACCGACCCCCGCACCGGCGCCGTCTACGCCATCTGGCAGACGACCTCGAACGCGGTCAACGGGGACCTCTCGGTCGACGTCGACATCCACGTGAACCGCACCGTCGACGGCGGCGCGAACTGGACGCTGAACGGCAGCACCACCGGAGTCGTGGTCGCGAGCGGCGCGAGCAACCAGCGCGACCCGAAGTTCGGCACGGTCAACGCCCTCATCGGGGGCGTGCACCACCTGGCCGTCGACCCCGTCACGGGCGACGCCTACGTCGTCTACGCCTGCGGCGACGAGACCGGTGGCGACAACCCCCTGTGCCTCGTGCGCATGCACGACGACGGTTCGGGGACCGGCACGATGACGATCGACGCGCCGCAGACCATCACCACCGACCACTCCGCGCTGCCCAGCATCGCCATCGCGACCAACCGCGTCATCGGTGTGCTCTACCAGACCTTCGACGGGTTCAGCGGCGACGGGTTCCCCGTCTACTCCGCACACCTCTCGGTCTCCGACGACCAGGGCGCGACCTGGTCCGACCGCACCCTGCTCACCTCGGTGTCCCCGGTCACCGACAACGGCAACAACCGTCAGCGCGTGCTCGGTGACTACCAGGAGATCGTGGCGGTGGGCCGCACCTTCTACGGCACGTTCACCGGCAACGGCGTGGCCTTCGGCCGGACCGTGTCCAACATGGACCCGATCTTCTTCAGGACCTTCGCGGGAGGACCGGCCGCCGCCGTCACCGGCGACCTGGACTTCGGGACGGTCGCCCGCGGCACGAGCGCCACGCGCGACGTCACGGTGACCAACGTCGGCACCGAGCCGCTGACGATCACCGGCCTCGCGATGAAGTCGGGGAGCGACGCGGCCTTCAGCGTCCTGCCCAACCCCGGCACACCGGTGACCATCCAGCCGAGCGACAGCATCACCTACCAGGTGAAGTTCTCGCCGCCGAGCACCTCCGACGCGACGGCGCGGACGGGCACCCTGGTGGTCTCCACCAACGACCCGGACACCCCGACGGTGGAGCTCGCCGCCACGGGAACGCCCGGGGTCCCGGTGGCGACCCTCGCCGGTGACGACCTGCAGTTCGGCGGCGTCCCCGTCGACGACCGCACCGCGCCCAGCAGCAGCTCGATCGTGCTGCGTGTGACCAACCAGGCCTCCTGCGCGCTCTGCGACCTCCGCCTCACCTCGCTGAGCGTCGGTGGCACCAACGCCGGCGACTTCTCCGTCGTCGGGGCGCCGTCCCTGCCGACCACCATCGGCGCCGGGAACCACCTCGACCTCACCGTCGCCTTCGACCCGAGTGCCGACGGCACCCGGTCCGCGACCCTGACCGTCGGCACGAGTGATCCGGCCAGCCCGTCGCAGGTCGTCAGCCTGTCGGGCAAGGGCCTGCTGTCCGGCATCGGCGCCCTGCCCTCGCCGGTGATCTTCGACCCCACGGTCATCACCCCGGCCTGCGGGATCGTCTGCGGGCTCACGAAGAACGTGCGGATCACCAACACCGGCCAGGCCGAGCTCATCGTGGACGCGCTCTCGTTCGACGACCCGTCCTACACCGGTCCCCTGGCGAACGTCCCGCCCGACCGGATCGCTCCCAACGGGTTCCTCGACGAACCTGTCACGTTCACGCCGACCGCGATCAACCGCTCCGTCGAGGGCGTGATGTCGGTGCAGCACGTCGTCGACGGCAGCACGATCACGGTGCAGAAGAACGTGCCGATGTGCGGTGAGGCGGTCGGACGTGGCATCCGCGTCCTCGTCACCAACCGCGCCGGCACGGTGGCAGCCAACGTCGACCGCCTGACGCTGCAGAGCTTCGCCACCAAGCGGAAGATCAGCGTCGACGTGCGCAACCTGACGCCGACGACGATCTCGCCGCCGACCAGCTGCCAGACCATCCGCTACCACTACGAGAACCAGGACCTGCCGGAGGCGCAGACCGTGGGCAAGAACAAGGCCTACTACACGCTGAAGGTCACGGTCGGGAGGTCGGCGGTCACCCAGACCATCACGCTGGCTCCCAACGAGTTCAAGCAGCTCGTCGTGACCGTCGGCTGAACCCGCCTCCCGAGCGACCGCCTGGGTCAGACGCCCCGTGCGTCCCAGGCGGTCGCGAGGGCCTGGTCGAACAGCTCGGGCGGCTGGGCGCCGGACACGGCGTACTTGCCGTCGAGCACGAAGAACGGCACGCCGCTGATCCCCAGCCGGCGCGCCCACGCGATGTCGGCGTCGACGTCGGCGGCGTGCTCGTCGCCGGCGAGCGCGCGGAGGGTCTCGTCGCGGTCCAGGCCCGCGTCGACGGCCAGGTCCGCGAGGACGCCGTGGGTGCCGATGTCGCGACCCTCGGTGAAGTACGCGCGGAACAACCGCTGGGCGACCTCCACCTGGACGCCGTGCTCACGGGCCAGGTGGAGCAGCCGGTGGGCGTCGCGGGTGTTGGCGACCAGCGCGGTGTCGAAGCGCAGGTCGAGCCCGACGGTGGCGGCGCGCGCGGCGACCTGGGCGTTCATCGCCTCGGCCTGCTCGCGGCTCACGCCCTTGACGTCCACCAGGACGTCGACGACGTCGCGCCCGGGGCCGGACGGCAGCTCGGGCATCAGCTGGAAGGAGTGGTAGCGCACCTCGACGGGCTTGCCGAACCGCTCGATCGCCTGGGCGAGGAGGGTGTCGCCGAGGTGGCAGAACGGGCAGACGACGTCGCTCCACACGTCGACGACGACGTGGTCGGGGTGCTGCTCGAACGTGGGTGCGGTCGTGGCGGGTGCGGTCACGCTGGAGGAACGGTCCTGCCTGCCCGGGCATTCCCCGTGCCACCGGCGGAAAGAGCGCGTCAAGCCGCGTCAAGACGGCGTCAAGACGGGCGGTCCGGTCCCGCACGGGGGCTGTGCTGGACCCATGAGTCCTGAAGCCGTCCTGCTCGTGGTGGGGGTCGTCGCGGTCGCGGTCTACCTCCTCGTGGCCCTGATCCTCCCGGAGCGTTTCTAGTGTCCGAGACCGCTGGCGGCCTGCTGTCGATCGCCGTCCTCGTCGCGCTCCTCGCCGTCGCCTACGTCCCCGTCGGCGACCACCTGGCGCGCGTGTTCACCAGCACCCGCCACCTGCGGGTCGAGCGTGGCGTCTATCGCCTGGCCGGGGTCGACCCCGACGCCGAGCAGAGCCCCAAGGCCTACGCGCTCAGCGTGGTCGCCTTCTCGCTGGTCAGCGTGGTGGTGCTCATGGGCATCCTGCTGGGCCAGGCCCACCTGCCGTTCAGCCGCGACCTCGACGGCATGCCGTTCTGGATGTCGTTCAACACCGCGGTCTCCTTCGTCACCAACACCAACTGGCAGTCCTACGCCGGCGAGTCGACCCTGGGCTTCACCGCCCAGATGGCCGGACTGGCCGTGCAGAACTTCCTCTCCGCCGCCGTCGGCATCGCCGTCGCCGTCGCGCTGGTGCGCGGCTTCGTGCGGGTGCGCTCGGGCACGCTGGGCAACTTCTGGGTCGACCTGACCCGCGGCACCATCCGCGTGCTGCTGCCGCTGGCGTTCGTCGGTGCCGTCGTGCTGCTCCTCGGGGGCGTCGTGCAGAGCTTCACCGACTCGACGATGAGCACCCTCTCGGGCCAGACCCAGGTCCTCACCGGCGGACCGGTGGCGAGCCAGGAGGCGATCAAGGAGCTCGGCAACAACGGCGGCGGGTTCTTCAACGCCAACTCCGCCCACCCCTTCGAGAACCCCACCGCCTTCACCAACCTGGTCGAGATCTTCCTGATCCTCGTGCTGCCGATCTCGCTGACCCGCACGGTCGGCACCATGCTGGGCAACCGCCGGCAGGGTCTGGCCGTCCTCGGCGCGATGGTCGTGCTCATGGGTGCGGCGCTGACCCTGACCACCTGGGCGGAGGCCACCGCGCAGTCCCCGACGGCCCGCGCGGCCGGCGCCGCGATGGAGGGCAAGGAGACCCGGTTCGGGGAGTGGGCCTCCGCGCTCTTCGCGGTCGCCACGACCGGCACGTCGACCGGCGCCGTCAACGCCTCCCACGACTCGCTGACCCCGGCCGGAGGCGGCACCGTGCTGCTCAACATGATGCTCGGGGAGATCGCCCCCGGCGGCGTCGGCGCCGGGATCTACGGCATCCTCGTGATGGCGATCCTCACCGTCTTCGTGTGCGGGCTGATGGTGGGCCGCACCCCCGAGCTGCTCGGCAAGAAGATCAGCGCCCGCCAGATGACCTACGTCGCGCTCTACACGCTCGCGACACCCGCGCTGGTGCTCGTCGGCACCGGGGTGGCGATGTCGCTCGGCGCCACGCCCGGCGCGATGGGCAACTCCGGTGGTCACGGCTTCAGCGAGGTGCTCTACGCCTACACCTCGGCGGCCAACAACAACGGCAGCGCCTTCGGCGGCATCACGGTCACCTCGGACTTCTTCCAGATCACCCTCGCCCTGGCGATGCTGCTCGG
This sequence comes from uncultured Nocardioidaceae bacterium, assembly GCA_964557235.1. GTDB lineage: Bacteria > Actinomycetota > Actinomycetes > Propionibacteriales > Nocardioidaceae > Marmoricola_A. Next base: position 12,555 of record CAZKZQ010000021.1, read on the forward strand.
CCGCCTCGTCCCGATCGTCTTCGTCCTCCTCCTGGCCGGGTCGCTGGCCGAGCAGCGCAAGGTCCCGGTCACCGCCGGCACCCTGCCCACCCACCAACCCCTGTTCGTCGGGATGCTGGTCGGCGTCATCGTCGTGATGACCGGTCTGACCTACTTCCCGGCGCTCGCCCTCGGACCGATCGCAGAGGCCCTCGCATGAGCACCGCCACCCCCGTCCGCGAACCGCAGCACCCCGAGCAGACGTCGGCGCGGGCGCACTCCCCCGCCTCCGCCCTCACGCTGGGGACCCTGGTCACCCAGGGCGCGCAGCAGCTCCCGGAGGCCCTGCGCAAGCTCCACCCCGGCCACCTGTGGCGCTCCCCGGTGATGTTCCTGGTCTGGCTCGGCTCGGTCGTCACCACCGTCGCCGCCGTGCTCGACCCGAGCCTGTTCACCGCCCTCATCGCCGGGTGGCTCTGGCTCACCGTGGTCTTCGGCAACCTGGCGGAGGCCGTGGCCGAGGGCCGCGGCAAGGCCCAGGCCGCCTCGCTGCGCGCCACCCGCACCGACACCGTCGCGCGCCTGCTCGACGCAGCGGGCGGCGAGACCCGCGTGCCGGGCACGCAGCTCGCGGTGGGCGACCGGGTCGTCGTCGAGGCCGGCGAGGTCATCCCCGGCGACGGCGACGTCGTGGAGGGTGTCGCGTCGGTCGACGAGTCGGCCATCACCGGTGAGTCCGCCCCGGTCATCCGCGAGGCGGGCGGGGACCGCTGCGCGGTCACCGGCGGCACCCGCGTGCTCTCGGACCGCATCGTCGTGCGCATCACCGCCGCGTCCGGCGAGACCTTCCTCGACAAGATGATCACGCTGGTCGAGGGCACCTCGCGCCGCAGGACCCCCAACGAGATCGCGCTGTCGATCCTGCTGACCAGCCTGTCGCTGGTGTTCCTGGCCGCGGTCGCCACCCTGCCGCCGATGGCGTCGTACGCCGGGGCGCCGCAGGACCTGGTCGTCCTCGTCGCCCTGCTGGTCTGCCTGATCCCGACCACGATCGGCGCGCTCCTGTCGGCGATCGGCATCGCCGGCATGGACCGGCTCGTCCGGGTCAACGTGCTGGCCATGTCGGGCCGTGCGGTCGAGGCCGCGGGCGACGTCAGCACGCTGCTGCTCGACAAGACCGGCACCATCACCTACGGCAACCGGCGGGCGAGCCGCTTCGTCCCCGCGGCGGACGTCTCCGAGGCCGAGCTGCGCGACGCCGCCCGTCTGGCGAGCCTGGCCGACCAGACCCCGGAGGGCCGATCGATCGTCGAGCTCGCACTCGCCCAGGGCGCCGACGACCGCGACCTGCCGGGCGGGGTCACCTTCGTCGAGTTCACCGCCCAGACCCGCATGTCGGGCATCGACCTCGCCGACGGCACCGAGCTCCGCAAGGGTGCGGCCTCGGCCGTCGCCGGCTGGCTCGGCACCGAGCTGTCGGCCGAGGTCGCTGCGACCGTCGACGACGTCGGCCGGGCGGGCGGGACCCCGCTCGTCCTCGCCCGTCGGGACGCCGCCGGAGCCTCCGTCGTCCTGGGCGTCGTCCACCTCAAGGACGTGGTCAAGCAGGGCATGACCGAGCGCTTCGCCGAGCTGCGCTCCATGGGGATCCGCACCGTCATGGTCACCGGCGACAACGCGCTGACCGCTCGGGCGATCGCCGAGGAGGCGGGCGTCGACGACTTCCTCGCCGAGGCCACCCCCGAGGACAAGCTCGCCTACATCCGCAAGGAGCAGGAGGGCGGCCGACTGATCGCGATGACCGGTGACGGCACCAACGACGCACCCGCCCTCGCGGCCGCCGACGTCGGCGTCGCGATGAACACCGGCACGTCGGCCGCCAAGGAGGCCGGCAACATGGTCGACCTCGACTCCGACCCCACGAAGCTGATCGACATCGTGGAGATCGGCAAGCAGCTGCTGATCACCCGCGGGGCGCTGACGACGTTCTCGATCGCCAACGACGTGGCGAAGTACTTCGCGATCATCCCGGCGATGTTCGTCGCGGCCTATCCCTCGCTGGACCGCCTCAACGTGATGGGCCTGGCGACACCGCAGTCGGCGATCCTCTCCGCCGTCGTCTTCAACGCCCTCATCATCGTCGCGCTCATCCCGCTGGCCCTGAGGGGCGTGCGGTTCAGGGCGGCCTCGGCCACCTCGGTGCTGCGCCGCAACATCCTCGTGTTCGGCCTCGGCGGGATCGTCCTGCCGTTCGTCGGCATCAAGCTCATCGACCTGCTCGTCTCGACCATCCCAGGGATCGGCTGACCACCATGATCGTCTCCACCTTCACCGACCTCGCGCGCCAGTCCGTCGCCGCGCTGCGCATCCTGCTCGTGCTCACCGTGGTGCTCGGGATCGGCTATCCCGCAGCCGTCTGGGCCGTCGGGCGCACGGTCCCCGACCGTGCCGACGGGCAGCCGCTCCGCCTCGACGGCCGGGTCGTCGGCTCCGCCCTGGTCGGGCAGCAGTTCACGGGGCCGGAGTGGTTCCACCCGCGCCCGTCCGCCAACGACTACGACACCCTGGCGTCGGCTCCGAGCAACCTCGGCCCGCTGAGCCCCGACCTCCAGACCGCGATCGCGGAGCGCCGGGCCGAGGTCGCCAGGACCGAGGGGGTGCGGCCCTCCCAGGTGCCGGCCGACGCCGTGACCGCGTCGGCCTCGGGCCTCGACCCGCACATCTCGCCGGCGTACGCACGGCTGCAGGTCGCCCGCGTCGCCTCGGCCAACGGCCTGTCCGTCGCCGAGGTCGAGGCGCTCGTCGCCGCGCACACCCAGGGGCGCCTCCTCGGGTTCCACGGCGAGCCGGCCGTCAACGTGGTGACGCTCAACCTCGCCGTGCACCGGGCCGCCCGGTGAGGGTTCCCCGCGGACATCGGAGCCGAGGTGGAGACTGAGCCCATGAGCACCTCCGACGCCCGGGGACGGCTGCGCGTCTACCTCGGTGCGGCTCCCGGCGTCGGCAAGACCTTCGCGATGCTCGACGAGGGCCACCGGCGCCGCGCCCGCGGCACGGACGTCGTGGTGGGCTACGTCGAGACCCACGGCCGGCCGCGCACGATCGCGGCGCTCGGCGACCTCGAGGTGGTGCCGCGCAGGCGGATCGACTACCGCGGCACGGAGCAGGAGGAGATGGACGTCGAGGCCGTCCTGGCCCGCGGCCCGGCGGTGGTGCTCGTCGACGAGCTGGCGCACACCAACGTCCCGGGGAGCCGGCACGAGAAGCGCTGGCAGGACGTGCAGCAGCTGCGCGAGGCCGGCATCGAGGTCATCACCACCGTCAACATCCAGCACCTGGAGTCGCTCAACGACGTGACCGAGTCCATCACCGGCGTGCGGCAGCGCGAGACCGTGCCGGACGCCGTGGTCCGCTCGGCCGACCAGATCGAGCTGGTCGACATGAGCCCCCAGTCGCTGCGGCGGCGGATGGCGCACGGCAACGTCTACGCCCCCGACAAGGTCGACGCCGCGCTCGCGAACTACTTCCGCGAGGGCAACCTCACCGCGCTGCGCGAGCTCGCGCTGCTGTGGCTGGCCGACCGCGTGGACGAGGGCCTCGAGCGCTACCGCGAGCAGCACGGCATCCAGGGCACCTGGGCCACGCGCGAGCGCATCGTCGCGGCGGTCACCGGCGGCCCGGAGTCGAGCACGCTCATGCGGCGAGCGGCCCGCATCGCCTCGCGCCGGTCCGGCGGCGAGTGGCTGGCGCTCTACGTCTCCCGGCCCGACGGGCTCCGCGGCGCCACGGCCGACCAGCTCGCGGTGATGCGGGCCAAGGCCAAGGACCTCGGCGGCACCTTCCACACCATCGTCGGGGACAGCCCGGCCGAGGCGATCCTGGAGTTCGCCCGCGCCGAGAACGCCAACCAGGTGATCATCGGCGCCAGCCGGCGCAGCCGCGTCTCGACCCTGCTGCGCCCAGGCATCGGCGAGCGCGTGATCGCCGGGTCGGGTGAGATCGACGTCCACATCGTCACCCACGACTACGCCCGACGCCGGCGCTTCGCCGAGCCGGGTCCCGCCCGCACGGTCGGCCGGAACCGCCGGCTGGCCGGCTTCGTGGTCGCCCTCCTCGCTCCCGCCGTCCTCACCACGGCGCTGAAGCTGACCGGCGACCGGTTCGGCCTCTCCACCGAGTCGATGGCCCTCATGGCCGTCGTCGTCGCCACCGCGCTGATCGGCGGCCTCGTGCCCGCGGTCGTCTCGGCCGTGTGGAGCGGGCTGCTGCTCAACTACTGGTTCACGCCTCCGCTCCACACGCTGACCATCGCCGAGCCGGAGAACGCCGTCGCGCTGGGGCTGTTCGTCGTGGTCGCCATCGCGGTGGCGAGCGTCGTCGACCACTCCGCCCGGCGCGCCAACGAGGCCCGCCGGGCCCGCGCGGAGGCCGACGCCCTCACCGTGCTCTCCCACAGCCTGCTCAGCTCCGGCGACGACCTGACCGGCCTGCTGGGCTCGGCGTGCGAGCTGTTCAGCGCCTCGGGAGGCGCGGTGCTGCGACGCGACGGACGCGGCGAGCACGAGGTCGTCGCCTCCGTCGGCGACCCACCCACCTCCCCCGACGACGGCGACATCTCGACCGCGATCGACGAGGACACCGTCATGGTGCTGCGTGGTGGTCGCCACGCGGCGTCGGAGCGGAGCCTGCTCAACGCCTACGCGGCGTACGCCAAGGTGATGGCGGAGCGGCAGCAGGCCGCGCGCGCCGAGAGCGAGCGACTGCGGCTGGCCGAGATCGACCGCACGCGCACCGCCCTGCTCGCCGCGGTCTCGCACGACCTGCGCTCGCCGCTGGCCGCGGTCAAGGCCTCGGTCGCGACACTGCGCGACGGGTCGATCAGGTTGAGCGAGCAGGACAGCGCCGACCTGCTGGAGAACGTCGAGACCTCCGCCGACCGGCTCAACGCGCTGGTCACCAACCTGCTCGACATGAGCCGCATCCACGCGGGGGCGGTCAGCGTCGCGCTCACCGAGGTCGGACTGCGCAGCGCGGTCCGCGACGCCCTGGCACCCCTGCCCGACAACGCACGGATCAAGGTCGACGTCGACCCCGGCCTCGTCGCCCTCGCCGACCCCGGGCTGCTCGACCGGGTGCTCGCCAACATCGCGGAGAACGCCCTGAAGTACACCCCCGACGGGGCCGGCATCTGCATCGACGGCGCGGCCGTCGACGACGCCACCGACGGCCCGCGCGTCATCCTGCGGATCAGTGACGAGGGCCCCGGCGTCGCCGACCACGACCGGGACCGGCTGTTCGCGCCGTTCCAGCGGCTCGGGGACGTGCCGCGCAAGGACGGCGTCGGCCTCGGGCTCGCCGTCGCCCGCGGCCTCACCGAGGCCATGGGTGGCACCATCGCCACCGAGGACACTCCCGCCGGGGGGCTCACGTTCGTGCTGGGCTTCCCGCGGCCGGACGGACGGAGCGTGCCCGCGTGACCTTCGTGCTGGTGGTCGACGACGACCCCGCGATCCTCCGCACCCTCTCGATCAACCTGCGGGCGCGCGACTACGACGTCGAGACGGCCGCCGACGGCCGGTCGGCGCTGCAGGTCGTCGACGAGCGGATGCCCGACGTGGTGCTGCTCGACCTCGGCCTGCCCGACCTCGACGGCACCAGCGTGCTGCGCCGGCTGCGCACCTTCACCCAGGTGCCCGTCATCGTCGTGTCCGCCCGCAGCGAGCCCGACGACAAGGTCGAGGCCCTCGACCTCGGCGCCGACGACTTCATCACCAAGCCGTTCGCGGTCGAGGAGCTGCTGGCGCGCATCCGTGTCGCCACGCGACGCACCGCAGCCGCCGAGCCCGCCCTCGTCGTCGAGGTCGGCGGCCTCCGGCTCGACGTGACGGAGTCCCGCGCCGACCGCGACGGCGAGGAGGTCCACCTGACCCCGATCGAGTGGAAGATCGTCGAGACCCTCGCCCGCAAGCGGGGTCGGCTGGTGCGGCAGGCCGAGCTGCTGCGCAGCGTGTGGGGGCCGGGCTTCGAGCGGCAGACCAACTACCTGCGCGTGCACCTCGCGAGCATCCGCCGCAAGCTCGAGGAGGACCCGTCCGCGCCGCGGATCTTCGTCACCGAGCCGGGCATCGGCTATCGCTTCCTCGGCTCCGACGACTGAGAACCCGACCACTCGGCGAGGAGCTCGGCCTCCCGCGCTCGGCTGAGCCCCGCGCGACGGTCGCGGTCCAGACCCTGCTCACGCTCCCAGGCGAGGGCAGCGGCGGCGGAGTCGGCGAGCGGACGGCGGGTGAGACCGGCGGCCACCGCGGCCGCGTCGGAGACGGCCATGCCGCCGTGGTCCTCGGCCGGCAGCCACAACGGCAACGACTCCGGCCCCATCCAGGGGTTCACGCCGTGCTCGAGGAGCCACTCCTCGGAGGTCTCGTGCCACAGCGGGTGCGTGCCGGCGGCGGCCGCGGACGCGTCGAGCGCATCCCCGACGGTGACCGGCGGACCGACCGCGTTGAACGTGCCCGAGGTCCCCGCGAGGCCGGCCGCCACCAGCCACGCGGCGAGGTCGTCGGCGTCCAGGACCTGCAGCGGCTGGTCGCGCGGCGGCTCCAGCACGGGCCCCTCGACCGACAGGCGGGCCGGCCAGTAGCCGAACCGGTCGCTGCGGTCGCCGTACCCGATCAGGAGCCCGGCCCGGGCGACGAGGGCACCGGGGAACGCCGAGAGCACGGCCTCCTCGCACGCCACCTTGGCCGGACCGTAGTCCTCCATGCGGGCCGAGTCCCCGACGAGCGCCGGGAACAGTGCAGCGGACTCGTCGGAGCCGGCCGCCAGCCCGTCGGCGTAGGCCGAGATCGACGAGACATAGGCCCACGACCCCGCGCGCCCCGACAGGGCGGCGAGCGCGGAGCGGACGAACCCCGGCTGCCAGCTCACGTCGACGACGAGGTCCCAGGAGGACCCGGCCACCTCGTCGTACGCCGACGCCTCGCTGCGGTCGGCCCGCACCCACGTCACACCGGACGGGGCGGACCCGGACTCACCCCGCGCGAGGCAGGTGACCTCGAGCCCGCGGGCCAGGCCGTGGCGAGCGACCAGCCCGCCCAGCCACGACGTGCCGCCGAGGACGAGGAGCGAGCTCACCCCTCGGTCTCCTCGGCCCACAGGGCCGCGCCGACGATGCCGGCGCGGTTGCGCAGGGCGGCGGCGACGATCGGGGTCTTCACGTCGATGAGCGGGATGAACTTGTCGCCGTCCTTGCTGACCCCGCCGCCGATGACGAACAGCTCGGGCGAGAACAGCTTCTCCAGCGCCCGGTAGTAGACCGTGAGCCGCTCGGCCCAGTCGGGGTAGGCGAGGTCCTCCTTGGCCCGCACCGAGCTCGCGGCCCACCGCTCCACGTCGGGGTGCCCGTCGACCTCGAGGTGGCCGAGCTCGGAGTTGGGCACGAGCCTGCCGTCCATGACGAGCGCCGAGCCGATGCCGGTGCCGAGGGTGGTGACGATGACGAGGCCCGTCTGGCCCTTGGCGGCGCCGTACCTCACCTCGGCCAGGCCCGCCGCGTCGGCGTCGTTGACCACGTGCACCTCGCGCTCGAGCACCTTGGTGAACAGCGCGTCGGCGTCGAAGTCGATCCAGCTCTTGTCGATGTTGGCCGCGGAGTGGACCACCCCGTGACGGACGACGCCGGGGACGGTGACGCCGACCGCGTCGTCGGCGTCCTGCTGGGGGTAGTGGTCGATCAGCTCGCGGAACACCTCGGCCACGGCCTGCGGCGTCGCCGGTTGCGGGGTGTCGATCCTGACCCGGTCCGCGGAGAAGTCGCCGCGCTCGAGGTCCACCGGTGCGCCCTTGATGCCCGAGCCGCCGAAGTCGATGCCGAAGCTGTGCGTCATGCCCCCATCCCAGCACGTCACCGCTCGCCGTGTGCAACCTGTGACGTGTCCACGGTCTCCCGTGCCCGCCCGTTGGCCCAGGCATAGGTCCCCAGCAGCGCCGTCACCGGCCACACGAGGGTCGTCACGAGCTGCGGGATGCCGCTCACCACGGCGTACGGCGCCGGGCTGGTCGCGAACACCAGCGCGGCCAGGACGCCACCGAGCACGGTCACCAGGGTCGTCGAGATCGCGAGGGTGAGGAGCACGGTGAGGAGCTGGCGGCGGACCAGCCGCGAGCTGCGCCGCAGCGCCCGCCACCCCGAGAGCCCCTCGGCCTGGACGACCGGGAGCGCCAGGGACCAGGCCACGATCAGCACGATCGCGACCAGGGACAGCACGCCGGTGATCAGGAACAGACCGATGACCGCGGCCCAGACCACCACGGTCGCGAGCAGTGCCGGGACGCGGGCGCGGGTGTCGCGCAGGAGGGTCGACGCCGTCGGCGTGCGTCCCCCGTCGAGGTCGAGGACCGCTTGCGTGGTCGCGAGCTGGCCCCAGGTCAGGGCCACGACGAGCACGACCGCCACGACGGCCGAGAGGGCGCCCCACCACACCGAGGAGACCGGCGGGTCGACTGCGGTGAGCAGTGACGACGCGACCGACGCCGCGGCGGCCGGGGCCGCCACGAGCAGGAAGATCCGGCGGTGGGCGCCCAGCATCCGGAGCGCCGCCCCGACGACCTGCCCCGGCCGGCGCGCGACGACAGCCGGCAGCGGCCGCGCCTCCTGCCAGCCCGAGCGGCGCACGACCCAGCCCAGGACGAGCAGGACGCCGAGGAGCACGAGCAGCACGGGCCCGGGGTCGGTGGTGAAGCGACGGAAGACGTCGGAGCCGCCGCCGACCAGGCCGCAGAAGTACTCCGACGCCCGGTTGCCCGCGACCTCGGCGCCCGGCATGGAGAAGCTGTGGTCGCGCGCGGTCGAGGACCAGGCGAACGGCTTGCGCCACTGCCCCTTGCCGAAGGGGCCGACCGGTCCCTCGTAGAAGCCGAGGGAGCCGGTCTCGCCCCAGTGCCCGCGGTACGACGTCCAGGGCAGCTCCGCGGCCGCCTGCGCCGGGTCGCTCGGGATGGTGACGACGGCGGGCTCGAGCTCGTCGTGGGGGCCGACGGTCGTGTCGCAGCCGAAGCCCTCGGTGGCGTTGCGGCCGAGGTAGACGCCCTCGGAGTACTGGCTGGCGTGGGAGCCCGCCGAGACGTAGACGACGGGGTGCGTGCCGTCCTCGACACGCAGCTTGTCGCCGCCCCACACCGCCCGCTCGGACCCGTAGTGCTGGGAGTAGAACACCTCGTCCGGACCGGTCTGCAGAGCGGTCTCCGCGTCCCCCGCGGGGAACTCCACCTGGATGCGCTCCCAGTCGCCCTCGTGCTTGTTGTTGTAGTCGTTGTAGGCGTAGAAGAACCAGTACTGCACCGCGATGCGGTCGGTCACCCCCTTCTGCGTCGCGACGTGGGCATAGACCGTCGGCTGCGGCCGCCGCCCCCACAGCCGGTCGACCCACTTCTCGTAGGTGCAGCCGGGCTTGAGCGCGTCGCCGGGGAAGTCGAGGGCGTAGCCGTCGAGCCCCGCGCCGAGCTGCTCCGCCGTCGGCGCCACGGAGACCAGGTCGTGGCTCGTCCACGGACCGCGCAGCGCGACGGAGTCGTTGCCCAGGAGCGGGTCGACGTCGACGGGCACGTAGGGCTCCCCCGGCCCGCAGGGCTCGTCCTGCCGCACGACCACGATGCGGGGAGCGTAGGTCTCGGCCAGCTCCTCCTCGGCGGACTGATCGGCGGACTGGTCGGCCCGCGTCGGCGCCGCCTGCACGGGGCCGCCGGCGAGCGTGCCGACGAGCACTGCGAGCAGGATCGGGGAGAGGATCCGTGCGAGACGTCCCGGGTGCATGCGTGACTCCGTCCTGCCGAGGCCGACCCGAGCTCGCGGCTATCGTAGGGTCCGCGGTCACCCGGACGGGTGACCCACCGCGACAGGAGCAGGATGAGGTCGGCCGTGCTCTCCCGGGTCACCGCCGTGCTCGACCGGCACGCGGGGACGGTGCCGGTGCGCCTGCTGCGGCTGTTCCTGCGCATCGACGGGCGCGACCGGGTCCTCATGCTCGCCGGGCAGGCCTTCATCGCCGTCATCCCGCTGCTCATCGTCGTCGCGTCCTTCGCCGGCGCCGACGGCAGCAGTGCGGTGGGCGGCTACCTCGTGCGCCGCTTCGACCTCGACGGGAGCGCGGAGACGTCGGTGCGGCTGCTGTTCGAGCGGCCGCCCGAGGCGGCGGGCGGCACGACGCTGCTGAGCCTGGTCGTGCTGCTGTGGACGGTGAACAGCTTCGCCCGGTCGCTGCAGCGCACGTTCGCCGACACGTGGTCCCTCCCCCGCCGCGCTCCGGGGGTCGTGCTCCACCGCGCCGCGGGTCTCCTCGTGCTGCTGGTCGTGCTGTCCGGGGCGTCGTGGGCGGGGCGGCTGACCGACGCCGGCGTGCTCGGGACGGTGCTCGGCCTCGTGATTCAGGTCGGGGTCCTCGTCGGCGGGTGGCTCGTGGCCACCCACCTCCTGCTCTCCCGCCGGGTGCCCGTGGCGGACCTGCTGCCCGGCGCCGTGGCCACCGCGGCGGTCCAGCTGCTGGCCGGGTGGGGCACCGCCCTGTGGATGCCACAGCTGGTGGCGCGCAACGCCGACCACTACGGCGTCATCGGCGCCGCGCTGGCCCTGGTCTCGTGGCTGATCGTGATCGCCGCCATCATCGTGGCGAGCGCGGTCGCGGGGCGGGTCCTCGCGCCCGTGCCCGACGAGCAGGAGGGAGAGCCGGCATGTCCGACTCCGGAGTGACGGTGCTCGCCGTCGTCGGCTCCGTGCTGCTGGTCGCCGAGATCGTCCTGCGTGTGGCCGCGCTCGGCGTCATCCCCGCCAACCGCAAGCCGTCGACCGGCGTCGCCTGGCTGCTGCTCGTGCTGCTCGAGCCCGCCCTCGGGCTGATCGCCTTCGCGTTCTTCGGCAGCGCGCGTCTCGGCCGGCGGCGCGAGGCGACCCTGCGGCGGATCAACGCCACCATCGCCGAGCGGACCGAGCCCCTGCTGGTGAGGGAGGCGCGTGGCCCCGTGCCGGCGTACGTCGCGAGCGCGATCCGGCTCAACCACCGCACCGCCTCGCTGCCCCTGACCTACGACAACACCGTGACGTTCGTCGAGGACTACGCCGGGTCGATCGAGCTGATGACCGAGGCCGTCGGGCGTGCGGAGCGCTACGTGCACGTGGAGTTCTACATCACCGCGCTCGACGACCTGACCCGTCCGCTGCTCGACGCTCTCACCGCGGCGCACGAGCGCGGGGTGGAGGTGCGCCTGCTGCTCGACCACCTCGGCTCGCGCGGCATCCCGGGCTATCGCGACCTGCGTCGCCACCTCGACGCCTCGGGGTTCGAGTGGCACCCGATGCTCCCGATCTCGCCGACCCGCGGGCGGTTCCGCCGGCCCGACCTGCGCAACCACCGCAAGCTGCTCGTGGTCGACGGACTGGTCGGGTTCACCGGCTCGCAGAACCTCACCGAGCCCGGCTACAACAAGCCCAGGAACCACAAGCTCGGGCGCGGCTGGGTCGAGCTGATGGTGCGGCTGCGAGGTCCCGTCGTCGCGTCGCTCGAGGCGGTCTTCGCCTCCGACTGGGCCCTGGAGACCGGCGGGGTCCTCGAGGTCTCCTCCGGTCCTCCTCCCGGGCCCCTCGAGGAGGGCGAGCTGGGCGGGGTCACCTGCCAGGTCGTGCCGAGCGGGCCGGGCTACACCGCGGAGAACAACCTGCTGCTGTTCACCACCCTGGTCTACGGCGCGACCCGACGCCTGTCGATCACGAGTCCCTACTTCGTCCCCGACGAGTCGCTGCTCTACGCCGTCACGACCGCCGCCCGCCGCGGGGTCGAGGTGGAGCTGTTCGTCAACGAGGTGTCGGACCAGTTCATGGTCGGCCACGCGCAGAACTCCTACTACCGCGCACTGCTCGAGGCAGGCGTGCGCATCCACCGCTACCCCGCGCCGGCGATCCTCCACGCCAAGCACCTGTCCGTCGACGACGACGTCGTGGTGATCGGGTCGAGCAACCTCGACCAGCGCTCGTTCGCGCTCAACTTCGAGGTGTCGCTGATGATGGTCGGCGCCGAGGCGGTCGGGGCCGTGCGCCAGGTCGAGGACCACTACCGCGCGCTGTCCCGCGAGCTCACGCTCGAGGAGTGGTCGCGCCGCGGTCCGCTCAAGCGCTACGTCGACACCGTCATGCGCCTCTCCTCCGCCCTGCAGTGACCGCGGGGTGCCAGAGTGCTCCCGTGGACCTGCACCTCACCCGCGCCGACGCCGACTCGGCCTTCTACGAGAGCGTCTACTCCGTCATCGCCGCCCCGGACGGCTCGCGGGCCCTCTGGGTGCGCACGACGGTGCGCAAGCGGGCGGGGGCCGAGCCGGTCGGCGCCCTCTGGGTGACGTCGTACGACGAGCAGGGCGTCCGCGCGGCGAAGCTCGACGGGCAGCGGGTCGCCCCGGGCGGGCGCGGGATCGTCGTCGGGCCGGCCACCCAGGGCCTGTCCGGGAGCGGCGGCTCGATCGACCTCCCCTCGCTCACCGCGACCTGGGACGTCACGTTCACCTCCGTCGAGGAGCCGCTGCGGCACCTGCGCCCGGGGTTCCTCTATGCCGCCCCGCTCCCCCGCACCAAGTCGACGTCCCCGCTCCCCGACCTCCGGGCCGCCGGAAGCCTGGTGGTGGACGGTGAAGAAGTCGACCTCACCGGCTGGACCGGGATGCTCGGACACAACTGGGGCAGCGAGCACGCCGCCCGCTGGATCTGGCTGCGCGCGGCCGGGC
>CAZKZQ010000022.1:0-25125 GCA_964557235.1 uncultured Nocardioidaceae bacterium
GTGCGCGACGTCGACGACGCGACGGTGGCGGCGTACTTCGCCACGGTCGGGGAGCGGGAGCTCGGGCTCTCGGGCTGAGTCCGGTCAGCCACCGACGAACAGGTCGGTCTCCGGCTCCTCGCCGCCGTACCTCCCCAGGTCGGCGATCCCGACCCCGCGCAGCACGTCGACATCGAGCAGGCACTGCCCCGTGAGCAGCGGCGCCGGGGCCGCCAGTACGGCGACGGCCGCATCAGCCATCACAGTCGGGCTGCGCGCGAAACGGGCCGCGTCGTCGCCGAGCAGCTGCACGACATTGCCCGTGCTGATCGTGCGCTCGGGCCACAGGCAGTTGGACGCGATGCCGAAACCGGCGAACTCCTCGGCCCAGCCGAGGGCGAGGATCGTCATGCCGTACTTGCTCAGCGTGTACGGCGGGTGGGCGCCCAGCCAGCGGGGAGCCAGGTTCAGCGGCGGCGAGACCGTCAGCACGTGGGGGTTGGTGGACCGGCGGAGGGCAGGAAGGCACGCGCGGGTCAGCACGAACGTGCCGCGGATGTTGACCTGGAGCATCAGGTCGAACGACGCGACGGGCACGTCCTCGGTCCCGGCGAGGGTGAGCGCGCTGGCGTTGTTGAGGCAGGCGTCGACACCGCCGAAGCGCGCAACGGCCTCGGCCACGGCCCGCACGACGGCGGTCTCGTCGCGCAGGTCGGCAGGGAGGACGAGGCACTCGCCGTCGCTCCGCCCGATCGCGTCCACCACGCGCAGCAGAGCCGGAGTGACCGCCTCGCGGGTCGGCCGGACGAGAAGGACAACGTTCGCCCCAGCTGCACCCAGCGCCGTTGCCAGCGCCGCACCGATCCCGTGCACGCCACCGGACAGCACCACGGTGCGACCAGCGAGGGAGTGCCGTGGCTCCCGCACGGCACTCCCCGGCCGGCTGCTTTCCCCTGCGTCCTCCCCGATCACCCGACGCCGTTCATCCGGCGGGCTGCGGCGCGCGCACCGCGGGCAACCCCTCCGCGAACGTCCTGGCCTCCGCCCACGACGCCCGCTGGCTGATCAGCCGACGCAGCTTCATGATCTGCGTGGGCCGGTCGATCGTGAGCGCTCCCACGACGCGGTCCCCACGGCGGTACAGCGCGAGGTACGGCTCGTCCGCCAGCACCACGACCTCGTCGGCCTGCGGCACGCCGACGAACTGGATCCGGTGGCCGTACCAGTCCGACCAGAAGTACGGCACCGACACCACAGGTACGCCGCCCGAGGGATCGAGCGCGTTCGTCGCCGCGGCTGCGCCGTGCTCGGCGGCGTTGGTCCAGTGCTCGAGGCGCATCAGCTGTCCGTCGAACAGCGGGTTGGGCCAGTGGGCGACGTCCCCGGCGCCGTACACGCCGGGCAACGAGGTCGCCAGGGCCGCGTCGCAGAGCAGGGCACCGTCCCGCTCGTGCAGGGCGATCCCCGAGCCGCGCAGCCATGAGGTCGAGGGCACCACCCCGATGCCGGCGACGACCAGGTCGGCGTCCACCCGCGTGCCGTCGTCGAGGAGCACCCCCACCGCGCGGCCGTCGGCGACGAGCACCTGGCGGACCCCTGTCCCCAACCGGAGGTCCGCTCCGTTGGCGCGATGCAGGTCGGCGCACACGTGGCCCACCTCGGGACCGACCGATCGGGTCAGTGGGACGTCGAGGCTCTCCACGATCGTGACCGGGAGCCCGCGCTTGCGCGCGCCGGACGCCACCTCGGAGCCGATGAAGCCCGCTCCGACCACGACCGTGCGGGCGCCGGCATCGAGCGCGGCCCGCACGGCGACGGCGTCGTCGACCGTACGCAGGGCGTGCACCCCAGCCACGCCCTCCGTCCCCGGCAGCACCCGCGCCGCCGCGCCGGTCGCGACCACCAGCCGGTCGTAGCGCACCTCCCGGTCACCGGCCTCGAGCACGCGGTCAGACGCGTCGAGGCCGGTGGCCGGGGTGCCGAGAAGCAGGTCGACACCGAGCTCCTCGCGCAGGTGCTCCTCGCTGCGGAAGGGCGGCGCCTCGGGCGTCGTCCCCTCGTCGAGGAAGGCCTTGGACAGCGGCGGCCGGTCGTAGGGCAGGTGCGGCTCGGCCCCCACCAGGGTGATCCGGCCGTCGTACCCCGTGCGGCGGGCGGCCTCGACGGCCCGCAGGCCGGCGAGGGAGGCACCCACGACGACGAGGTCGCGCACCTCCGAGGTCCTGGTCACGGCTCAGTCCTCGATGATGCGCAACGCCTCGGTGGGGCACGACGCGCATGCCGCCTCCACCTCGGTCCGCAACGCCTCCGACGGGTTCTCGTCGAGGCAGAGCAGCGTGCCGTCCGCCTGCACCTCGAACACGTCGGGCGCCTCGGCCTCGCAGAGGCCGAGGCCGGTGCACTTGTCGTAGTCGATCGCGAGTCGCATCTCATGCCTCCTTGGCGTCCGAGGGGACGAACTTCATCGGCATGCGCTTGATGGCGCGCATGAAGTTGGTGCCGAGCAGCTCCGGCTCACCGCACTCCCAGCTGTCGAGCCTGAACACGAGCTCCTGGAAGATCGCCCGCAGCATCTGCTTGGCCAGCTGGTTGCCGAGGCAGAAGTGGACGCCACCACCGCCGAATCCCAGGTGGGGGTTCGGGTTACGCGACAGGTCGAACTTCCAGGGGTCCTCGAACACGTCCTCGTCGAACGACCCGGAGGGATAGAACATGACGACCTTGTCGCCGGGGATGATCTTCCGTCCACCGAGCTCGGTCTCCTTGACGCAGGTGCGTCGGAAGGTCATGACAGGTGAGGCGTAACGGATGAACTCCTCGATCGCGACGCCGATCCGGCCGTCGAAGTCCTCCCGGAGGTACGCGAGCTGGTCCGGGTTCTCGGCGAGTGCCCGAAGGCCGAAGGACGTCGTGTGCTTGGTCGTGTCGGTGCCCGCGACGGCCATCAGGACGAAGAAGGCGCCGATCTCGAACTCGTTGAGGTGCTCGCCCTCGACCTCGGCGTTGATCAGGTTGGTGAACAGGTCCTCGGTCGGGTTGTGCTTGCGCGCCTCGATGAGCTGCTCGGCGATGTCGTGGAGGATCGCGGCCGCCTCGACCTGGACCTCGTCCGGCAACCGCCCGGCCAGGGCTTCCGGGTCGGCCCAGGAGACGATGTCCGCCGCGGCCCGGGCCGCGGGCCACACCAGGTCGTCGGGCACGCCGAAGAGGTCGCCGAACATGAGGACTGGCAGCTGCTCGGAGACGGCCTCCACGACCTCGACCTCGCCCGGCCCGTTCGCCACGAGACGGTCGACGATCTCGGCCGCACGACGTCGGATGTCCTCGTCGATCTTCTTGATCTGCTTCGGGGTGAAGGCCGCGCTCACCAGCATCCGCAGCTTCTGGTGGCGCGGGTCGTCCATGGCCAGGAAGCTCTGCGTCATCTGCAGGAAGAGCTTGGGCATCATGTCGAACAGCACGCCCTGGCCGGAGATGTAGGTGTCGTTGTCCTTCGACACCTGCACGATGTGCTCGTGCTTCACCAGCGCCCAGTAGCCCGGGTCGTCCGGGTCCGGTGTGACTGCGTCCTCGACCGGACGCTGCCACGACACCGGGTCGTGACGACGCAGCGCGGCGAACGCCTCGTCGCGCTGCTCCGAGGTCTTCGCCCAGAAGGCCTTGGTGGAGACGTCGATCGCGGAATATTCCGGCTTGTCGACGTCCGTCGCCGGCAGGAAGTTCTCCTCTTCCTCCTCGGCGAAGATCTCGTCGAAGTCGACGCCGAACTCCTCCCCCGTGCTGAGCGCGGCGCTGCTGTCTGCGGTGGTGGTCATCTCGGATCCTTCCGGCTCAGTCGTCCGCGTGGCTGAGCAGCACGTCCCAGGGACGGGCGGCCTTGTCGTTGGAGAGGTCGAGGTAGACGTCCTTGACCTCGGTGTAGTGGTCGAGCGCGCGCGGCCCGAGCTCACGGCCGACGCCGCTCTGCTTGTAGCCGCCGAAGGGCACCTCGACGTTGATCTTGTGGGCGTCGTTGATCCAGACAGTGCCGGCCTGCACCTGGCCGGCCATCTCCAGCGCACGGCTGTTGTCGGCGGTCCAGATCGACGACGCCAGTCCGTAGTCGCTGTCGTTCGCGATCTCGACGGCCTCGGCCTCGGTGCGGTAGGCCAGCACGGAGAGCACCGGCCCGAAGATCTCCTCGCGGGCGATCGTCATGTCCGGGGTGACGTCGGTGAAGATCGTCGGCTCGACGTAGTGGCCTCCGGCCAGTGCCGGGTCGTCCGGTACGCCGCCGCCGAGCGCCAGACGCGCGCCCTCTGCCTTGCCCGACTCGATGTAGCCGAGCACGCGGTCGCGCTGGCGGGCCGAGACGAGCGGGCCCATGTCCGTGTCCCAGTCGCGGGTGCCGCCGAGCCGGATGGTCGACGCGCGCTCGACGAGCCGCTCGACGAACTCCTCCTTGCGGGACTCGGGCACCAGCGCCCGGGTCATCGACATGCAGATCTGCCCGGAGTAGAGCATGCAGCCCCACAGCAGGCCGTCGACCGTGGTGTCGAGGTCGGCGTCGTCGAGGACGATCGCCGGCGACTTGCCGCCGAGCTCGAGGGTGACGCCCTTGAGGGTGTCGGCGGAGGTCCGCATGATCTCGCGGCCGACCGGCGTGGAGCCGGTGAACCCGATCTTCCCGACCCCCGGGTGGGCGGCGAGCCGGGCACCGGCGACGTGGCCGATGCCGGGGACCACGTTGAGGACGCCCGGCGGCAGGCCGGCCTCGAGCGCCAGGCGGGCGAAGAGCAGCGTGGAGAGCGGCGTCTTCTCGTCCGGCTTCACGACCACGCTGTTGCCGGCAGCCAGTGCCGGCGCCATCTTCCACAAGC
This sequence comes from uncultured Nocardioidaceae bacterium, assembly GCA_964557235.1. Lineage (GTDB taxonomy): Bacteria > Actinomycetota > Actinomycetes > Propionibacteriales > Nocardioidaceae > Marmoricola_A. The sequence goes on from CAZKZQ010000022.1 coordinate 4,839, forward strand.
CCAGCAGGAGCGGGAAGTTCCAGGGCGCGACAGCACCCACGACCCCGATCGGCTCGCGTCGTACGGTCGACTGGCCGATGGTCGGGAAGGCCGCGATCCGGGTCGGCGTCTCCCACTCGTAGGTCTCGGCGAGGTTCGCGAAGTACTCCAGGTGCGGGGCGGCGAGGCCGACGTGGAAGCCGGTCGCCTGGCGCACGGTGGCGCCGTTGGCCTGGATCTCGAGCTCGACCATCTCCTCGAGGTTCTCCCCGAGCAGGTTCGCCAGGTTGCGCAGCACGGCAGCGCGCTCGGCCGGTGCGGCCCGGGACCAGTCGCCCGCGTCGAATGCCTTGCGACCCGACTCGACCGCGAGGTCGATGTGCGACTCGTCGCCCTTGGCGACGGTCGCGACGAGCTCACCGGTCGACGGATCGACGATGTCGAGCAGTTCCGAGGTGTCGACCTCCTCGCCGCCGATGATCATGGGGTGGTGCTGGGTCATGGCCGGGCCCTCACTTCGACGGGTCGAGGACGATCTTGGTCGCCTCGCGCTCGTGGAACATGCGGTAGGCCTCGGAGACCTCGGACAGCCCCATGCGGTGGGAGATCAGCGCCGACGGCTTCAACTTGCCGGCCATGATCAGGGTGGTGACCTCGTCCATGTGGTTGACGATGTTCGCGACGCCGCCCTCGATCGTGACGCCCTTGATCCACAGCTCGCCGAAGGGCAGCGGGATCGACTCCTCGACGTACGCCCCGGGGATCGAGATGGTGCCGCCTCCGGCGACCAGGCGGGTCGCGGACTGCAGCGCCGTCTCGTGGCCGACCGCGTCGATGACCAGGTCGGCGCCGCGCCAGTCGGTGAGGTCGTAGACCGCGTCCTGCGGGTCGACCTCGTCGAAATTGACCGGGATCGCGCCGTACTGCTCGGCCTCCTTGAGCCGGGCGGGCACGCGGTCGACGACGAAGACCTGCGAGGCACCGAGCACCTCGGCGGACATCGCGGCACACAGGCCGACCGGTCCGGCGCCGACGATGGCCACCGAATCGCCGGGACGGATGCTGCGCCGTACGGCCTCGTAGCCGGTGGTGATGATGTCGCCGACGAAGAGCATGTCGTCGTCGTCCGCACCCTCGGGGATCGCCTTGAGGGTGAGATCGGCGTTGGGCACGAGGACGTACTCGGCCTGGCCGCCGACGAGGTCGCCGAAGGTGATGCCCATGCCGAAGATCCGGACGCCGGCACACCGGCCGGGGTTGCCGCGACGGCACCAGTAGCAGGCGCCGCAGCTCACGACGCAGGAGGCGACGACGCGGTCGCCCTCACTGAAATTCGCGACGCCGGGGCCGGCCGCGACGATGGTGCCGAGGAACTCGTGGCCGAGGACGACGTCGTCCTCGAGCTCCAGGCGGCTCTCGTACGGGTGCAGGTCGGTGCCGCAGATCGCCGTGCGCTCCACCTTGAGGATGACGTCCGTCGGCTCCGTGATCGTCGGCCGGGCGATGTCCTCGAGGACGACGGTGTGCGGTCCCTTGAGGACCGCGGCCTTCATGGTGCTCATGCGTTCGCCGCGTCCTTCTCCGCGACGAGCTCGCGGTACATCGGGAAGAGCGGCTTGGTGAGCGGCACCAGCTTGAGGATCTTGTTGACCGGGCCCTTGGCCTTGACCTCGCCCTTGGCGAGGCCAACGGCGAGGTTGTACTCGCCGCGCCAGTACCTGTCACCCGTGTCGGACTTCATCATCATCACGACGTCGGCCTTCTCGTCGATCGGGCCGAGCGAGGTGCTCATGCCCTCGGGCTTCATGATGACGTTCATCTCGCACGCCGGGTCGGTGTAGTAGACCTTCAGCACGATGTCGGCGGCGCGCATCTTCGGGCCGGACTCCGGGTGGTCGGCGGCGGCGCGGAAGACACCTCCGATGTACTTGTCGACCTCGGCGGTGTCGGTGAAGTAGGCCATGGCGGGCTCCTTGGTTCCAGGGTTGGGTAGGGCGAAGCGGACCCGGTGGCGGCGGCACTGGCAGGGGCTGCCGCCACCGGAGCTCAGGTGGCGGGAACGGCGGCGTACGCCGCTGCCAGCTGCTTCTTCAGCAGCTTCCCGGTGTCGGTCCGCGGCAGCGCGTCGACGAAGTCGACCGAGCGCGGGGTCTTGTAGTGGGCGATCCGCTCGCGGACGAAGCCGATGATCTCCTCAGCCAGCTCGTCACTGGCCTCGATGCCCGGCGGGAGCTCGACGACGGCCTTGACCTGCTCGCCCATCTCCTCGTCGGGAACGCCGATGACGGCCACGTCCTGGACCTTCGGGTGCAGGGCGAGAGCGTTCTCGACCTCCTGCGGGTAGATGTTCACACCACCGCTGATGATCATGAAGGCCTTGCGGTCGGTGAGGAACAGGTAGCCGTCCTCGTCGACGTGCCCGACGTCCCCGGTGGTGGTCCAGCTGTCGTGCTGCGGGTGCCGCGCCTCGCGGCTCTTCTCCGGGTCGTTGTGGTACTCGAAGGGCGCGGTGTCGCGCTCGAAGTAGACGGTGCCGTCCTCGCCGGTCGGCAGCTCGGCGCCGGACTCGTCGCAGATGTGGATGATGCCGAGGCCGGCCTTGCCGACCGAGCCGGGCTTCTGCAGCCACTCCTCCGGTCGGATGAGGGTGATGCCGTTGGCCTCGGTCGACGCGTAGTACTCGTGGAGCACCGGGCCCCACCAGTCCATCATCGCCCGCTTCACCTCGACCGGGCACGGTGCCGCCGCGTGGATGATCGCGCGCAGGGTCTCGTGGCCGTAGGCCAGGCGGGTCGCCTCCGGGAGCTTGAGCATCCGCACGAACATGGTCGGCACGAACTGCGCGTGGGTGACCCGGTGCTCCTCGATGATCCGGAGCGTCGTCTCCGCGTCGAACTTCCGCGTCATCACGACCGTGCCGCCGGTGGCGTGCACGATGCCGCCGAAGCGCAGGGGCGCGGCGTGGTAGGTCGGCGCCGGCGAGTAGTAGACGGTGTCGGTGTCGAAGCCGTACATCGGCGCGAACACCGCGACGAACATGTCCCCGGGCTCGGAGACCTGGCGCGCCGGCAGCGGAGCCTTGATCCCCTTCGGGCGACCGGTGGTGCCGGACGAGTAGAGCATGTCGGTGCCACGAGGCTGGTCCGCGAAGGGCTCCGGCGAGGCCGCGGCCAGCGCGGCGTCGTACGACGCGAAGCCGGCCACCTCTCCACCGAACGCCAGGCGGAGGGTGACCCGCGGGGCGTGCTCGCCGATGGCGACGGCGACATCGGCGAGGTCGGCGCTCACGACGAGCACCTGCGCGCCGCAGTCGTCGACGACGTACCCAGCCTCCTCGGGCGAGAGCCGGTTGTTCACGCCGGTGACGTAGAGGCCCGAGCGGAGGGCGGCCCAGTAGACCTCGAAGACCTGGGGAGCGTTGCTGCTCAGGAACGCGATGTGGTCGCCCGGCCGGAGCCCGTGGTCGTGCAGCGCGCGGGCCAGACGGATCGAGTTCTCCTCGAGCTGCGCGTAGGTGCGCGCCTCGCCGGTGTCGGCCATGAGGATCGCCGGCTTGTCGGGCGTGGTCTGCGCGAAGGCTCCGGGGTACATCTGCGTCTCCTTGGTCGCCGGCGGGCCGGCATCGCTGTGAACACCTGAACTGTGGCCGTCGTCACTGCACCGGGACATCTCCCTGCGGGGGTGATGTCCTGCCCCTTCCGGGCTCTCGGGCCGTCGGCCCCTACTCGGGACGCAGGGTCGGGCCCGCGCCGGACACGGCGGCGACGGCCGTCCCGAGGGCGAAGACCACGAGCAGCAGGCCGAATGCCTGGCACGCGAGCGCCGCGCGCGCGAGGGCGTCGGCGCGCCGGCGCCGCTCGTCGCCGTCGAGCACCACGGGCACCAGACGGTCGGCGGAGAGCCGGCCCCAACGGCCGAGCAGGAAGAGACCCGCGCCGAGCACCAGCTCGGCGAGGGCGGCGACGATGAGCACGGCCGTCACTCAGCAGTCGGCTGGTCCGGACGCCTCGTCGGCACCTGACCCGGGCAGGCCCTCGGCGGGCAGCGCCAGCGGGTCCTCGGGGACGTAGGCATCGCCGTACTGCACGTCTGCGGCGTCCAGCTGCTGGCGCAACCACGACCGCCAGGCGTCGCTCTGCGCCTCGGAGAACAGGGCCTGCTTCAGCTGGTCGGTGGCCTGCGCCAGGGTCGGGACCTGCCCCGCCCGGATCGCGTCGACCCGGCCGACGTTCCAGCCGTACTCGCCCTGCACCGGGCCGAACAGCTGGCCCTTGCCGACCGCGAAGGCCGCCTCTGCGTAGGCGGCCTCGAGGTCGGCGGCCGCGACCAGGCCGAGGTCGCCCCCGGAGTCGCGCGTGCTGGCGTCGATGGTCGTCGCGGCCGCGACCGAGGCGAACGAGGCTCCTCCCCGGAGCCGACGCAGCACGTCCTGTGCATCGGCCCGCGTGGCGACGACGATGTTGCGCACCTGCCGCTTCTCCGGCAGCCGCAGGGAGCAGCGCCGGTCCTGGTACGCCGCCGCCACGTCGTCGGCCGTCGGGGACGCGACGTCGCCGGTGACGGCCGCGAAGAGCGCGTTGACCTCGAGCTGGCGACGCAGCTCGTCCCGCACCTCGTCCTCCGAGGTGCCCGCGGTGGCGAGCGCCTCCGTGAAGGCCTCCTGCCCGTCCTCTCCTGCACCGAAGAAGGACGTGATCACCTGCTGGAGCGACGCGTCGACCTGGTTGCCGGAGATGGACACGTCCTCGTCCTTCGCGGCGTCGTCGAGGACCAGGCCGACGGCGACCGAGTGCGCGGCGTCGCGCCAGAAGCCGTCTTCCTCCGTGCCGCTGTCGGGCGCGGTCACCCCGTAGAGCGCCTCCACGGTCGCCATCCGGCCGCGCAGGTCCGCGACCGACACGTCGGTACTGCCGACCCGGACGGCCACGTCGTCGGGCAGGCCCCGGTTGGCCCACCAGGCGCCACCGGAGACGAGGAGGAGGGCCACGACGCCGGCGAGGGCGAGGCGCTGGCGCGACGTGGCGCGCAGTGCAGGCAGGCTGGGCAGGTCAGGCATGGGCGAGCTCCTTCGCACGCTGCAGGGGTACGACGACCGAGGGATCCGGCCCGGGAGCGGGCCTGGTGCTCGCGGAGACCACGAGGCGGGCCGCGGCCCAGGCCAGTCCGACGCCGAGAGCGAGTTCAGCGCCGAAGGTGCGCACGGCGGCGAGGCCCGAGGCGAGCAGGACGAGGTAGCCGACGGCCGACGCGGCCGCCATCAGGCCGACGGTGCGGCCGAGCAGCGGCGAGCGCCGGCGGACCGCCTCGGTGAGCACGACGGTGAACTCCGCACCCACGGCGACGGTCAGCGTGCCGAGGGCGATCGTGACCGGGTCGAGGCCCCGGCCGCTGAGGTCGAGCAGCAGGAACCCCCAGCCGGTGGCGACGAGCGCGGCGACGACGGCCCGCACCGCGTCCGCCCGGCGGCGCAGCCCGAGCAGCAGCACCGCCGCCGCGACGGCGATGCCCGCCAGGCTGGCGTCGTACCGGTCCTCGTCGAGGAGGTCCTGGCCCTGGGCGAGAACGAGCGGGAGGCCGACGAGCTCGACCTGGTAGCCGTCCGGCGGCGCCGGCAGCGAGCGCACCAGCTCGGTGCGCAGCTCCTGCAGCCCGCTGACGTCGTCGAGGCGGACGCCGTAGGTGAGCAGCGCGACCGAGCGGTCGGGGGCGACGACCGCACCGGAGAGGTACTCCGGCAGCAGCCGCACCGCGGCGTCGACCTGGTCCGCCGTCGGGCGGTCGCCGAGGAAGTCGAGGAAGGTGGTGGGGGCGATGATCGCGCGCATCACGTCGCCGTGCCGGCGGGCGATGACCGCCTCCGCGTCACGCATCCAGGCGAGCGTCTCGGGCGTCAGCGTGTCGATGCCGCGCAGCACCACGTCGATCTCGCCGGCGCTGCCGAGCACGTCCTCCGCATGGCGGGCGTCGTCGAGGGCGGCCAGGCCACCGGCGAAGTGGTCGACATCGGTGGTGACCGGGATGTCCGGCAGGACGCGCCAGCCCCAGGCGGCGAGGACGATGCCGAGCAGGGCCAGGGCGCGCAGCCCCGCGTGCGTGCCGGTCGCGCGGGTCCCGAGACGGCCGCGGGCGGCCTCCTCGACCACCGGAGGGGCCGCGGGGAGGACGGAGGTCACGGCGAGGGTCAGCAGCAGGCAGGCCACGACGCCCACGCCGAGCAGCAGCCCGATGTCGTGCACGAGCGGCATCGGTGAGAGCGCCAGTGTGGCGAGGCTTGCGGCCGACGCCGCAGCGACGACCACCACCGTCCGGCGCGAGGCCCCGGTCAACGCGTAGGTCGGGTAGTAGGAGCCCACGCCGAGCAGCACCGAGGCGAAGGCGATCATCCCGAGCGTCACCGGTCGCCCGGCCCACCCGAATGCCGCCAGCGACACCGCGAGCCCGGCGAGGGTCACCGCCAGCGGGAGGAGTCGGCGGCTGCGGCGGATCCAGGTCGCAGCGGCGAAGCACAGCCCGAGTCCTACGACCGCGAGCACCGCGAGCAGCGGCGCGTCCGCCACCGCGCGGTCGGACAGCGCAGCGACGATCACGGCGGTGCCGGTGACCGTGGTGCTCGTCCCGTCCGGCCGCCGGTCGCCGACCACGCCCTCGACCCGGTCGACCAGACGGGCGAGACCGGCGGAGTCGAGTCCGGCTGACGGACGCACGAGAACGGCGATCGTCTGCGGTCGCGGGACGACGAACTGCCAGCGCCCACGGGGATTCCCGTCGTCGCCGTACACGACGCCGTCGATGAAGCGCTGGTTGCCCAGCGTCGGCAGGCCGCCGCCCATGCCGGACACGAGCAACGGCCCGTACCGGGCGTCGAAGCGGGTCCGGGCGAGGTCGCCGGCGCGGCGCACCGCCGCCGGGGACGCGTCCCGCGCCTGCGCCTTCGAGCGCGCCACGGCGATCTCGGCGTCGCGCCGCCCCACCAGCTCGGACAGCAGGTCCTTCGCGCGGCCGGCCACCTGGTTGAGCGTCGTGCCCGGCCCGTAGACACTGGCGACACCGGGCAGCCCCGCGAGCTCTCCCTCGAGCCGGACCAGGGCGGGCATCCGCTCCGTCGTGAGCACCGGATCGGAACGCTCGTCCGTCTCGACGAGCACCACCACGGGCTCGGCACCGAAGTCCTCCCCCACACCCTGGTACGACGTCAGCTGCTCGTCGTGCGCGGGCAGGAAGGACGCGAGGGTTGTTCGGACCTCGAGCCGGGCGAGGCCGACCACGGTCGCCGCCGCGACGACGACCGCCCCGAGCACCCCGAGGACCGTCCGCACCCGCGCGCTGCCCATCGCCGTCAGTCCTCCCGGCCGACCCGCGGATAGGTCGTCGACCCGTACGGACCGGGGTCCTCGAGCGAGCCCGGCGCAGGCATCGGGTTGTAGCGGTCCAGCGGGCCGATGTTGGTGGAGAACGGGTAGCCCTTGAACGACTGGTCGTTGAGGACCGGCATGACACGGAATGCCTTGCCGTTGACGTCGCCGAGGCCGATCGTCTGCGCGAAGTTGGTGAACCACGCGGCGAGGTCGCGGTCGTAGGGCGCGAGATAGCCGAGCATCGGATTCACGTCGGCGAGGACGTCCTCGGCGGGACGGATCAGCCCGTCGATGTCGTCGGCGAGCTCTGGCACCCGGGTGAGTGTCGCCGGCGCGTTGTCGAGCACGGCGTCGAGTGCGGGCAGGGTCGCGCGCAGGTCCCGCGTCGTCGCGGGCAGCTGGCGCAGCGCGACGGTGAGGTCGGGAGCGGCAGCGGTCAGGTTGCGGGCGACGGGCGCGAGGGTGGCGCTCAGACGGGTGATGTCGTCGCTGCTGTCGCGGGCCGTGGCCATCAGGGGCGGCAGCGCCCGCAGCACCGCGCGCACGTGCTCGGCCTGGCCGGCGGTGGCCGCGACGACGGTGTTCGCGTCGTCGACCAGCGCCGACAGCTGGGCGCGTCGCTCCGACAGCGCCGTCACGACGCGGGCGCCGTTGCGGGTCAGGCCCTTGATGTCCTGGCCCTGCTGGGCGAGGGCGTCGAGCACGGTCTGCCCGTTGCGGCCGAGGTCGCCGAGACCCCGGACCGCGTCGGCGACCGCCTGCTCGTTGCCCTCGCCGACCGAACCCATCGACCGCAGCACGGCGCGCACGGACCTCCGGGTCGGGGCGTCGAGCGTCTTCAGCACGTCGTCGAGCTGTACCGGCCCCTTGCCGGCGTCGGCCGCGAGCACCGCTCCGGTGGGCAGCTCGGCACCCTTGCCGTCCGTGACCTCGACGAAGGACTCCTCCACGAGGGACTTCGCGCCGACCTGGACGGTCGCGCCCTCGTGCAGGGGCGCCACCGAGTCGTTGAGCTCGATCACGACGCGCGCGTGGTCCCCCTGCTCGGTCACCTCGGCGACCTTGCCGACCTTCACCCCGGCGACCATCACGTCGGAGAAGTAGACGAGGTTGCCGACGCGCGGGATGTCGACCTGCACGGTGTAGCCGGTCGAGGCCACGACCGGCACCTTGCCGCCGGAGTTGGTCCACAGGAAGCCGAAGATCAGCGCGCAGAAGGCGGTGAAGGCCACCACGATCAGCATCCGGCTGCGCGGCTCGAGGCCGATCTGGTCCGTCTCGCTCATGTCGTCCTCAGTTCTTCGCCAGGCCGGCCAGTACGTCGGACGGCACGGTCGTGCTGTTGACCATCAACAGGCCGCGCAGGATGCCGCCGTTGGCGTCGCGCATGCTGGTGATGGAGCGGCTGTTGACGATGAAGGCACCGAGGTCGGGTAGGTACTTCACGAGCATCGCCGTGGCCGGGTCGAGCCGGGCAGTGGAGCGGGCCGCCACCGGGAGGGCGTCGCGCAAGTCGGCGACGGCCGGCCGGAGGTCGGCGACGAGCGGGCGCGCGTGGGCGATCGTCGGGCGGGCCACGTCGACCGTGGTCCGCAGCCGCCGCACGGTGCTGTCGACGCGCTCGAGAGCGTCCGGCAGCACGCCGGCAGCGGCATGCACGTCACGGAGGGTCGGGTCGAGCTGCTCGGTCAGCCGGCTCACCGCGCGGGTCGAGGACTCCAGCCTCCCAGCGAGCGCCGGGAGCTGGGCGAGGGCCGCATCGAGGCCGTCCGACTCACCGGACACCGTGCCCAGCGTGCTGCTCAGCCCGTCGGCGAGCCGGGCCAGCCGCTCGTCGTCGGAGGCGACCGCGTCGGAGATGTCGCTGAGCGCGGTGACCAGCGTGGCCAGCCGGCCCCGCCTCTTCTCCAGCTCCGCGAGCACCGGCCGCAGGTCGCCGGCGACGGCCTTCGTCTCGTCCAGGCCGGCCGGCAGGGTGCGGTCGGCGGAGGCCAGCGCGACGTCGGCCTCGGCGAGCAGGGTGGTCAGCGCCGCACGGGCGCGGTCGTCGAGGTGGCCCAGCACCTCGTCGACCTGGACCGGCCGCTCGGTGTTGGTCACGGGGAGCGTGGTCCCGGACTCGACGCGACCGGCGTCCGGCGTGCCCGGGTCGATCTCGACGTACATCTCGTTGAGCGGACTCTTGGGGCGCAGCACCAGGCGGGCGTCCTCGTAGACCGGGTGCCCGGGCTCGAGCGACATGACCAGCTCGGCACGGCCCTCGTCGTTGACGCGAGCTTCGGTGATCTGGCCGACGATCACGCCGTACATGCGGACCTCCTGGCCGTTGCCCGGCGCGACGCCGGGCACCGCCTCGAACTCCGCGGCCAGCTCGAACCGGTCGGCCCAGGGCGCCGTGAACCGCTGGTTGCCCAGCACCCACGACCCGGCGACGGTGGCCAGGACGAGCAGCAGCGCCATCGTGACGACGTTCTTCTTCAGGCCGGGCTCGGTGCGGACCCGCTGCCAGTTCTTGTGCAGCCGCTTGCGCACGTCCATCACCGACCACCTCCCAGCAGGCTGCCCAGGAGTCCGTCGAGCGCGCTGCCGGTGCTGCTCTTGCTGCCCGTGCCGCCCGACCCCACCGGCGGCAGGGTGTCGACCGGCTGGTCGAGGTAGAAGGACTCGGTCAGCACCTTGAACATCTGCTCGACCGAGATCGGGATGCCGCCGATCGAGCCGCTGCCGATGCCCGGCTGGAAGGCGACGGCGTGGCCGTTGCGGTCGACCATGCCGGAGGCGCGGTCCAGGGTCGCGAACATGTAGGCCAGCTCCTCGTAGGTGGGCTTCTCGCTCGACGTGCGGGCGTAGGGCCCCTTGCCGTCGTACGGGCGGTGCAGCCAGGGCATCACCTTGTCGTCGACGCGGGTGAGCACGTCGCCCTCGAGGTCGGTGAGGACCTCGTCGGCGCCCCGCGTGGTGGGCACCAGTGCGTCGACGACGGGGCGGGCGTCACGCAGCAGGCCGCGGAGGTCGGCGACCAGCGGGCGCGCGTCACGCACGACGGGGCCGGCGACGCCGAGCGTCGTGCCGAGCTGGCGCACCAGCGGACGCGTGTCCGCGGACACCTCCCGCAGCGTGCTGAGGGAGCCGTCGAGGTCGGCGAGACCGGTCCGGGTGGCAGCCAGCGCCCCCGGCATCCGGTCGATCGCAGCGGCGACCTCCGGCGAGCGGCGGTCCAGCGTGGCCGTCGTGGTGGCGAGGTCGGCGATGATGCCGTCGAGCTGACCGTCCTCCCGGGCCAGGACCCGGCCGAGGCTCTCCATCCCGGACGTCAGGTCCGCGAGGTCCTGCTCGGGGTGCAGGCCCTGGGCGGCATCGAGCACGTCGGCGGCGGGGTCGAGGGTGCCGGGCGCCGTGTCGACGAGATCGCGCAGCGCCCGCTCTCCCTGCTCGTCGAGGGCGGCGTCCAGGCGTCGTACCGTCCCCTGCACGCCCTTGCGGGCCTCCGGCTGGACCGCGCGGGCGACCTTGTCGAGCTCGACCGGGACGGAGGTCCGCTCAACGGGGATGGAGCCCGCGGAGAACTCCCCCGGGTCACCACCCGGCTGCAGGTCCACGAAGTAGGAACCGCCGAGCAGCGTCGTCGGACGGATCGTCGCCGTCGGCTCGCTGCCGAGACTGTCGAGCACGTCGGCCTCGACCTTGAGCCGCACGACAGCGCCGTCGTCGTCGCGCTCCACACCGGTCACCTTGCCGACCACGACGAAGGCGACCTTCACCTCGCTGACGTCGGCCCGGAGCTTGTAGGCGCGATCGAAGTGGACCTCGATCGTCTCGCCGCCCATCAGCAACGAGCTGATCCGGTCCTTGCTGAACAGGCCGACCGAGACCAGCAGGGTCATTGCCAGGATGACCACGCCGATCCGCGCGGAGCCGGAAAGGATGCGCGGCGCGCTCATGGCAGGACCTTCGTGTCGTTGGTCAGGTGGGCGGGAGCGCCGCCGGGCGCCGGGTAGGGCTCGCGCTGCAGCAGCGGGTTGCGGATCGGCAGGTTGCCGATGACGTTCTCCGGGTTCACGACCGGGTAGAACCGCAGCCAGCCACCCGCGCTGTCGCGCTGGCCCAGGGCGCTCGCGGCGTTGCTGAAGAAGAGCGAGACCTCGGCCGAGTACGGCGCCAGCGTGGCCAGCGGCGGCTGGGCCCTCGTGAAGAGAGTCCCCAGGTCACCGACGAGCGGCTGGGCGTCAGCCAGGACCGGTGTCAGCGCGCGCACCGCGGGGTCGGCGTCACCGGCGACCCCGGGGACCTTGCGCAGCGGCTTCACGGCGTCGCGCAGGAACGCGCGCGTGTCCGGTAGCGCGGCGCCGAGCGCCTCGACGCCGGGCCGCAGCGCTACGACGGCGGTCCGGGTGTCGCCGAGCGGACCGTCTAGGGACGCGAGCGCCGAGCGCACGTCGTGCAGGGTGCCGGGTGCCTGCCGGACGGCCTCAGCGAGCTGTCGGCCGTCGTCGACGGCGAGTGCGTCGAGCGTGATCCCGGTGTCGCGCGTGAGCGCCGCGAGCTGCGCCTGCTGGCCGTCGAGGGCCGAGGCGAGGGATGCGGTCGTGCGCAGCAGCGCGGTCAGGTCCGCGCCGCCGCCGGAGTCCAGGGCGGCGGCGATGGTGCCCAGGTCGCGCAGGTCGTCGTCGAGGTGGGCCAGCCCGTCGTTGAGGTCCCTGCCCCGGCCGGCGAGACCGCCGCCGATCTCCCGGAGCGCGGTGCCGGTCGCCTTGCGGGTCCGGGCGTCTAGGGTGTCGAGGACGGCGTCCAGCTCGACCGAACCGCTCGTCCGCTCGGCCGGGATCGGGCCGGCCAGCACGCCGGCGTCCGGCGTTCCGGGGTCGAGCTCGACGTACTTCTGGCCGAGGGCGGAGCGAGCGCCGATGGTGGCCGACGCGTCGTCGTACACCAGGCGGCCGTCGTCGAGCTCCAGGGTGACGACCGGTGTGCCGTCGACGAGCTCGATCGCCTCGACGAAGCCGGCACGGACGTTGGCGATGCGGACGTCGTCGCCGGCGCGGAGGGCGCCGGCGTCCTCGAACTGCACCTCCACCGAGGTGCGTGAGACACCGGGGACGTAGTCGGGCATGCCGTTCTGCGCGGTCAGGGCGAAGGCCGTGACCGCGGCGGCGCCGAGCAGCGTGGCGCTGCCGATGCGGACCGAGCGGGAGCGGGTGCGCTCCTTGCGGGCGATGGCGGCCATGTCAGGAACCTCCGAGGAGCAGGTCGAGGGCGTTGGCCTCCTGGCGCGGCGTGAGGCCGGTGACACCACCGGTGCTGTCGGTCCGCGGCGAGAGCAGTCCGCCGAGGACCGAGCCGACGCCCTCGAGCAGGCCGGGCACGACGCCTCCGGGCTTCGGCGTGCTGCCGCTGTCGCCCGTGCGCGGCTGCTTGCCCCTGTCGCTGGTGGCAGGGGCGGCGGCGCGCCCGGTCGGCAGGACGCCACCGGGGAGGAGGCCGGTGACGGAGTACTCCGTGAGGACCAGTCCGGCGCGGAAGTAGTGCGAGAGGCCGTCCTTGCCGTTGGTTGCCAGTGCCCAGCCGCGGATGAACTCCATGACCGAGGTGAAGTCGCCCACCAGGTCGCGGGTCAGCGGGTCGAGGGACCGGACGTCGCTCAGGATCGCCGGAGACTGCTGGCGCAGGAGCCGCGCGACCGGACGCGCGTTCTGCACCAGGGCATCGGCCTTCTCCAGCACCGGGTTCGCCGCGGCGAGGGCCGGGTCGGCGGCCTCGGCGAAGGCCAGCAGCTCGGCGCTGAGGTCCTCCAGGTCCCCCGTGGTGGGCCGTAGTGACCGCAGGGTCGGTGTCGCGGCGTCGGCCGTGCCCTCGAGCTGGCGCAGGGTGCCGATCGCCGTGCGCAGGGTCCCGGGCAGCTGCTGCAGCATCGACCTGAAGGCGGCCTCGTTGGCCTGCGTCTGCCCGAGGATCGTGGTCGATGCCGCCACCAGGCGGTCGAGCTGCTTGCCGTTGTCGTCGGCGACGCCGGCCGCGACCTTCGACAGCGCGTCCACGAGCTCGTTGAGGGTCGCGTTCTGCTCCTCCAGCGTCCGGGTCATGCCGCGCGTGTCCCGCAGCGCGGGGGCCAGCGCGGCGAGCGCCCGCTGCACCGTCTCGCCGTTGCCGTCGAGCCCCTCGCCGAGCGTGCCGACGAGGGCGGCGAGGCCCTCGGCCGTGGGGTCGTCGAGCGTGTTGAGGACCTGGTCGAGGTCGACGCTGGAGCCGGTCTGCTCCAGCCCGATCTCGGCGCCGTCGGTGAGCACCGGTGCGTCGGCGCTGCCGCGGTCGAGCTCGACGTACCGCTCCCCGAGGAGGGACACCGGCCGGATCGTCAGCCGTGCGTCCTCATGGACCGGAAGTGCCGCCTTGTCGAGCTCGATCGTGACCTCGGCGCCGCCGTCCACGATCCGCATCGTGGCGATGGTGCCGACCTTGACACCACCGAGGCGGACGTCGTTGCCCTCCAGCAGCGGACTCGCGTCGGCGAAGGTCGCCCGCACGATCAGCTTGTCGCGGGCGCCGCCGCTGACCAGGCTGACCGCGACGAGTCCGGTGAGCACCAGCAGGACCGTGACGATGACGGCGACGCGCGCCCTGCTCGCGACCTTGCGGAGCGCGTGGCTCGTGGGTTGCGTGCCGCTCATTCCAGCTCACTCCCGTGCGCGTCGGTCCAGCCCTGGCCGACGATCTCGCCGGGCTCGGGGTAGGGGTCGTAGGTGATGCCCGGTGGTACGACGCCGGGGTTCTCGTTCAGCGACGTCGGACCCGCCTGTCCGTGGATCCGGGCGAAGTTGCTGTTGGAGTCGTAGTTGGAGAAGGCGGAGGCCCAGGTGGTGAAGAAGCCCGCCACCTCGGGGGTGTACGGCCGCAGGAAGGCCACGGGGTCGCGCGCGTCACCGAGGATCGAGATCGTCTCGGGGGTCACCCCGTGCGCCGTGTCGAGCAGGCCCGGCGTCACGTCGAGGAGCCGGTCGAGGCTGCCGAGCGTCGGGCGGAGGTCGGCCGCCAGCGGACGCAGGTCCCGCAGCAGCGGCGCCAGGTCCTCCGCGACCGGCTCCAGCCTCGCCGTCGCCGGCTCGAGGTCCTCCAGCAGCGGGGCGACGTCGTCGACCGCGTCGGGGACGTGGGACAGCGTCGTCTCCGCCTGCCGCAGCGTGCCTGGCAGTGCCCTCAGCGTGCCGCGCAGCTGCTGCCGCTCGCTCGCCACGCGGTCGGTGAGACCGCTGAGCGACGCGACGACGGACTGCACCTCACTGTCGCGCTCGGCCACGATGGCGAGCAGCTCGTCGAGGCGGGTCGCGAGGTGCCGGATCGCCGGTCCGTCGGTGCCGAGTGCCTTGAGCAGCTGGCCCAGCTCGCGCAAGGCAGGTCCGCCCGTGCGGACGGTCGCTGCGTAGTCGTCCTCCCGGCCGGCCAGCACCTCGCTGAGGTTGCCGAACGCGGACTGCAGGTGGGCGCGGGTCTTCGCGTCGAGGCTGTTCAGCACGTCATCGATCTCGGTCGGTGCCGGCATGGTGCCGGGGACCAGGCCCCCGTCGGGGATCTCGGCATTCTGCGGCGGGCCGTCGGTGACATCGATGAGCCGCTCACTGAGCGTGGCCTTCCACCCGACGAGCACCTGCGCACCGGCGTGCAGTGGGGCGATCTCGTCGTCGAGCGCGAGGGTGAGGCGGGCCGCGCCGTCGACGACCTCGATCGCCTCGACGGTGCCGGCGTCGAAGCCGTTGACCTGGACCGGCGAGCCCTTCACGACGTTCGTCGCCGACTCGAGGGTCACCTGCACCTGGTAGCCGTCGCGGCCGATGGCGGCGACGCTCGCCGCGGCGACGACCGCGAGGGGCAGCGCAGTGCGCAGCAGCAGGGACGAGCGCGAGAGCGGCACGACTCAGTCCATCCCGAGCGGGCCGGCGGAGTCACCGCTGAGGAACTGGCGCACGAACGGGTCGTCGTGCTCGAAGGCCTCGGCCGCGGGTCCGTAGTGGACGGTCTTGCCCTGCCAGATCAGGCCGACGTAGTCCGACACCTTGCGCGCAGTGCGGATGTCGTGCGTGACGAGAAGGTAGGTGCCGCCGTGCTGGGCGTGCATGTCGAGGATGACGTCGTTGAGCAGGCTGGTGCGGACCGGGTCGAGGCCCGAGTCCGGTTCGTCGAAGAAGACGATCATCGGCTCCATCACCATGGCGCGGGCGAAGCCGGCGCGCTTGCGCATGCCGCCCGAGACCTCGTTGGGGTACTTGTGCAGCGACCGGTCGAGGCCGACCTCGGTGAGCCGCGCGAGGACGATCTCGCGGATCTCGTCCTCGTCCTTGTCGGTGTGCTTGCGCAGCGGGAACGCGGTGTTGTCGAACAGGTTCATCGACCCGAAAAGAGCGCCATCCTGGAAGAGAACGCCCATCTTCTTGCGGATCTCGTAGCGGTCGTGCTCGCTCATGCTCCAGAGGTTGTTTCCGAAGATCACGACGTCGCCCTCGTCGGGCTCCAGCAAGCCCACGAGGTGCTTGATCAGCACCGACTTGCCGGTGCCGGAGGGTCCCAGCACGGTGGTGATGGCGTTGTCCTGGAAGTTGAGGTCAAGGCCCTGCAGCACCTTGAAGGAGCCGAACGTCTTGTGGACATTACGCACCTCCATCGTGTGCGGGGTGCCGTCGGCGGCGACGGTCCCGTCGCTGCCGAGCGCGCCGCTCGTCGTACCGTCGAGGCTCTTCACGGGCTCGGCGAGACTGGTCATGACGGACTCCTGGTGCTGGTGGTCGGACGCGGGTCAGTTGGCGATGGGCGCATTGGGACTGAGCCCCCAGAAGAGCTGCGTCGTCAGGACCCCCAGCACGTGGATGAGGACCATGTTGATCATCATCGAGCGGGCGGTCGCGCGGCCGACGCCGACGGATCCGCCGCTGGCGTTGAAGCCGTAGTAGCAGCCGACGAACACGATCGCGGTGCCGTAGCTGAGCACCTTGATCTGCGAGTAGAGGAAGTCGAGCGGGTTCTGGTACAGCCAGAAGATGTAGAGGTAGCCGCCGGGCGAGACACCGCCGAGCTGGACGACGGTGACGAGGTACATCGTCACGTACATGACCGCGAGGCCGACCGTGTACAGGAACGGGATCGCGATCCAGGCTGCGAGGATCCGGGTGCCGACGAGGTAGGCCTTCGACTTCACGCCCATCACCTCGAGGGCGTCGATCTCGTCGGAGATCCGCATCGAGCCGAGCTCGGCCACGAGTCCGCAGCCGACCTTGGCGGCGAAGATGTAGCCCCACATGTACGGCGACATCTCGCGCAGGCTGCAGAACGCGTTGAAGATCCCGGAGTAGAGCGGGGCTCCGATCTGCTTGAGGGTGTAGCTCGCCTCGAGGCCGCAGACCGTGCCCATCACGCCCTGCATCGCCCAGATGATCAGGCCACTGGTGATGATCAGGACGCCGGCCTGGTGCAGCACCTCGGTGCTGTAGTGCCGCACGTCGCGGAAGCTGCGCACCACGCTGCCGGAGAAGCGGACGATGTCACCCGCGGTCGCGAAGCCGGAGTGGAGGGCGTCCATCGGCGACGTCTTCGTCTGGGCCTTGCCCTGCGCCTTGCGCAGGGAGTCGGCGACCTCGGCGGCGCGCGCGTCGGCCCCCTGCGGAGCGGGATCAGGACGTTCGGGAGCAAGAGTCATGGCACAGCCCTCAGCGGTAGACCTGGATCTCGGGGGCGAGCCCGAGCAGGATCGTCGTGAACACGAAGTTGAAGGACCAGATCGCCGCGAAGGCGATCACCACGGCCTGGTTGACCGCGCGGCCCACACCGGCGGGGCCACCGCTCGCAGTGAAGCCCTTGTAGCAGCAGACGATCGAGATGATCAGCCCGAAGAGGGTCGTCTTCACGACGCTGGCCCAGATGTCGGTGGTCGTAGCGTTGGCGAAGAAGTTCGCCGAGAAGGCCGAACTCGACGCCCCGAGCTGCAACGCCGCGACGTAACCACCCAGGACGCCGAAGACCAGGGCAATCAGGTCCATGAGGCCGGTCATGATCGTCACGGCGATGACCCGCGGAAGGATCAGCACCCGGACGGGGTCGAGGCCCAACACCTCCATCGCGTCGATCTCCTCGCGGATCCGGCGGGCCCCGAGGTCGGCGGTGATGGCGGTCCCCATCACGCCCGCGACGACCATCGCGTTGATCCACGGTGCGAACTCGCGCACGCTCGCCATCACGAAGAAGGAGCCGAGCCGCTCAGGGATGCCGAAGAGGATGTAGAGGTTGCCGGCCTGCAGGCCCGGCGCGCCGAAGCCGAAGCAGAAGCAGGAGAACATCATCGGGATCCAGCAGAGCCGGAGCGTGTCGTACATCTGGTCGCGCACGTCGCCCCAGTAGCCGCGGGGCTCGCGCACGGCCGAGGTGACGACCCGGCCGAGCAGCTGGGCCATCTCGCCGACCTGCTGCAGCGGCGCCTGGGCCGAGCGCAGGGTCTGGCCGACCGTCCGCGACGGGGTCGACTCCTCCGTGCTGGCGCTCATGGTCCGCCTCCTGTGCCTGTGTCGTGGGGCCGGTGGTCCGGCGGTCGATATGACCGCTGTCACAACCGGCCGGACGATCGTCACGCGAGCGGCAGGACCCGGGCATCCACAGTGGGGGGTGGTTTCATCCCCCCATCGGGCATAGGCCTCAGGCGGGCCGAGGGGGCGGCAGAAGTGCACCCGCGAGGGCGCCGACCGCAAGAGCCGTGAGGGAGGTCAGCACCACCTGCGCCACCGGTACGGCGTCCGCCGCACCGAGCACGAGCGGGAGAACGAGCACGTAGCTGCCCAGAGCGGCCGCCGTACCGACGAGGGCACGCTCGGCGCGCAACTGGCTCGGCGGCGTGGCCGAGACCGTGCGGGGCCGGGCGGCCCACGCGAAGGCCGCGACAGCCACCAGCAGCAGCCAGACGTAGCCCAGGTCAGGGACGAGGTGGCCGACCCACGGCTGGACGACTCCCCCGACCAGCAGGACGGAGAATCCGCGCGACGCGCCGCCGACGATCAGCGGCCCCATCAGGACTCCCCTGCCGTGACAGGCTCGGCGGTCCGGAAGTGGTCGAGCGCCGGGGTGGCCAGCAGGAGCGCGAGCCCCGCTGCCATCGCACCCGGTACGACGAGAGCCACCCACGACCCGACGAGGGACAGCACCAGCGTGCCGGCCGCGCCGGCAACCACCAGCGAGAGCGGCCCGTAGACGTGGCCCAGCCACACGAAGGCGCAGCCGAGGAAGGAGACCAGGCCCAGGGCGACGAGCGTGATGCCCCACGGCCGGAACCCGTCGGCGGCGACCAGGTCGACCCCGACGGCACCCCGCGCGCCCGGCACCACGTCGGCGGCGAGGCCGACGAGCAGCAGGCTCGATGCCTGGACGTAGCCGGCCGCGACCAGCGCCCAGGTCCATCCCTTCGCGTCCATGGGCCGACGGTAGGTGGGGGACGCGTCCCGGCGCCTGCCCCGTCGGGGGTGGCCGCCTCTCACCTTGGGGGGATTTCGCCCCCCGCGGGGGTGCGTGCCGTTCCCAACGGCCGTGACCTCGCTTATCTTGACCGAGTTGTCGTTATGACGTGAGTCACAGGCCAGGCAGGGCCGACAGGCGGCAGGAACAGGGGTGGACGTCATGGGGAACATCTCGCAGCCGAAGGGCGGGGGACAGCGGCCGAGCATCTTCGCCGAGCACCTCGGCAGCGGTGCGCTCGGCGAGTTCGAGGCGGTGCTGAACGAGGCCGAGCAGTTGTTGGGGCCGGACTCGATCCCGCCGCTCGACGAGATCACGGACTTCGGCGCCGCGACGGCAGCGCTGGAGAGCGGCTGGCAGAGCATCCGGACGGCGTTCGCCGACGGACAGGCGCTGGCGGAGCGGATCGACTGCGCGAGCATCGACGACCTGATGCACCGGATGATCCGCAACGAGCGGATCGTGCGCACTGCCCAGGTCCGGCACCGCGACTCCGTCGTCCGCCTGGTGCGCGAGACCCTCGCCGATCTCCGTGACGTCGAGACGGTTGACGGTCTGATCGCCGCCGGCGCCGAGGCCGTGTGCCGGCTCGGCTTCGACCGCTCGATCGTGTCGCGGGTCGAGAACAACACCTGGATGACCGAGTTCGTCCACCTCGAGAGCGACTCCGAGTGGGGCGCCGAGATCCTGGCCGCAGGCAGGGCCCACCCTGTACCACTCGTCCACGGGCTCCCGGAGGACGAGGCGCGCCGCCGGGTCAAGCCGATCCTGGTGACCCGGGTCCAGGAGCGCGAGGCGGTCCACCAGGCCGTGGCCGACGCCTCGCACTCCCGGTCCTACGTCGCCGCGCCGATCATGCCGGGCAAGCGCCTCCTCGGTTTCGTCCACGGCGACCGCTTCTTCCACCGCGGCGACGTCACCGAGTTCGACGCCGAGCTCATCGGCGTCTTCTCGCAGGGCTTCAGCTTCGCGCTCGAGCGGGCGATCCTCGCCGACGAGCTCGAGCAGATGCGTGCGACGGTGCGCCAGATCGGGCTCGGCCTCCAGGGCTACGCCGAGCAGGGGACGGCTCCCGACACCCTGCCGTTCTCCACCGCCGGGGCCGCCTGGCGGGGCGCCGCGCCGCTGCGCTCCCCCGAACCGCACGTCGGCGACGTCGAGCTGACTCGCCGCGAGTACGACGTCTTCCAGCTCATGGCTCAGGGCGACACCAACCACCGGATCGCACGCCGGCTCTCCATCTCCGAGGGCACCGTGAAGTCCCACGTGAAGCACATCCTGCGCAAGCTCGGCGCGGCCAACCGGGCCGAGGCGGTCGCCCGCTGGCACGCGGCGCAGTCGCAACACGTCGGGAGCTGAGCGCCGGGTCCCCGGTCAGCCCGGCGGCGCGACCAGCCGCACGACCGTCTCCTCGACCGCTCGCAGGTCGGGGTGCGCCTTCGGGCTCGCCGTCGAGGTGCTGTTGAGCGCCCCCA
>CAZKZQ010000023.1:0-25018 GCA_964557235.1 uncultured Nocardioidaceae bacterium
GCCAGGTCTCGATCTGGGAGCGCGACCAGATGCTCCCGGTCATCTGAGCAGTGGCCGACGAAGACCGGCCGGTCGTCCTGGTCGTCCAGCCCGAGGCGGGCGCCCCGGCCGGCTGGTTCGGTGAGCACCTCGAGGCGCTCGGCTGCCGGCTCGACGTCCGCCACCCGTACGCCGGCCAGGAGCTCCCACCGGTCGAGACGTACGCCGGCGTGCTGGTGCTCGGCGGCGCCATGGACTCGTGGGACGACGAGGGCCACCCGTGGCTCGCGGGCGTCCGCGACCGGGTCCGCGAGGCCGGCGAGGCCGGTGTGCCGACGCTCGGCATCTGCCTCGGCAGCCAGCTGGCCGCTCTCGCGCTCGGCGGTCGGGTCGGCCGCAACGAGGCCGGCGCGACGGTCGGGCTGCGACCGATGGGCTGGTTGCCGGAGGGGTCCGGCGACCCGCTGACCGGACCGGCCACGGTCGCCACCACGGTGGCCCACTGGAACTCCGACGTGGTCACCGAGCTGCCCGACGGCGCCACCGTCCTCGCGCGCACGACCGACGGTGCCGTGCAGGCGGTGCGGCTGGCGCCGACCGTGTGGGGCGTGCAGTGCCACCCCGAGGTCGACGGCGCGATCGTGCGCGGCTGGATCGACGAGGAGCTGCCGCGCGTGGAGGACGAGCCCGGACGGGGCGCGCTCACCGCGTTCGGCGACACGATGGACGAGTGCGAGGCCGACCTGCGCGAGCAGTGGGAGCCGCTGGCCGCCTCCTTCGCCCGCCTCGTGCGCGAGCACCTCGTCCAGGAGCGGTCGGCGTGAGCCGGCAGGAGACGCCGCGGGCCCAGCTGCGGCGGCTCGGCTTCCAGCAGCTCGACCGCAGCGAGCGGGCGCTGGAGCAGCTCGGCGCCCACGCCGACGTGCTGCTCGGCGACCTCGGCACCACGGCGGACCCCGACCTCGCCCTCGACCGGCTGGTCGACCTCGCCGTCCGGCTCGACGAGGGGCACGACGGCGCCGGCCGCGCGATGCTGGCCCAGCTGGCCCGCGACGACCTCGCCGCCCACCGCCTGCTGCGCGTGATCGGCGCGAGCACCGCGCTCGGCCAGCACCTCCTGCGGCACCCCGAGCACTGGGAGGACCTCGCCGACCCGCTGCTCGACTCCGCGCGGCCGACCGCCTCGGCGATCCGCGCACGCCTCCTGGAGGCGGTCGGCGCCGATCCGGCCTCGACGGCGCCGGTGGCGTCCGGCGACGACGGGGCGCTGTGCGACGTCCTGCGGGTGACCTACCGCCGGCTGCTGCTCGGCGTGGCCGCACGCGACCTCGCCCACCGGTTCGGCATGTCCGACGTCGCGGCCGAGCTGTCCGACCTCGCGGCCGGCGTCCTCGAGGCGGGCCTAGCGATCGCGCGCCAGCGCGTCGGTGCCGAGCAGGCGGCCACGTGCCGGCTCGCGGTGATCGCGATGGGCAAGTGCGGGGCGCACGAGCTCAACTACGTCAGCGACGTCGACGTGATCTTCGTGGCCGAGCCGGCCGACGGCGCCGACGAGTACGACGCCACGCGGGTGGCCACCCAGCTCGCCGGCCACCTGGTCAAGATCTGCTCCGACCACACCTCCGAGGGCACGATCTGGCCCGTCGACGCGGGCCTGCGACCCGAGGGCAAGCAGGGTCCGCTGGTGCGGACCCTGGCCAGCCACGTCGGCTACTACGAGCGCTGGGCCAAGACGTGGGAGTTCCAGGCCCTGCTCAAGGCGCGCCCGGTCGCGGGCGACGACGCGCTCGGCCGGGCCTACGTCGAGGCGCTCAACCCGCTCGTCTGGGAGGCCGCGACCCGCGAGGGCTTCGTCACCGAGGTGCAGGCGATGCGCCGCCGCGTGGTCGCGCACATCCCGGCCAAGGAGGCCGACCGCCAGCTCAAGCTCGGCAGCGGGGGACTGCGCGACGTCGAGTTCGCCGTCCAGCTGCTCCAGATGGTGCACGGACGCGGCGACGAGTCGATCCGCACCCCGACGACGATGCTCGCGCTCGAGGCGCTGACCGAGCGCGCCTACATCGGCCGCCCCGACGGCCAGGCGCTGCTCGAGGCCTACAGCTTCCTGCGCACCGTCGAGCACCGGCTGCAGCTGTTCGGCCTGCGTCGCACGGCGCTGATCCCCACCGACGAGGAGGCGCTGCGCCGGCTCGGCCGCTCGCTCGGGTTCTTCAAGGACCCGATGGGGGAGCTGGCCGAGGCGCTGCGCACGCAGCGGCGCGAGGTCCGCCGGCTGCACGAGAAGCTCTTCTACCGCCCGCTGCTCGCCTCGGTGGCCAAGGCCCCCGGCGCGCTCAGCGAGGCCGCGGCCAAGGACCGGCTGTCGGCGCTGGGCTACCTCGACCCCGACGCCGCGCTGCGTCACCTGACCGCCCTCACCGAGGGCGTCTCCCGCACCGCGGCGATCCAGCGGACCCTGCTGCCGGTCATGCTCGAGTGGTTCGCCGACGCGCCCTACCCCGATGCCGGCCTGCTCGGCTTCCGCCAGATCAGCGAGGCCCTCGGTCGCACGCCGTGGTACCTCTCGATGCTCCGCGACGAGGGCGAGGTCGCCGAGCGGATGGCGCGCATCCTCGCGTCGAGCCGCTATGCCACCTCGCTGCTCCAGCGCGAGCCCAACGGGGTCAAGCTGCTGGCCGCCTCGCAGCTGGAGCTGCTCGACCGCGACGCGGTGCAGACCGAGATGCTCGCCGCCGCCAAGCGCCAGACCGACGCCGAGACCGCGATCGGCCAGGTCCGCGGCGTACGTCGACGCGAGCTGCTGCGCATCGCCGCGGCCGACCTGTCCGGGGTCGTGGACGACGTGGAGCAGGTGGGGGAGGCGCTGACCGCCCTGACCCAGGCCTCGCTCGAGGCCGCGCTCGCGATCGCCGTGCGCCACGTGGAGAAGGCACCCGGCGAGCTGCCCACCCGCGTGGCGATCGTGTCGATGGGACGGCTCGGCGGGCACGAGGTCGGCTACGGCAGCGACGCCGACGTGCTGTTCGTGCACGAGCCGGTCGAGGGCGCCGGCCAGGAGGAGGCGACCCGGGCGGCCCAGTCGGTCTGCAACGAGCTGCGGCGCCTCCTCGGCACCGCGGGCAGCGACCCCGCCCTGGAGGTGGACGCCGACCTGCGCCCCGAGGGGCGGGCCGGTGCGCTGGTGCGCACGGTCGACTCCTATGCGGCCTACTACGCCAAGTGGTCGGCGGTGTGGGAGGCCCAGGCCCTGCTGAGGGCCGAGGCGGTCGTGGGCGACCCCGACGTCTGCCGGAGATACATGGACCTCGTCGACCGCCTGCGCTTCCCCGACGAGGGCCTGTCGGACGCCGACGTCCGCGAGATCCGCCGGATCAAGGCGCGCGTCGACGACGAGCGCCTGCCCCGCGGGGCCGACCGCTCCACGCACATGAAGCTCGGACGCGGCGGTCTCGGGGACATCGAGTGGACGGTGCAGCTGCTGCAGATGTGCCACGCCCACGAGGTGCCGGGCCTGCGCACCACGCGCACCCTCGCGGCCCTGCGCGCCGCGGTCGAGGCGGGCCTCGTCGGGCAGGACGACGCCGACATGCTGACCGAGGCGTGGCTGCTGGTGAGCCGGATCCGCAACCTCTCCACGCTGGTGCGCGGCAAGCCGAGCGACCAGCTGCCGCGCGAGACGGGGGAGCTGACCGCGGTGTCGCTGCTGCTCGGCTATGCGCCCGACCAGTCCGACGCGCTCGTCAACGACTACCTCCGCGTCACGCGTCGCGCGCACGGTGTGGTCGAGCGGGTGTTCTGGGGCGAGTGAGCCTCAGGAGGGCCGGCTGAGCAGGCCGAGCCTGCGCAGGGCGTCGTGCTGCTGTGGCACGGCGATCGGAGCGTCCTGGCCGGCCGGCAGCGTGACCACGACGGTCGTGCCGGGCTCGTCGCCGTTGCCCCGGGCCAGGATCGTCCCGCCGTGGCGCGACACGATCTGACGGCACATCGCCAGCCCCATGCCGTTGCCGGAACCGTGCGAGGTGGCGCGGTGGAAGGGCTCGAAGACCCGCAGGAGCTCGTCGGCGGGGATGCCGATGCCGTTGTCGGTGAAGCAGACCTCGACCTCGCCGGTGGGCTGCAGCGTGCTGGTCACCTGGAGCTCCAGCGGACGCGTGGGGTCGGCGTACTTCACCGCGTTGCCGATCAGGTTGAGCACGACGCGGGTCAGCATCGTGCGGTCGCCGCGGACCGCGGAGAGGTCGCCGATGGTCACCGACGACAGGGCGCCCGCCTGCTCCGCGGCCGCCGAGACCAGCTCGCCGAGGTCGACCTCCTCGACGGCGAGCCGGTGGCCCTCGCCGGCAGCGTGGTCCACGAGGTCGTCGAGCAGCACGCTCATCCGGTCGGCGGTGCCGGTCGCGCGGGCGACGAAGAGCCGCCCCTCGTCCGGCGTGAGGTCGCCCTGCTCGAGGTGGGCGCGCAGCAGGTCGAGCCAGCCCCGCACGGCCATGAGGGGACCGCGCAGGTCGTGGGCGGCGTGCGAGGCGAAGCCGACCAGCTCGTCGCGGGTGGCCTGCTGGGCGGTGACGTCGGCGAGGTGGACCACCACGCCCCGCCCACGCTCCAGGGGTACGGCGTGCACGTGCAGCACCTGCCGGACGTGGCCGTCGGCGACGTGCGCGTCGAACTCGACCACCCCGTCGGTGTGCAGGACGCGCAGCCACAGGTCGTCCCACGAGCCGCCGGTGTCGAGGTCGAGGCCGATGGTGCCGAGCAGGCGTCGGCGGAGGATCTCGCGGGCAGGTGCGTTGGTGGTCTCGACGGAGCCGTCCGGGTCGATCACCAGCAGCCCGGCACGCAGCGCTCCCAGCGTGGTGGCCATGAGGTCGGTCTGGTCGGCGGACGCCTGCCGCTCGGCGTCGACCTGCTGGAGGATCCGCAGGAGCTGGGCGCGGCTGGCAGCCAGGGCGAGGCCGCTGACCAGCGTCACCGTGAGCACGCCCTGGAGCAGCCACGCCCGGGACGAGGTGCTGGCGGTGCTCGAGAGGGGCCCGTGGCCGTCGATCGTCGCGGCGAACGCGATGACCGCACCGACGGTCGACTGGGCCGCGACGACCAGCGGCGAGAAGCGCAGGCCGGCCCAGATCGTGACCGCCAGCGGCGCCCAGGCGACCGGCAGCACGGGGCCGTAGTAGACCGCGCCGTAGACCGTGAGCGTGACGGCGGTGAGCGCCGCCCCCTCGAGCGGACCGGGCCCGCCGACCAGCGCGTGGCCCGGCTCGGTGCGCCCGAACCGCACGGCCCACAGGACGAGGTGCACGACCACCACGACGGAGAAGCAGCCGTAGGTGTTGCGCGAGAAGTGCAGCAGCACGCTCTCGACCGAGACGTCGGCGCCGGAGACCGCGAGCCCGGGTGCGGCGAGCGCGGCCGCGGCGGCCGAGGAGACCACTGCTGCTGCGAGCGCGTCGGACACCGCGCGGACGCGGGTGAAGCTCTCCCGGCCGCCGGCGCCCCAGAGGTCGGGCGCGAGCCGGGCGAGCAGCCACGCGCCGAGCACGCCCTGGACGACGTTGACCACGCCGAACCACGCCGACAGGCCTGGCTCGATCGAGGTCGCGACGTTGACGACGGTGGTCACCACGCCCAGGACGACGGCGTCCACGACGCGGACCCGGCGGGACGGGGCGAAGAGCAGCCACAGCGTCGCGACGCCGCACGCGGGCCACACGAAGGAGAGGACCACCGGCCCGATGGTGAACGCGCGGGCCAGGGTCATGGCTGCGGCATAGGCGACGGCGAAGCCGACGACGTGGGCCACGTCCCTCCGGGACACAGCGGCGGGCGCTGTGTCGGAGCCCGAGAACGACATGAGCAGCAACCTAGGGGTAGCCCATCCGGTCGGGTGAGCGAATCGGTCAGCGCACAGGCGGACCATGCGGCCTGAGGACCTAGGTCCCGAACGATTTGGTCTCTTCGATCCAGTTTGGTGCAGATACCGGGGCCCGAACGTGCATGAAACCGACTCCGTCCGGGGAGGCGTATCAGTGCACCGGCGTGGCGCCTCATCTCGGGGGAGGAGAAGGCGTATCACAGTCGGAAGGGCGGCTGGGAGAGCCGAGCCTGGACAGGGAGAGGAAGTGACCGCGTCATGTACACGACGCGAGACAACGTGATCGGCCTGCTGCGAGGACGCGGCGAGCACGACCAGGCGATGGCGGCCACGTGCGTGCTGCCGCCACAGATCGACACCGTCCGCGACGCGGGGCTGCTGCACCGCTTCGGTGTCGAGGAGGCCGAGCTGGTCGACGCGCGCTGAGCCCCTGTGGGGGCTCGCGCGACTAGGGTGGGTCCCGATGAGAGTCGTAGGGGTCGATTCGTCCACCCAGTCGTGCAAGGTCGTGGTGCGCGACGCCGAGACCGGTGAGCTGCTGCGGCAGGGTCGCGCGTCCCATCCCGACGGCACGGAGGTCGATCCCGGAGCCTGGTGGCAGGCGCTCGAGCAGGCGGTCGAGGCCGCCGGCGGGATCGACGACGCCGACGCGGTCAGCGTGGCGGGTCAGCAGCACGGCATGGTCTGCCTGGATGCGTCCGGTGACGTCGTGCGTCCTGCCCTGCTGTGGAACGACACCCGCTCCGCCCAGGACACCGCCGACCTCGTGGCCGAGCTCGGCGCGCAGTCGTGGGCCGACGCGGTCGGCACGGTTCCTGTGCCGGCCCTGACCGTCACCAAGCTGCGCTGGCTCGCCCGTCACGAGCCCGAGGCCGTGAGCCGGACCGCCGCCGTGTGCCTGCCGCACGACTGGCTGACCTGGCGACTGCGCGGCGGCGGGTCGTTGGAGGACCTCCTCACCGACCGCTCGGACGCCTCGGGCACGGGCTACTTCGACGCCCGCTCCGGCGACTACCGCCTCGACCTGCTGGAGCTCGCGCTCGGTCGCACCGACGTGGTGCTCCCACGGGTGGCCGATCCGCACGAGCTCGTCGACGGGCGGTGGGCTGCGGGCGCCGGTGACAACGCGGCCTCGATGCTCGGCGTCGACGCCGGCAGCGACACCGTGGTCTCGCTGGGCACCTCGGGCGTGGTGACGACGAGCCACGACCGCCAGACCGCCGACCCGTCCGGCATCGTCGCCGGCTTCGCCGACGCCCAGGGTGCGTTCCTGCCGCTGGTGTGCACGCTCAACGCCGCGCGCGTGCTCGAGGCAGCGGCCCACCTCCTCGGGGTGGACCTCGCGACGCTGAGCGACCTGGCGCTGTCGGCGCCGCCGGGGGCCGAGGGGCTCGTCCTCGTGCCCTACCTCGAGGGTGAGCGCACCCCCAACCTCCCGCACGCCACGGGAGCCGTGCACGGGCTGACCAACCGCAACGCCACCCAGGCCAACCTCGCCCGCGCCGCGGTCGAGGGCATGCTCTGCGGGCTGGCGGCCGGGCTCGACGCGCTCGCCGGCGAGGGCGTCGCCTCCGACGCCGTGCGCCTGGTCGGGGGTGCCGCGGCCTCGCCCGCGGTGCGCGCGATCGCGCCGACCGTCTTCGGCGTGCCCGTGACCGTCCCGGCGCCGGGGGAGTACGTCGCCGACGGCGCGGCCCGCCAGGCGGCGTGGGGGCTGCTCGGCGAGCTGCCGCGCTGGGAGCCGGGCACGTCACCGGAGACCTTCGAGGGCGACCCCGTCCCCGGGCTGCGCGAGCGCTACCTCGAGGCCGCCGGTCACTACGTCGACCGCGTGCGCGAGAGCTCCGACCCGCGGTGAGCGTCGAGGCGGGCGACCTGCTCGCCGTGGGGTCGCGCGCCGCCGTCTACACCTACGGCGACGGAGCCGTCGTCAAGGTCCCCTTCGACAGCACGCCCGACCCGTGGATCGCGCACGAGGCCCGTCATGCCGGGTGGGCCCGCAACGCCGGCGCTGCGGCACCACGGCTGCTCGGCCTGGAGACGGTGCGCGGGCGCACCGCGAGCGTGTGGGAGTGGATCCGGGGCGAGACCCTCTGGCACGCGGTCACCGAGGGCACGCTGCGGCCCGACGCGGCCGGACGCCTGCTCGCCGAGGTGCAGCAGGAGCTGCGGGCAGTGCCCGCACCCGTCCAGCTGCCGCGCCAGGTCGACCGGCTCGTGGCCAAGGTGAGGGTCGCCTCGACGCTCGTGGCCGAGGACCTGCGCACCACGCTCGAGCTGGCCGCGACGGCGACGGGCGGCACGCTGTGCCACGGCGACCTCCATCCGGGCAACGTGGTGCTGGGGCCGGACGGTCCGGTGGTCCTGGACTGGTTCGACGCTGCGCGCGGCGACCCGGAGATCGACGTGGCGCGCTCGTGGCTCACCGTCGCCAACGAGGGCGGCCCGCGCCACCGTCACCTGCCCCGGGCGACGCCGGACCTGCTCGCTGAGCTCTCGGCCGCGCACGCCCGCGCGACGGGGATGGATCCCGACGACACCACGGGACGCTTCGCCGCCTGGGTGGCCGTGCAGGCGGCGGCCCGCATCAGCGAGCGCGTGGAGACCGAGGTGCTCCTCGCGGTCTGGCGCGCCCGCCACGCCGCCGTGCACGGGCAGGTGCGCGCGCGGGACTAGCGCGGCCAGCCGTGCGGAGCGACCGTCTGCCGCAGGTCCTCGAAGACGTCGGGGCCGGCGGCGACGATGAGGCCGTCGTTCTCGGGGCAGGGCAGCTCGACCACCGCGCCGGCCTCCTCCGCGATGAGCGCGCCCGCCGCCCAGTCCCACAGCCGGGTGCCGGTCTGGTAGTAGCCGTCGCCGCGCCCGCAGGCCACCCAGGCCAGCTCCACGGCGGTCGAACCGAAGCAGCGCAGGTCGCGGGCGGCGCCGAGCACCTCACGGGCGACCGTGCCCTGCACCATCCGCTCGTCGCGCTGGTAGGCGAAGCCGGTCATCACCAGCGCGTCGGCGATGACGCCGCAGTCCGCGACGGAGATCGCGTCCCCGTCGAGCCGGGCGCCGCCGCCGAGGTGGGCGGAGAAGACCTCGTGGCGGGTCACGTCGGCGACCGCGCCCGCGACCACGACGCCCCCGACCGCGGCAGCGATGCTGACGGCGTACAACGGGACGCCGTAGTGGAAGTTGACCGTGCCGTCGATCGGGTCGACGACCCAGGTGACGCCCGACCGTCCGGCGGTCCCGGCGACCTCGCCGTGCTCCTCGCCGACGATCGTGGACCCGGGCACGCGGGCGAGCAGCTCGCGGGTGATCAGGTCCTCGGAGTCGAGGTCGACCTGCGTGACCGCGTCGGTGCGCGAGGTCTTCACCCCGACGACGCCGGCGCGGTGCGCGTTGTCCCGGACGTACGCCGCTGCCGCGGACGCGACGTCCACGGCGACCTGCTCGAGCTCGGCCGGCCCCAGGGTCTGGTCGGGCATCAGGCGTAGATCACCTGGACGCTCTCGGGGACGGCGGGGTCGAGGAGCACCCGGTCGGTGCCGGTGTCGGTGATGAGCACGTCGAGGTCCTCCAGCGCGGCGAAGCCGAACATCCGGTCCAGACCGATCTTGCTGTGGTCGACCATCGCGACCACCTGACGGGACTGCTTGATCATCGAGGACTTCATCCGCTCCTCCTCGCGGAACGGGGTGGTCAGGCCGCGGGTGAGGGACAGTCCGTCGCAGCTGATGAAGAGCGCGTCGACGACCATGCCTCGGACGGCGTCGAGGGCGGTGCTGTCGAGCATCGCGAAGGTGTTGGTGCTGACCTGGCCGCCGAGGACGGTGAGGTCCTTGAGGCCGCGGCGGGCGAGGGTGAGGCCGGTCATCAGCGAGTTGGTGACCACGTGGACGTCGCGGTCGACGGGGAAGACCTCGGCCAGGCGCGCGCCGGTCGAGCCGGAGTCGATGATCACCGATCCGCCCTCGGGGACGAACGCGATGGCCTGCTGGGCGATGCGCAGCTTCTCCTCGGCGAACCTCATGTGGCGCGCGTCGACCATCGGCTCGTGGTTGGCCTGGCCGACGGGGACCGCGCCGCCGTGGATGCGCTGGAGGAGTCGGCGGCGCTGCATGTCGCTCAGGTCGCGCCGGATCGTCTCGGTGGTCACGCCGAACCTGGCCGCGAGGTCGGCGACGTCGACCGCGCCCTTGGCCAGGGCGATGCGATAGATCTCGCCCTGGCGCTGGTGCTGGAGAAGACCGGGAGAGCTGTCCGACTCCGTGCTCATGGGGCTCCCTAGGTCTGCGCGATGCTGTCCGCGGCGTCCATGGCGGCCAACGGACCCTCCTCCGCGATTCTGCTGTAGGCGGCGACGAAAGTGTCGCGGAACCGCTCGGAACCGCTCAGGGCGGGGGTGAAGACCTCGCTCAGGTCCAGGAACGCCGCAGGGTCCTCGAGGGCAGCGCGGGCACGGGGCCGCGAGGTCGCACCGTGGGTGTCGTGCGCCTGCTCGGACTCCGGGACGGTGCCGAGGTAGCGCGCCCACCCCGCCAGGGCGAGGGCGCCCCGCTCGACGGGGCCTCCCGCCTCGAGCTGGGCCTCGATCGTGGGCACGAGGAAGGTCGGGAACTTCGCGGTCCCGTCGATGCAGAGCCGCGCCACCTGGTCGCGCACCCCGGTGTTGGTGAAGCGCTCCTCCAGGGTGGCGATGTAGTCCTCGCGCGGGTGTCCCGGGATCTCGGTCAGCGTGGGCAGGGCCTCGCGGTGCAGGAACTCGTGGAAGAACCTGCCGACCTCCGGGGTGGACATCGCCTCGTCGACGTAGGTGATGCCGGCCAGTGCGGCGAGGTAGGCCATGGTCGAGTGGCCGGCGTTGAGCATGCGCAGCTTGTAGAGCTCCCAGGCGTGCACGTCGTCGGTGAAGAGCGCGCCGTCGTCCTCCCACTGCGGGCGTCCGGCGGGGAAGTGGTCCTGCAGGACCCACTGCCGGAAGGGCTCGCCCACGACCGGCCAGCGGTCCTCGACGCCGTACGCCGACTGCAGCCACTCGCGGTCGGAGTCGGCGGTGACCGGGGTGATCCGGTCGACCATCGAGTCGGGGAAGGTGCAGGACTCCTCGACCCAGGCCGCGAGGTCCTCGCCCCCGACGCGGCGGGCCGCGGCGAGGGTCGCGGCGTGGGCTGCTCGGCCGTTGCCCGGCAGGTTGTCGCAGCTCAGGACGGTCAGGGGGCGGCCGCCGCGGGCGCGTCGCTCGGCGAGCCCCGCGGCCAGCCGGTCGAAGGTCGAGGTGCCGGCCGCGACCTGCTCGGCCGACGGCTCGGAGTAGCCCGACTCGGTGACGGTGAGGGAGAGGATCGCGGTCTCCTCCGCGGCGAGGAGGTCGGCCACCGCGGCGTCGCTGCCCGCTGCGCCGGGGGGCGCGTGCACGAAGCCGATGATCGAGCCGACCACGCGCACGTCCTGCCGGTCGCTGCCGCGCTCGACCAGGCAGTACAGGTGGTCCTGCGCCTGGAGCGCCTCGGCCATCGCGGCGTCGTGGTCGAGCAGCCCGAGGCCGACGATGCCCCAGTCACTGCCCTGCGCCGCGAGGCGGTCGGTGTAGAGCGCCATGTGGGCACGGTGGAAGCCGCCGACCCCCACGTGGACGATGCGGGGTCGCAGCGCCGCGCGGTCGTAGTCGGGCACGGCGAGACCGCGCTCGGCGAGCGCGGACAGCGTGTCGGCGGCCACAGGCAGGCCGGGTTCGTGGTTCACGAGTCACCTCCGTAACCAACATTTTGCAACACGTTAGCCGTGGACTTGAGTGGAAATCAGGGACTAAAGTCACTGGAAAGGTGGCTGACCAGCAGTGTTCGGTGATGCAAGCGACCACCAGTGTGGAAACACATGTTGGAACACAACTCGGGGCCATGGTGCCCCGTCGAAGGAGCTCTCCATGGGAAGGACGCCGACCCGGGCATCGATGCGGCTGCGCGCATCGATCGCCCTGATCACCACCGCCGGCCTGGCACTGACCGCGTGCGGGGGTGGCGACGACGACTCCTCCAAGGGGTCGGACAGCAAGACCCTCAACGTCGCGATCGTCGACAACCCGCAGATGAAGGACATCGCCTCGCTCACCCCGGACCTGTTCACCAAGGACTCCGGCATCAAGGTGAAGTACACGATCCTCGACGAGGGCACCCTGCGCCAGGTCACCACCCGTGACGTGTCCGCCGGCGGCCAGCAGTTCGACGTCGTGATGATCGGCATGTACGAGGCCCCGCAGTTCGGCCAGAACGGCTTCATCCAGGACCTCACCGACTACGCGAAGAACGACGACGCCTACGACGTCGACGACCTCATCCCCGCGGTCCGCAGCGGCCTCTCCGTCGACGGCAAGCAGTACGCCTCGCCGTTCTACGCCGAGTCCTCGTTCCTCATGTACCGCAAGGACGTGCTGGACAAGGCCAAGCTGACGATGCCCGACGCCCCCACCTGGGACCAGGTCGCCGACATCGCCAAGAAGGTCAACACCCCCGACATGGCCGGCATCTGCCTGCGCGGCAAGCCCGGCTGGGGTGACCTCGGCGCGGCGTTCACCACCGTCCTCAACACCTTCGGTGCCACCTGGTGGTCGGCGAAGGACGACGGCAGCATCGACAAGGCCCAGATCGACCAGCCCGAGTTCAAGGAGGCCCTGACCTTCTACGTCGACCTGCTCAAGGCGGCCGGTGAGAAGGACGCCTCCAACGCGTCGTTCAACGAGTGCCTCACGCAGTACAAGGACTCCAAGGTCGCCATGTGGTACGACGCCACGGTCGCCGCCGGTCTGCTCGAGGCCGACGACAGCCCGGTGAAGGGCAAGAACGGCTACGCCCTCGCACCGGTCAAGGACACCGAGGCCTCCGGCTGGCTGTGGGCCTGGTCGCTCGCCATCCCCGCCACCAACGAGAACCCCGACGACGCCTGGAAGTTCATCTCCTGGGCGACCGGTCCGGACTACATCAAGGAGGCCGGCGCCAAGATCAGCGGTGGCTGGGCGGCGATCCCGCCGGGCACCCGCCAGTCGACCTACGAGATCCCGGAGTACAAGGAGGCGGCCGCCGCCTTCGCCGACAAGACCCTCGCCGCCATGCAGGCCGCGCCGATCGACAACCCCGGCACGACGCCGCGGCCCGGTCTGCCCGGTGTGCAGTTCGTCGGGGTGCCGGAGTTCCAGGACGTCGGCAACCGGTGCACCGAGGAGTTCTCCGCGGTGATCGCGGGAGCCAAGGACGAGGACGAGGCGCTGGCGAACTGCCAGCAGATCGCGTCCGAGGCCGCCGGCGGCTGAGCCGGCAGGTCCCCCGTGGGGGCCGGGTGATCTCTCACCGGGCCCCCACGTCAGCCCCTCACCCGCAGCGCACTCGAAGGGAGCCGCCCGCATGGCCGCCACGACGACCCAGCCCACCCTCGGGCAGAAGATCCTGAGCCCCAGCGGCTGGCGAGCCCGCCTTCCCCTGCTGCCCGCCCTGGTCTTCGTCATCCTGCTGACGCAGATCCCGTTCCTGATGTCGATCTTCTACAGCCTCACGGACTGGAAGATCATCCCCCCGCTGCCGCGGGAGTTCGTGGGCGTCGAGAACTACGGCGACCTCGCCAACGACAAGTTCTTCCGCTCCGCGGTCTACGTGAGCATCCAGACGACCGTCATCCCGGTCCTCGGGGCGCTCATCCTCGGGACGGCCTTCGCGCTGCTGCTGGACCGGAAGTTCTTCGGCCAGGGCTTCGTGCGCACGCTCATCATCACGCCGTTCCTGATCATGCCGGTGGTCGCCGGCCTGGTCTGGAAGAACCAGATGTTCAACAGCCTCTACGGCGTCGTGAACTGGGTGCTGGACAAGGTCGGCATCGAGCCGATCTCCTTCGTCAGCCAGCACCCGACGGCGTCGATCATCGTGGTGCTGATCTGGCAGTGGACGCCGTTCATGATGCTGATCATGCTCGCCGGCCTGCAGAGCCAGCCCAGTGACATCCTCGAGGCGGCGAAGGTCGACGGCGCCACGTCGTTCGGCATCTTCCGCCAGCTCACCGTCCCGCACCTGCGGCAGTACGCCGAGCTCGGCATCCTGCTCGGCACGATCTACCTGATCCAGGTCTTCGACCACATCGCCGTCATGACCGGCGGCGGACCGGGGTCGACCAACGTGCCCTACTTCGTGTTCCAGCGCTCCATCGGTGGCGGCTGGCAGTTCGGCCAGGCCTCGGCGTACAGCATCGTCGTCGTCGTCGCCTCGATCATCATCGCGACCGTGGCACTGCGGGTGCTCTCCGGTCTGCTCAAGGGGGAGGAGGGCGTATGAGCGACGAGGACCGCAGCACAGCCGTCGGCGAGAAGGCCTGGGTCGACAAGGTCATCGGGGTGTTCGCGTGGGTGACCGCGCTGGTCTTCTTCTTCCCGGTGTTCTGGGTGGTGCTCAGCTCGTTCAAGAGCGAGCAGGACGCCAACACCAGCCCCAAGCTCTTCTTCGACCCGACGCTCGACCGCTACCGCGAGATCATGCGCGGCGGCGAGGGACTGCTCACCCTGCAGGAGGCCTTCGCCAACTCCACGGTGATCGTGCTGACCTCGACCGTCATCGTGATGCTGCTGGCGGTGCCGGCGGCGTTCGCCCTGGCGATCCGCCCGGTGCCCAAGTGGCGCGACGTGCTGTTCTTCTTCATCTCGACGAAGTTCCTGCCCGTGGTCGCCTCGATCCTGCCGATCTGGATCCTGGCCAAGAACCTCGAGCTGCTCAACACGCGCCTGGTGCTGATCATCCTCTACACCGGCATGAACCTGCCGCTGGCGATCTGGATGCTCCGCTCGTTCTTCATCGAGGTGCCCAAGGAGCTGATCGAGGCCGCGGAGATCGACGGCACCAGCCTGATCGGCCAGCTCCGCTCGGTCGTGCTGCCCATCGCGGCGCCCGGCATCGCGGCGACCGGCCTGCTCTGCCTGATCTTCGCGTGGAACGAGTTCTTCTACGCCGTCCAGCTGAACCCGGTCGACGGCTCGACCGTGCCGATCTGGGTGACGACCAACATCAGCACCCGCGGCAACTTCCTCGCGAAGCTCTCCGCGGCGTCGGTGCTGGCCAGCCTGCCCGTCGTCGTCGCCGGCTGGATCGCGCAGAAGCGCATGATCCGCGGCCTGGCCATGGGCGCGATCAAGTGACGACCCGTCCGCACGACCTCCTCCACACCACCCTCACCACGAAGCGCGAGCAGGAGAAGACGCCATGACATCGGTGACCTACCGCCAGGCGACCCGGGTCTATCCCGGGACCGACATCGCCGCCGTCAACAAGCTCGACCTGGAGATCGGCGACGGCGAGCTCCTCGTGCTGGTCGGTCCCTCGGGCTCCGGCAAGTCCACCGCCCTGCGCATGCTCGCCGGGCTCGAGGAGCTCAACGACGGACAGATCCTCATCGGTGACCGCGACGTGTCCAACGTGCGTCCGCGCGACCGCGACATCGCGATGGTCTTCCAGAACTACGCGCTCTACCCGCACCTCAGCGTCGCGGAGAACATGGGCTTCGCGCTCAAGCAGGCCGGGGTCCCCAAGGAGGAGCGGCGCAAGCAGGTCGAGGAGGCCGCGAGGATCCTCAACCTCGAGCCCTACCTCGACCGCAAGCCCAAGAACCTCTCCGGTGGCCAGCGCCAGCGCGTGGCCATGGGCCGCGCGATCGTGCGCCGGCCCGCGGTCTACCTGATGGACGAGCCGCTGTCGAACCTCGACGCCAAGCTGCGGGTGCAGACCCGCATCGAGGTCGCCGAGCTCCAGCAGCGCCTCGGGGTCACGATGGTCTACGTCACCCACGACCAGGTCGAGGCGATGACGATGGGTCACCGCGTCGCGGTGCTCAAGGACGGCGTGCTGCAGCAGGTCGACACCCCGTCGACGCTCTACCACGCGCCGGTCAACGTCTTCGTCGCCGGCTTCATCGGCTCGCCCGCGATGAACCTCGCCGAGCTGGGCGCGGACCGCCCGATGAGGCTCGGCAGCGCGACCGTGGACCTGGGCGACGCCGACCTCGGCACCGCGAGCTCCGGCAAGGTGACGATCGGTTTCAGGCCCGAGGCGCTCCGGGTCGGCGAGGGGCCGCTGCGCGGCACCATCCGCACGATCGAGGACCTGGGCTCGGAGGCGTTCGTGCACCTGTGGGTCGAGGACGGCACCGGCGGCCACCCGCTGGTCTCCAAGATGCCCGTCCCGTTCCACGGACAGCCGGGCGAGGAGGTCTCGCTCGAGCTCACCGGTCCGGTCCACGTCTTCGACGCCGAGGGCCTGCGCACAGCGACGGTGGACGGTGCCCGCTTTGTCTGACGCGCCCCGCTGGGCCCTGGTCGTCGGTGCGGCCGGCGACCTCGGGGCCGCGGTCGCGCGCAGCCTCAGGACCGGGGGGTGGTCGCTGCTGCTCGCCGATCACCCCTCGCGGACCGACCGGTTGGAGGAGGTGGCGGCGCCGCTTCGGGAGGGTGGCGCCGCCCCCGCACCGGGACGGACGTCGGACGCGGTGGAGGTGGTGTCCGCCGCGTTCGACGTCACCCGGGCGGACGACGTGGTCACCACGCTGCGCAGGCTCGTCGCGGACCACGGCCCGCCGGCCGCGGTCGTGGTGAGCAGCGGGGTCCAGGGACCCTTCCGCCCGATCCACGAGTACGACGCCGCCGACGCGGCCCGGGTGCTCGACGTCAACGTGGTGGGCACGTTCACCGTGCTCTCCGCGGTCGGCGCGCTGCTCGTGGAGGCGGGCCGGCCCTCGTCGATCGTGCTGCTCGCCTCGATGGCCGGGGTCAGCGGCGCCCCCAACATGAGCGCCTACTCGGCGTCCAAGGCGGCCGTCGTCGGGCTCGCGAAGTCTGCCGCGAAGGACCTGGCGCCCCACGGCATCCGGGTGAACTCGGTCTCGCCGGCGTTCATCGGGCCCGGGGTGATGTGGGACAGCCAGGTGGCCGCGCAGGCGGCGGTCGGCAGCCAGTACTACGCGACCGACCCCGAGGAGGTGGCGCGCCAGATGATCGAGATGGTGCCGCTGCGGCGCTACGGCAGCCCCGAGGAGGTGGCCGACGTGATCACGTGGCTGGCCGGCCCGACGTCGTCGTACGTCACCGGTCAGAACATCGAGATCTCGGGCGGCTCGGTCTAGCCGCAGGTCTTGAACGACCCCGCCGCCCGCGGCAGGGTCGGAGCATGGCCGACACCGCGATCGAGGCGACCGTCCACGGGCGTGTGCAAGGGGTCTTCTTCCGCGACAGCTGTCGCGAGCAGGCCGAGCGGCACGGCGTGACGGGCTGGGTGTCCAACGAGCCGGACGGCACCGTGCGGGTGCACCTCGAGGGTCCTGCCGACGCCGTGGAGGCCGTCCTGGCGTGGTGCCACGAGGGTCCTCCGCGGGCGAGCGTCCAGCGGGTCGACTCGGCGGAGGTGGCCCCGGCCGGTGACCGGGACTTCACCGTGCGCTGAGGCTCACCAGAGGAAGGCCAGCTCGCGCAGCGCGACGCCGTCGCGGGTCGCGCCCCACTCCTCGAAGCAGGCGCGCAGCTCGTCCTCCTCACCCGCGCAGCCGAGCAGCTGCTCCTCGGGTGCGGGCGCCTCGTGCCGGTGGGTCTCGTCGGGAGTCCCGTGGGAGCAGTCGGAGCACAGCGGGGTGATCCGTGACCAGTCGTCGAGGCCCAGCCCGCGGCTGCCCACCAGGTCGGAGAGCGCCTCGAGGTCGTCGGGACCCGCGCCGGTCACGACCGCCTGCCAGGTCGGCAGACCGGAGCTCTCCAGGAGCATCAGCTCGTCGAAGACCGGCACGTCCTGGTCAGCGAGCCGCCGGGTGCCCGACGGTGCCCCGTCGTGGAGCAGCCGGTCGCGGAAGCGGTGGCCCGACTCCGGGAGCGGCACGCTCGCGACCACCGCGTGGGCCGGGCTGCGGCGCCAGCACCACACCACCTCGGTCGACCCGTGCTCGACCATCACCTGGTGGGGGAGGGCGGGCCGGTCGGGGTTGATCCGCACCGGGGTCGTGCCGAGGTCGTGGTCGAGCGGCTCGTCGCTGTCGGGGAACTCGCCCAGGCCATAGGTGCGCCAGGCCCGCCGTGCCATCGCCCAGTCGCCGAGCGCGGTGGCCGCGATGCCGAGGTTCCACGCGGCTGGGTTGACCCCGTCGAACCGCTGCGCGGCCTCGTCGTCGAACAGCTCCATCGCCCGCAGGTTGCGGACCATCGCCATCGCCCAGTCCCCACGCGCCTTCGCCAGCAGGGCGGCGTCGAACCACCCGACGTACCAGTGCGGCGCGAGGGTGGTGACCTCCTCCGCGAGCTGGTGGGCGCGTGCGACGTCGCCGACGTCGTCGGCGACGCTCCACTCGTCGTACAACGCGCGGACCCGGCGGCGGTGGCGACGGGGGATGGAGTCGCTCATGGAGCCGATTGGACCACGGATCTGCCGCGGACGAGAGGGCCCCGGGAGCCGGAGGGGGGACCCGGCTCCCGGGGCTGGGGGATGAGGGACGGGGAGAGGTCAGGCCTCGATCGAGGTCTGCTCCTCCGAGGAGCTCAGTCCTGTGACGGTGACCTTGCGGGGCTTGGCCCGCTCGGCGACCGGCACGACGAGGCGTAGCACGCCGGAGTCGTAGCTCGCCTCGATGTGGTCGAGGTCGAGGTTGTCGCCCAGGACGAGCTGGCGGCTGAAGACGCCGGTCGGTCGCTCCGAGGCCAGGCGCTCCCAGTCGCCGTTGCGCGCGACGCGCTCGGCGCGGACGGTCAGGACGTTGCGCTCGACGTCGATGTCGAGCGACTCGCGGCTGATCCCGGGGAGGTCGAACTCGATGACGAAGCGGTCGCCCTCACGCCAGGCGTCCATCGGCATGACGGCCGGGCGGTTGGTCGTGCCGGCGGCCCCCAGCATCTGCTGGGCCAGGCGGTCGAGGTCGCGGAACGGGTCGGTGGTGCGAAGCAGCATGGGGTCCTCCTGACGGTCGTCTCGTGGTCGGCGGGGTCTGCGTGAGCCCCGTCCTACCTGTATCAACGGTTATAGGTTTGTTGTATTCCAAGATGCAGGGCAAAATCAAGTCATGTCTTCGAGCGCGTCTCCCCGGCCCAGCAGGGTGGGCGTCTTCGCGATCTCCGTGGCCGCCGACATGGTGCGGATGGAGGTCCAGAACCTCCGTGTCTACGAACGCCGCGGCCTGCTCGAGCCCGCGCGGACCGACGGCGGGACCCGGCTCTACTCCGAGGCCGACATCGAGGTGCTGCACCGCATCCGCGAGCTGCTGGCCGAGGGCCTGAACCTCGCCGGCATCGCGCGCGTCCTTGCGCTCGAGGAGGAGGTCCACCGCCTGCGGCGTCGCCTTTCGCGCGTTGATTCGTCGGATCGACCCCCGGGCCGGTAGTCTGGGGACATCTCAGCTCGTCGAGCTCTCGCTGCGAGTTGTCCGCACGTCGAAGCGTTCACCTGCTCCGTGCGTAGCCGCACCCGAACCCTTCGGATCACGCGGTTTCGGCGAGACACCCAGACAGATCGCGAATCCTTGAACACCTTCACGCAGCTGGGCGTGCCCACGCCCCTGTCCACCGTCCTCTCCGGTCTCGGCATCGAGACCCCCACCCCGATCCAGGCAGCGACCCTGCCCGACTCCCTCGCCGGGCGCGACGTGCTCGGCCGCGGGCGCACCGGCTCGGGCAAGACCTACGCCTTCCTCCTGCCGCTCGTCGCCCGCCTCTCCGGCGGTCGCCCGGCGCGGTCGGGCCGCCCGCGTGCGCTGATCCTGGCGCCGACCCGCGAGCTGGCGCTGCAGATCGACGCCGCTCTCGCCCCGCTGGCCAAGGTGGCCGGCCTGAGCACCCGCACCGTCTTCGGAGGTGTCGGCCAGCAGCCCCAGGTCAACGCGCTCAAGCGCGGCGTCGACGTCGTCGTCGCCTGCCCGGGCCGCCTGGAGGACCTGATCAAGCAGGGCCACTGCTCCCTGGGCGACGTCGAGACCACCGTCATCGACGAGGCCGACCACATGGCCGACCTGGGCTTCCTCCCCGCCGTGCGCCGCATCCTCGGCAAGACGCCCGCGGGTGGTCAGCGACTGATGTTCAGCGCCACGCTGGACAACGCCGTCGACCAGCTGGTGCGCCAGTTCCTCGTCGACCCGGTGACCCACCAGGCCGACTCCCCGCAGTCGCCGGTGTCGTCGATGGACCACCACGTCCTCCACATCGACCGCGGCAACCGCCTCGGCGTTCTTGTCGACCTGACAAGTGCTCCGGGCCGGACCGTCGTGTTCACCCGCACCAAGCACGGCGCCAAGGCGCTGACCCGCCAGCTCAACAAGGCCGGCGTCGCCGCGGTCGAGCTGCACGGCAACCTCGGCCAGAGCGCACGCACGCGCAACCTGCAGGCCTTCCACGACGGCACGGCTGCGGCGCTCGTCGCCACGGACATCGCCGCGCGTGGCATCCACGTCGACGACGTCGCGCTGGTCGTGCACGCCGACCCGCCGGCCGAGCACAAGGCCTACCTCCACCGCTCCGGTCGCACGGCGCGCGCGGGCAACGCGGGCACGGTCGTCACGCTGATGACGACCGACCAGAAGCGCGACGTCAGCGACCTGACCCGTGCTGCGGGGATCAAGGCCACGACCACCCGCGTCCAGGGCGACGACCACCCGGTGCTGCGCGAGCTCGCCCCGGGCGAGCGCGTGCTGGGCAAGGGCCTGCCCGAGCAGAAGGGCCCCAACCCGCCGAAGGCCTCCTCCGGTGCCGGTGGCGGCGGCAACCGTCGTCGTCGCGGTGGCGCGGGCTCCGGCGGCTCCGGTGGCCAGCGCTCGGGCGCTCCGGGCGGTCACCGCTCCGGTGGCTCGTCGCGCTCCGGCGCCCAGACGTCGGGGGCTCGCTCCGGCGGCCGCGGACGCACGCCGTCGGCCAAGCCCTCGGGCTCGCACACCGCGGCGTCGTTCAGCTCCGGCCGGCGCTGACCCTCCCCGGGACACTCGTCCACGCACTCTCCTGCCCACCGGGTCTCGCCGCGACGCAACGTCGCGCCGCGGCCAGGTCTTCGGTGAGCAGTGAGGAGTCGTGCGTGGGTACGGCGGTCCCGTCACCGTGAGTGACGGCTGACCAGCCCGACCGTGTTGCCCTCGGAGTCGGTGAGGAACGCCATCCACTCCTCCGCCCCCGCCGGGCCCAGCCTGTCGTCCTCGTGGCGGAAGATCAGGTGAGGCTCGGAGACGACCTCCGCCCCGGCGGGCAGCGCGGTCACCGTCGAGCGCACGTCGTCGACCTCGAGGTAGAGCAGCGATCGGGGCGCACCGCCGTCCAGCAGCAGCCGGACCCCGTCGAGGTCGAAGAACACCAGGCCCGGCGGGTCGAACTCGGCGGTCGGAGGCGTGCCGAGCAACGCCTCGTAGAACGCACGTGCTCGAGCGAGGTCCTCGGCGTACAACGCGACCTGCGTCAGACGCATGGTCAGTAGCCTCCTGTGCCCGGCCAGCCAACCTCGGCGAGGTACCACCCGGCCGAGGTCAGCACGACGGTGACGAGCAGGGCGAACAGCACGCCGCCGGCCACGGGCAGCAGCCAGCCCGGCGCGCGTCGGGACCGGACGGCGACGACCTTGACGACCACGGCGCCGAAGACAGCGCAGCCGAGGAGTCCGTGCGCGACCACCCGCAGCGGCACGTCGGCGCCGTTGGCATAGCTCCCGGTCTCGAGGCCGAGCGCCCACAGGCAGTGGTAGGCGACGAACACCGAGAGCAGCAGGGCGAGGGTGCCCGAGGCGCGGTGCGCAGCGCCCAACCACGACGGCGCACGCAGCGGGAGCCTGCCGTAGAGCCAGAGTGCACCCACGACCTGCAGGACCACGAGCACGCCGACCACGAGGGTGAGTGCGACCTTCATCTCGATGCTCGAGGCGAACCACAGCGCCGTGGTGCCCTCGGAGGTCGGGTCGTGCACCGTGCCGAACACT
The DNA here is from genome assembly GCA_964557235.1 of uncultured Nocardioidaceae bacterium. Lineage (GTDB taxonomy): Bacteria > Actinomycetota > Actinomycetes > Propionibacteriales > Nocardioidaceae > Marmoricola_A. The sequence continues at coordinate 21,781 of CAZKZQ010000023.1, forward strand.
CCGAGCAGGAGCGCGACGACGGCGCCGGCACCGACCGCGGCGAGCGGCACGGCCATCGACGTCTCGGCCCGGGCGTCTGCCATGGGTTCAGCATGCTCCCGACCACGCCGGGTGGGAAGGCTGCTCAGCGCAGGGTGCGCCCGAGCAGCCGCAGCAGTGCCTCCCAGTGCCGCTCGGTCGCGGCCGCGTCGTGCATCGCGGTGTCGCTCATCGTGAAGCCGTGCGGCGCACCCTCGTAGAGCTCGGTGGTGTGCACCAGTCCGGCCTCGGTGAGGGCCTGCTCGAGCCGCTCCTGCTGCTCCGGCGGCATCGACCGGTCGTGGTCGGCGTGGGCGACGTAGACCTCGGCGTCGAGCTGGGGGAGGAGCCGGTGCGGGCTGCTCTCGTCGTCGACCGCCAGGCCGCCCGCGTGGAAGCTCGCGACGGCCTTCACGACCTCCGGCCTCGTCGCGCCGGCCATGACGGCGAAGCGTCCGCCCATGCAGTAGCCCACGGTGCCGATCGGGCTGGTCGCGCCCAGCGCGAGTAGCGCGTCGACGTACGCCGCGGCGTCGGCCCGCACCACGTCGGGGGTCAGGGACCTCATCAGGGGTCCGAGCTCCTGGAACGCGGCGGTCCGGCCGTTCTCGGTGGTGAGGTCGCGCGGAGGGGTGACGGGCGCGCGGCCGCTGCGGTGGTAGAGGTTGGGCACGAGCACGACGTAGCCCTCCGACGCGATGCGAGCGGCCATCTCCTCCAGGCGGGGACGCAGCCCGAAGGCGTCCATCCAGACGAGCACGCCGGGCCACTCGCCCTCGGCGCTCGGCCGCGACACGATCGCGTCCACGGTGGTGCCGTCGGACAGCTCGAGGTCGAGGGTCTCGGTGCGCGTCTCCATGGCGCCATCCTGCCCCGGGCGTTCAGGCCGTCCGTCTCAGGCCGACCCGCCCTCAACGAGGAGCTTGAGGTTCCTGAGCTCCTTATGCATCTCACGGGGGTTGAGGACGGCCAGCTCCACCAGGCGCCCGAGCAGCCCGAGTCCGCGTGGCCACCGCGTCTCGATGTGCAGGTCGAGCCGGGTGCCGTCACCGTCGGGGATGAGGCTGGACGCCACGTCGAAGCGCAGACCGACGTAGGCGTCGGTCCGGGTGACCAGCCGACGCGGGGGATCGGCGACCAGCACCGTCGTGCGGGCGCTGAGAGGGCCGCGCTTGGAGACATAGCTGGAGCCGGCTTCCTCCCAGTGTCCGTGGAGGTCCAGGATCACGGGCCGGCCCGTCTGCCAGTCGGGGACGCGCGAGGGATCGGCATAGACACGCCACACCTGCTCGGGGTCGCTGCGGACCCAGACCGACTGCTCGACCACGCTCATGCGTGACTCCGACCGACTCTCCGTGGGGATCTCCAGGATAGGGACCGTTGCACCCCTGTCCGGCTGGGGCTAGGTTCGAGAGCCCTGGGCTCGGGCGTTGGTTCAACGATCGTCGCTGCGAACCACTCGTGATTCGCTGCGCGTGAGAGCGGGTGCGCGATGTCTCGATTCCTGGCACGGGCTCGACAGGGACGGCGTCCCTGGACGGCGGGAGTGGTGGTCGCGGTCGCCGCGACAGCGCTCGCACCACTGCCGGGCAGCCCGGCGGCCGCGGCGCCGCCCAGCACCAGCAGCGCCTGCCAGCGCCAGCAGAACAACTCCTACGCCAAGCTGTTGGCGTGCGTCCGGGTCGAGGGCGTGCGCAGGCACCAGGCCGCGCTGCAGGCGATCGCGGACGCCAACGGCGGCAACCGCTTCTCCGGCTTCGCGGGTCACGCCGCCTCGGTCGACTACGTCGTGGGCACCCTGCGAGCAGCCGGCTACACCCCCGTCGTCCAGACGTTCGACTACCTCGCGTTCGAGGACAGGGGCGGCTCGGTCCTGCAACAGGTCGGCCCGGGCCAGGTGAACTACACCGAGGGCACCGACTTCGGAGTCATCACCCAGTCCGACCCGGGCGACGTCACGGCCGCGGTCACGCCCGTCGACCTGCAGCTCGGTCTCGGCAACACCTCGACGAGCGGCTGCGAGGCAGCTGACTTCGCTGGTTTCCCTGCAGGCAACATCGCGCTGCTCCAGCGAGGCACCTGCACGTTCGAGCTCAAGGCCGAGAACGCTGCGGCGAGCGGCGCCGTCGGGATCGTGATCTTCAACCAGGGCAACACCGCCGACCCGAGCCGGACCGGCATCCCCGCCGTGACGCTCACCGCCAACAACACCAGCGGCATCCCGGTGCTCGGCACCACCTACGCCCTCGGCGCCACCCTCGCGAACACGCCGAGCCTGACGATGCGGGTCTTCGCCGACACCCTGCGCCAGGTCCTGCCCACGGCCAACGTGCTCGCCGAGAAGAAGGGCACCAACAACGCCAACGTCGTCATGGCGGGTGCGCACCTCGACTCGGTCCTGGCCGGGCCGGGCATCAACGACAACGGCTCCGGGAGCGCTGCCATCCTCGAGACCGCAGTCCAGCTCGCGAAGGTCAAGCCGGTCAACACGGTCCGCTTCGCCTGGTGGGGTGCCGAGGAGAGCGGTCTCGTCGGCTCGACCAACTACGTCAACGGCCTCAGCCAGGCGGAGAAGGACCGGATCGCGCTCTACCTCAACTTCGACATGATCGGTTCGCCGAACTACATCCAGATGGTCTACGACAGCGACCAGTCGGGGTTCGTGGCTCCCGTCCCGGTGCCGCCGGGCTCCGTCGCGATCGAGGACCTGCTCGAGTCGTTCTACACGCTCCGCAACGAGCCGTACGACGACGCGGAGTTCAGTGGTCGCAGCGACTACCAGGCGTTCATCCTCAACGGCATCCCGGCCGGTGGGCTCTTCACCGGTGCCGAGGTGCCGAAGACCCCCGCGCAGGCAACGATCTGGGGCGGGACAGCAGGGGCGGCGTACGACCCCTGCTACCACGCGGCTTGCGACACCTACGCCAACAACAGCAACCACGCCCTGGAGGTCAACGCGGACGCGGTCGCCTTCGCGGTGCTGACCTACGCCTTCTCCACCGAGTCGGTCAACGGCGTCGTGGGCCTGCCCGTGCCCGGGAGCGACGACTTCGTCATCCCGGCACCTGCCGGTCCCGAGGGGACGGTCGGCAGCGGTGGCGGCGCCGCCGAGGTGCTCAGCGCGACGTCGTAGGCGAGCACGAGCCCTGCTCCACGAGGGCTGCGGGCGGGCCCGTACGGTTTCAGCGTGCCCGACACCGCAGCCCCGTCCCTCGCCCAG
>CAZKZQ010000024.1:0-15953 GCA_964557235.1 uncultured Nocardioidaceae bacterium
CAGATCGCGGCCTTCCCCGGCTGGGTGGACCGGATCAACGCCGAGCCCGGGCTGGACCTCGCGTTCCACGTCGGCGACATCAAGAACGGGTCGTCGGTGTGCAGCGACGACTACTTCGCCATGATCCGCGCGCAGCTCGACCGCTTCGCGATGCCGCTGCTCTACACGCCGGGTGACAACGAGTGGACGGACTGCCATCGCACGGCTGCCGGGTCCTACCAGCCGCTCGAGCGCCTCGCCGCCGTGCGCTCGACGTTCTTCGACCGGCCCGGCCTCACCCTGGGGGCGAAGCCGCGCCGCGTCGGCAGCCAGGCCCGCCTCGGGTTCCCGGAGAACCAGTCCACGCGGCTGCCCGGCGTCGAGATCGCGACGCTGCACGTGGTGGGCAGCAACAACGACCGGGCTCCGTGGACCGGCATCGGCCTCACCGCCCCGACCAGCGAGCAGCTCGCCGAGGAGTCCTCGCGGATGGCGGCGTCGATCGACCACCTGCGCGCGGCGTTCGACCGCGCCGAGGACCGCGACGCCCGCGCGGTGGCGGTCTTCCTCCAGGCCGACATGTTCGACCCGTCGTACGACCCGACCTGGGACGTCAGCGCCTTCGCCCCGCTCGTGCAGGCCTTGGCCGACGAGGCGTCCGACTTCGACGGCGAGGTCTACCTCTTCGACGGCGACAGCCACGTCTACAACGTCGACCGCCCGCTGGCGCCCGGCTCCCGCTGGCTCGACGTGTACGACGTGGAGGGGTCCGCCGCGAACCTCACCCGCATCACCGTGGACGGGGAGAACCAGAACACCGACTTCCTCGAGGTGACCGTGACCCGGCCCGGCGCCGACCACGTGCTGACCTGGCAGCGCGTGCCCTACGCCTCGCAGCCCCCCGCCTGACCCGCAGTCGTCGTGGCGGCAAGCGTCCGGTGTGACGCACACCGCGTGCGTCACCCGAATGACTGCACTCTGTTCAACCGCCGTTCACCTTGCTCGACCCGTCGCGTCATCTGTGCTCCCTAGCGTCCAGAGCGACAGTCGGTCACCTCGACCGAGTGCCTTCACTACAGGAGCACATCTCTCTGATGCGTACTTCTCTCTCCCGCGTCGCCGTGGGCGGCGCCATCCTCAGCCTCGGCCTCGGCCTCACCGCCTGCGGCGCGGGCAACGAGGAGCCCTCGGGCGACAGCTCGTCCGACTCCAAGCTCACCGGCACCCTCAAGGGCGCCGGCTCCAGTGCCCAGGAGGCCGCCCAGGGCGCCTGGGCCGCCGGCTTCCAGACCGCCAACCCCGACGTGACCGTCGACTACGACCCGATCGGCTCCGGCGGTGGCCGCGAGCAGTTCATCGCCGGTGGCGTGGACTTCGCGGGCTCCGACTCCGCCCTCTCCGAGGACGAGGGCGAGCTCGACAAGGCCAAGGAGCGCTGCGGCGGCGAGGTCATCGAGGTCCCCAACTACGTCAGCCCGATCGCGGTGATCTACAACGTCGACGGCGTCGACGACCTCCAGCTCTCCGCCGACACCGTCGCGAAGATCTTCAAGGGCGAGATCACCACCTGGGACGACCCGGCGATCAAGGCCGACAACCCCGACGCCAGCCTCCCCTCGGACAAGATCACCCCGGTCCACCGCGCTGACGACTCCGGCACCACGAAGAACTTCACCGCCTACCTCCAGGCCGCCGCTCCCGACGTGTGGACCGACGAGCCCGAGGACGCCTTCCCGGTCAAGGGCGGCGAGGCCGCGACCGGCACCTCCGGCGTGGTCCAGGCCGTCACCAGCGGCACCAACACGATCGGCTACGCCGACGCCAGCCAGGCCGGCGACCTCGGCACCGCCGCGATCAAGGTCGGCGACGAGTACGTCGCCCCCTCGGCCGAGGCGGCCGCCAAGATCCTCGAGATCTCCCCGCAGACCGAGGGCCGTGGCGAGGGCGACCTGGCCTTCGACCTCGACCGCAGCACGGAGGAGGCCGGCGTCTACCCGGTCGTCCTGACCTCCTACCTGCTCGCCTGCCCGACGTACGACGACCAGAAGACCGCCGACCTCGTCAAGGCGTTCGTGACCTACGTCGTCAGCACCGACGGCCAGCAGGCCGCCGCGGAGAACGCGGGGTCCGCCCCGCTGCCCTCCTCGATCGAGGAGAAGGCGCTCAAGATCGCGGAGTCGATCGGCGCCAAGTGAGGCTCAGGGCGCCCGGTTCGCACCCCCGGGCGCCCTGGTCCGACCTCCCCGTCCCGGACCGTCACCACGGTCCGGGACGGACCCACGTACGAACCGAAGGAAGGACGTCGGAATGACCGACACCCTCTCCCCCCTGAGCGACCCCGGGAGCAACACCCTCGCCCCGACGGGACGTCGCATCGGTGACCGGGTCTTCGCCGGTCTCGCCCGCTCCGCGGGCCTCCTGATCCTGGTCGCCCTGGCGGGCGTCGCGATCTTCCTCACGGTGCAGGGCCTGCCCGCGGTGGGTGCCGACTCGGGCAAGCTGCGCGGTGCGAGCAACATCTGGACCTTCGTCGGTCCCCTGCTCTTCGGCACGGTCCTGGCCGCGGTGATGGCGCTGGCCATCGCCACTCCCCTGGCCATCGGCATCGCGCTGGTCATCTCGCACTTCGCGCCGCGCCGGCTGGCCACCCCCCTCGGCTACGTGATCGACCTGCTGGCGGCCATCCCGTCGGTGGTCTACGGCGCCTGGGGCTACTTCTACTTCGGCGCCAAGATGGTGCCGATCTACGAGTGGCTGGAGACCAACGTCGGCTGGCTGCCCTTCTTCAAGGGCCCGGCGTCCGGCACCGGCCGCACGATCCTCACCGCCAGCATCGTCCTGGCGATCATGGTGCTGCCGATCATCACCGCGATCACCCGCGAGGTGTTCAAGCAGACCCCGCAGCTGCACCAGGAGGCGGCGCTCGCCCTGGGCGCGACGCGCTGGGAGATGATCCGGATGACGGTCCTCCCCTACGCCCGCTCCGGCATCGTCTCGGCGACCATGCTCGGCCTCGGTCGCGCGCTGGGCGAGACCATGGCCGTCGCGATGGTGCTCTCCGCCAGCGGCGCGGTGACCTTCAACCTGATCTCCTCGGCCAACCCGTCGAGCATCGCGGCCAACATCGCGCTGAACTTCCCCGAGTCCACCGGCCTCGCGGTCAACGCGCTGATCTTCTCCGGCCTGGTGCTCTTCGTCCTGACCTTCGCCGTCAACTTCACCGCCCGCGCGATCGTGGCGCGGGCCGAGCGGAAGGTGAGCTGACATGACGACGCTGACCGAGAACCCGACGCCCTCCACCCAGGGCGCGATGTCGATCCAGGAGCCCCGCATCCCGACGTGGGCGCCGCTCCTGACCGCCGGCTCGTCCGTGCTCGCCGGGCTCCTGCTCGGCATCGTGCTCGGCTGGGGCCTGGTCGGCATGGTGCTCCTCGCGGCGATCATCAACCTGGTCGTCCTGCAGGCCTGGTCGCGCGCGGTCGAGTCCCGTCGCGTCGCCGCCGACCGGCTGGTGACCGTGCTGGTCTGGTACGCCCTGGCCATCGCCCTCGTCCCGCTCGGCTCGCTCGTGTGGACGGTGTGGGACCGCGGCCACGGCGTCCTCAGCGCGGAGTTCTTCACCTACTCCATGCGCAACGTCGTCGGCGAGGGCGGCGGCATCTACCACGCGATCATGGGCACCCTGCTCATCACCGGTGCGACCGCAGTCGTCTCGATCCCGATCGGCATCATGTGCGCGATCTACCTCGTCGAGTACGGCGGCCGCTCGGCCGTGGCGCGCGTGATCACCTTCCTCGTCGACGTGATGACCGGCATCCCCTCGATCGTGGCCGGCCTGTTCGCCTACGCGCTGTTCGCGCTGATCTTCGGCCCCGGCATCCGCATGGGCTTCGGCGGCGCGATCGCCCTGTCCCTGCTGATGATCCCGGTCGTCGTCCGCTCGACCGAGGAGATGCTCAAGCTCGTCCCGACCGAGCTGCGCGAGGCGTCGTACGCCCTCGGCGTGGCGAAGTGGCGCACGATCGTGAGCGTCGTGCTGCCGACCGCGATGGCGGGCATCATCACCGGCGTCTTCATCGCGCTGGCACGCGTGATCGGCGAGACCGCGCCGCTGCTGATCATCGCGGGGTCGACGGACTCCTCGAACTTCAACCTGTTCTCCGACAGCCGGATCCAGACGCTGCCGGTGTTCATCTACTACAGCCTGACCCAGCCGGGCGTCCCGCCGGAGTACGGCGTGGACCGTGCCTGGGGCGCTGCGCTGGTGCTCATCGTGATCGTGATGACGCTCAACATCCTGGCCCGCCTCGCCGGCCGGTTCTTCGCCCCCAAGATGGGACGGTGACCAGCGATGGCCAAGAGCATCGAGATCGATGACCTGAACCTGTACTACAAGGACTTCCTCGCGGTCGAGGGCGTCACGATGACCATCCGGGCCAAGGCGGTGACCGCGTTCATCGGTCCGTCCGGCTGCGGCAAGTCGACGATGCTGCGCTCGCTCAACCGCATGCACGAGGTCACCCCCGGCGCCCGCGTCGAGGGCAAGGTGATGATCGACGGGCAGAGCCTCTACGACCCGTCGGTCGACCCGGCCGCGCTCCGTCGCCAGATCGGCATGGTGTTCCAGCGGGCCAACCCGTTCCCCAAGATGTCGATCGCGGAGAACGTCCTGGCCGGCAACCGGCTCAACACCAAGCGGATGAGCAAGTCCGAGGCCGACGAGATCGTCGAGCGCTCGCTGCGCGGCGCGAACCTCTGGGACGAGGTCAAGGACCGGCTGAGGAAGCCGGGTGCGTCGCTGTCCGGTGGCCAGCAGCAGCGGCTGTGCATCGCCCGCGCGATCGCCGTCCAGCCGCAGGTGCTGCTCATGGACGAGCCGTGCTCGGCGCTCGACCCGATCTCCACCGCTCGGGTCGAGGACCTCATCGAGGACCTCAAGTCGCAGTACACGATCGTGATCGTCACCCACAACATGCAGCAGGCCGCGCGCGTGAGCGACGAGACCGCGTTCTTCAACCTCGCGGGCTACGGCAAGCCGGGTCGACTGGTCGAGATGAACCCGACGTCCAAGGTGTTCTCCACCCCGGACGAGAAGTCCACCGAGGACTACATCTCCGGCCGCTTCGGCTGAGCCCCTCCGCCGTCCGGGTGCGGACGCGCCATGGCGCGTCCGCACCCGGACGAGGCGAGGCTCGACAGAGCCGGGGGCCGGTGCCTACGTTGCGAGGATGGAGTCCTACGCAGCCGGTGAGCAGTCCCCGCCCCTCCTCGAGGAGACGATCGGAGCCAACTTCGAGCGCACGGTGGCGACGTACGCCGACCGCGAGGCGCTGGTGGAGGTCGCGACCGGGCGGCGATGGACCTACGCCGAGCTCGACCGCGACGTGGACGCGCTGGCGATCGGGTTGCTGCGGGCCGGCGTCACCAAGGGCGACCGGGTGGGCATCTGGGCGCCCAACTGCGCGGAGTGGACCATCACGCAGTACGCCACCGCCAAGATCGGCGCGATCCTGGTCAACATCAACCCGGCCTACCGCACCCACGAGCTGGCCTACGCGCTGAACCAGTCGGGCGTGACGCTGCTGATCTCCGCGGAGTCGTTCAAGACCAGCGACTACCGCGCGATGGTCGAGGAGGTGCGCGGCGAGACGGCCCTGCGGCAGGTCGTCTACATCGGCTCGTCGGAGTGGACCGACCTGTCGGTGTCGGACCCGGGCGTCACGCTGCTCGAGCTCCTCGACTACTCGCTCGACGCCGGGGACCCGATCAACATCCAGTACACGTCGGGCACGACCGGCTTCCCCAAGGGCGCCACGCTGAGCCACCGCAACATCCTCAACAACGGCTACTTCACCACCGAGACGATCAACTTCACGCACGAGGACCGGCTCTGCATCCCGGTGCCCTTCTACCACTGCTTCGGCATGGTCATGGGCAACCTCGGCTGCACCACCCACGGGGCCACGATGGTGATCCCCGCTCCCGGCTTCGACCCGGCGATCACCCTCCAGACCGTCCAGGACGAGCGCTGCACCGGCGTCTACGGCGTGCCGACGATGTTCATCGCGATGCAGAACGCTCCCGGCTTCGCCGACTACGACCTGTCCAGCCTGCGCACGGGGATCATGGCCGGGTCGCCGTGCCCGGTCGAGGTGATGAAGCGCTGCATCGACGAGATGGGCATGAGCGAGGTGTCCATCGCCTACGGCATGACCGAGACCTCACCGGTGTCGACGCAGACCCGGGCCGACGACGACCTCGAGCGGCGCACCGCGACCATCGGGCGCGTCCACCCGCACGTGGAGATCAAGGTGGTCGACCCGGCGTCCGGCGAGACCGTCGAGCGAGGTGAGCCCGGCGAGCTCTGCACGCGCGGCTACTCGGTGATGCTGGGCTACTGGCAGGAGCCGGAGAAGACCGCCGAGGCGGTCGACAGCGAGGGCTGGATGCACACCGGCGACCTCGCGGTGATGCGCGAGGACGGCTACGCCACGATCGTCGGGCGGATCAAGGACATGGTCATCCGCGGCGGGGAGAACGTCTATCCGCGCGAGATCGAGGAGTTCCTCTACACCCACCCCGACATCGAGGACGTGCAGGTGGTCGGCGTCCCGGACGAGAGGTACGGCGAGGAGCTCTGCGCGTGGATCCGTCTGCGCGAGGGCGCCGAGCCGCTCGACGCCGACAAGGTGAGGGCGTTCGCCGCGGGACGTCTCGCGCACTTCAAGATCCCGCGCTACGTCCTGCTGGTCGACGAGTTCCCGATGACGGTCACGGGCAAGATCCGCAAGGTCGAGATGCGCGAGGAGTCAGCGCGCCGTCTGGGTCTGGCCGCGGACTGACACCGGGGCGATCGCCAGCGTCACGACGAACCTCGAGCCCGGACCGTCCGAGCGCGGCTCGTGGTGGAGGTCGCCGCCCACGGCCCGGCACATGAGCCGTGCGAGGTAGAGGCCGAGCCCGGCTCCGTCGCGTTGCTGGTCGGCGCGGCTGAGCCGCTCGAAGAGCTGCGGGCGGAACTGCCGTGGCACGCCTGGCCCGGAGTCCTCCACCGCCAGGCTCACCACGTCCCGCGCGGGGCGCGCCTCGACCCGGACCGGCGGGCCCGCGTGGCGGAAGGCGTTGGTGACCAGGTTGGCGACGACCTGGGGCAGCTGGGACGGGTCGGCCCAGACCACCAGGTCCACGGGCACGTCCACGGTCAGGCCCTCGGGATCGCCGAGGTCCTCGAGCGCGCGCTGCACCGCACCGGAGAGGTCGACGGCACCTGGCCGCACCTGCAGGGAGTCCAGGTCCCCCTGCGCCATCGCGAGGACGTTGGCGAGCAGCTGCTCGACCCGGTGGCCGGCGCCGACGGCACGGTCGAGCAGGGCGAGGGCCTCCTGTTGCCGGCCGGCGGCGATCGCGGTCCGGGCGAGCTCGATGAACCCGCGCCCGGCAGCGGCAGGGTTGATGACGTCGTGGCCCATCATCCCGATCAGGTCGTGCAGCGTCTGGGCCCGTTGTCCGAGCTGGGCGTTGGCCGACGCGAGGCGGTCCGACAGCTCGTCCATCGCGTCGGCCGCCTCGCGCAGGTCCGTGACGTCGCGGCTCACGATCACGAACCCGTCCCCGACCTTGCTCGCGCTGAGGTCGAACGCGCGCCGCCGTCTGGTCCCGTCGCCCCACTCGTCCTCGTACCACAGGGTCGGCTGGTGCCACGTCTCACCGGTCTCGACGACAGCGGCGTAGCGGTCGATGATGCCCGTCGGACCCTGCTCCGGGAAGAGCGCGAGCAGGGTGGTGCCCATCATGTGCTCCACGCTGTAGCCGGTGAGCTCGGCGTTGGCCGCGTTGGTGTAGACGAATCCGAAGTCGACGATCCTGCCGTGCTCGTCCCGCACCGACCGCAGCACCGACACCGCCTCGGGGAAGAGGTCGAACGTTGCGCGATAGCGCTCCTCGCTCTCCCGCAGCTGCTCGCCGAGACGCTCGCGCTCGGTGACGTCGCGATAGGTGATGGCTATGCCGTCGGGCACCTGCCACGCCTGGATGTCGAGGACCACCGACCGCAGCTCGTCCTCGTAGGTCTGGCACACGCCGGTCCAAGGCTCCCCGGTCTCGGCCACGTGCACGTAGTGCGCGAACAGGCCCTGCTCCACGACGTTCGGAGCGGCCGCACGCATCCGCGTGACGGACTCGTCCCCGTTCATCGCCTGCAGCGCGCGTCGCCCCGCGGCGTTGAGGAAGACCCGCTCGAAGTCGACGATCACGCCGTCCTCGCGGACGGCCCGATAGACCCCGCAGGGCTCGAACATCCTGTCCAACCAGGGTTCGGGCACGGGACCACCTCCTCGGGCCCGACCGTCTCCTCCGACCGTAGGTCGACGACCACCGAGAACGGGACAGCCAGGAGCAAACCTCCCCCGGAGATGGCCTGATCGGGGTTCCGGGGGCCCGTCCGTGCTGACTACCCCGCGGGTGCGGGCGTGCACGACCTGACCAGCGCTGCACGGCACCGGCGGGCGGGCCCGCTGCTCAGTCCGCCGCGGCCCCGAAGGGGTCGTCGCCCGCCTGCTCGATCACGGCGGCCACGAGTCGCTCCACAGCCGGCATGGCGGCGGGGTCACGGACGTCTCCGCCCGCCCGACGCAGCTCCTCCAGCGCCTCCCGGACGGCGGTGACCTCGCGGTAGACCACGACGAAGCCGTCGCCGACCTTGGCGATGTGGATGTCGAACGCCCGCCGACGGTGCACACCGTCACCCCAGGTGTCCTCGATCCACACCGTCGGCTGTCGCCAGTCCTCGCCGGTCTCGACGACCTGGGCGTAGCGCTCGATCAACCCGGTCCCGCGCTGCTCGGGGAAGAGGTCGAGGACGCGCGAGCCGAGCAGGCGCTGCACCGGGTGCCCCAGGAGCGCCGCACCGTCGGCATTGGCATAGGTCCAGACGAAGTCGACGATCTCGCCGTCCTCGCGCACCGCACGCAGCACCGAGACCGCATCGGGCAGGTTGTCCACCATCGTCCGGAAGAGCTCCTCGCTCTCGCTGAGCTCTCGGGCGAGACGCTCGCGCTCGCTGACGTCGCGAAAGGTGATGGCGATGCCGTCGGGCACCCGCCACACCTGCAGGTCGAGGACGACCTCCCGCTTGTCGTCGGCGTAGCTCTGGCTCAGGCCCGCCCAGGGGATGCCGGTCTCGGCTACCTTGACGTACTTCTCGAACAGCCCGTGCGCGACGACGTTGGGGGCTCCCTCGAGCATGCTGGTGACCGACTCGTCCCCGTTGAGCGTCATCAGCATGACCTGGCCGGCGGCGTTGAGGTAGATGCGCTCGAAGTCGACGATCACGCCGTGCTCGCGCACCGGGCGATAGACACCGCACGGCTCGAACATCTGGTCCAGCCAGCTGTGGGGCATGGAGCCGCTCCTTTCTCCTGCGCGCCGCGAGGGACTCTAGGTCCGGACCCGCCCGAGGGATCCGTGACCGGTGGTGTCGGCGGCAGATTCAACCCTGCCGATCCCCAGTGCTCACAGCAAGGCGGCGCGGACCTGGTCGGCCAACGCCGTCGCCGCCCCCACCACGTCGTGGCCGAGCGGTGTCGCTCCGGTGACCTCGTCCTGGCACCTGCCTCCGCTGAACACCAGCAGGTCCGGGTGCTCCTCTCGCAGCAGGGCCGCCGTCTCGATCGCTGCGGGGACGTCGGCCGCCGTCGGGCACACCACGACGACGGCGGTCGGAGACAGCGTGCGCACGCAGCTCGACCACTCGTCCGGAGGTAGGTCCTCGCCGAGGTAGCGCGTGGGCACGTGCCGGCGCCGCAGGAGGGTGGCGAACATGAGGGCGCCGAGCTCGTGGCGGCACCGCATCGGGAGTCCGACGAGCACGCGCGGCGGCACGCTGGCGACGCCGGACGCCTCGTAGGCCGCGGAGATGCGTCGCTGCAGCGCGGCGCTGACGAAGTGCTCGCCGGCGATGCTGAGCTGTCCGCCCTCCCAGGCCTGGCCGATCGCCACCATCGTCGGGAGCAGCCACGCGGTCACGGTGTGCTCGAAGCCGGCCACCGCGAAGGCGTCGTCGAGGACCGCGGTCAGCAGCGCGCCGTCCATCCGCTCGGCCGCCTGCACCACCAGGTCGGTGCTCGGGTAGGCGCGCTCCCCGTCGCTGTCCGTCGGCGTCGCCGCGTCACCCGACGTCTTGACCCGCTCGGCCGCCTGCGCGGCGGACCAGCCGGCGTCGATCAGCCCGGCCATCAGTCGCAGCCGTCGGATCGCCTGCTCGTCGTAGAGGCGGTAGCCCGAGGCGCTGCGCTCCGGGGCGATCACGCCGTAGCGCTGCTCCCAGGCCCGCACCGTGGAGGGCGCGACGCCGGTCATCTGCGCGGCCTGCTTCACGGTGTACACCGCGACAGTGTTGCACAAACCTTGCACAACCTCGCTCGCGTCGCGAGAAACGACCCTCAGATGGCCGTCCGGACGGCGTACAGCTCGGGGAAGAAGGTCAGGTCCAGCGCCCGCCGCAGGAAGGGCGCACCGCTCGAGCCACCCGTGCCGGTCTTCATGCCGATGATCCGCTCGACGGTCTTGAGGTGGCGGAAGCGCCACAGCTGGAAGTTGTCCTCGAGGTCGACCAGCTCCTCGCAGGTCTCGTACGCCGACCAGTGCCGCTCGGCGTCGGCGTAGATCCCGGCGAACACCGGCACCAGGTCCTCACGGAAGGTCCACGCCCTCGTCACGTCGCGCTCGAGCACGTCGGACGGGACGGGGTACCCGTGGCGTGCGAGGTAGCGCAGGAACTCGTCGTAGAGCGACGGCTCCTCCAGGGCCCGGCCCACCACGGCCAGCGCGTCGGGGTCGGCGGAGAAGACCGAGAGCATGCGGGCGTTCTTGTTCCCGAGGGTGAACTCGACCGCGCGGTACTGCCAGGACTGGAAGCCCGAGCTGTTGCCCAGCACGCCGCGGAACTCGGCGTACTCGCTGGGGGTCAGCGTCGCGAGGACCGACCACTGCTCGGCCAGGGTGCGCTGCACGTGCTTGACCCGCGCGACCCGCTTGAGCGCCTGGCCGAGCTGGTCCTCGCGCAGCAGCCGGCACGCGCTCTCCAGCTCGTGCAGCACGAGCTTGAGCCAGAGCTCGGTGGTCTGGTGCTGGACGATGAACAGCAGCTCGTCGTGGTGCTCGGGGTCGCTGAGCGGCCGCTGCGCGGAGAGCAGGGTCGGCAGGTCGAGGTAGCCGCCGTAGCTCATCCGGTCGGCGAAGTCGGTGACGACCGTGTCCTCGACCTCGCGGGTGTTGTCCCGAACTCCCGGCATCTCGCCCATGACTCGCGCCCTCCTCCTTCGTTGGGGTCTTTGGCTGAACACACCTCCGGTTCACAAGACCGGAGGCAGAATCGGCCCGGTACCAGCCACCACAGACGGGGGACCCCCGGTGAACCGTACGCCCCACACACGTGTCCTGATCGTGCTCGTCGCACTGGCGCTCGGACTGGGGCTCACGGCCCCGTCCGCGCTGGCGTCGACCGGTCGAGCGCCGACGGTGCTGCCCCGAGCAGCGGAACCGGCCGCGGCGAGCGCCTCGACGTTCCTCTACTACAAGGACGCGACCGCGCCCCTGTGCGTCGGGCCGGTGACGCTCAACGTCAGCGACGACCCGTACTTCACGCGCGAGGACTGCGGCTCCGCGCAGTTCACGATCACCGGCACCCCGGCAGGCGCCCTCACCGCCAAGCTCTTCCACGGTGACAGCACGACACCGTTCGCCTCCGTGCCCGTCACCAGCACGGCCGGCGAGGCGGAGTTCCCGATCGAGCCCGACAACACCTGGACCGCCGGCCCCGTGCGGGTCGAGGTGCGCGACGGTGCGACGCCGATCGGGTCGAGCTCGTTCTTCTTCAACACCCTCGTCGCCGCGTTCGACCCGGTGGCCGACAAGGCCCCGGGCGCCGCGTTCACCGTGACCGGCACGCTCAGCGAGGTCGACATCGACAGCAGCCTCACCGGCACCACGCTGACCGGCGTCCCCGGCACGTTCACCCTCGAGGTGCTGAGCGCGGCCGGCGACCAGCTGGCGACCGTCCCGGCGACGGCCGGCAGCAACGGCGCGTTCTCGGCCAACGTCCCGGGCAGCGCCACGACCGGGGTCGACCCCGGCCCCGCGTCCGGGTTCCGCACGACCCTGGGCCTGCGGGCCGTCGACGCGTCGTACGCCGACCCGAGCACCGGGGCGTGGGCGGCCGACGACGCGGGCGCCGGCACGGTCGACGTCGTGGCACCGGCCAACGGGCTGGTCCTGGAGAACTCCTTCGTCTCCTCCGTCGGCTGGGTCAAGCCTGGGCAGACCTACCCCTCGCGGATCATCGTCCGCAACTACGACAGCACCCCCTCGGGGCCGATCTCGGTGAGCATCCCGGCGCCCGACGGCACCACGTTCACCGACGCCAGCGGGCCCGGCACGCACCCGGTCGCGCCGACGCAGGTCACCTGGGCCGTCGCCTCCGTGCCCGCCGCCAGCGGCGGCACCCCGGGCGTCGCGACGCTCGTGCTCGACTGGAAGGCCGACACGCTCGTGCAGGACCCGACCCTGGTGTGGAAGGACCTGTCCAGCAAGGCGACCATGTCCGGCGCGGACGACGCCGTGGCCACCAGCCACGGTCCCAAGGTGATCCCGCCGGCAGGGGCCTACGACACCGCGCGCTACGGCGACCGCCCCTTCCCGGTCGTGCCCGTGGACTACCTCGACCGCAAGCACCAGGACACCCACTCCGGTGAGGGCCTGGCCGAGAAGATCAACTCCCCCGGCGTCCCGGGCTCGACGTTCAACCTGTTCCAGGAGATGTCGCTCGGCCAGCTGTTCCCCGACGGCGACGTGCCGTCGGCGGGCATCGCCTCCAAGGACTTCGCGTACGACAAGGGCTTCCCGTTCACCAGCCTCGAGCCGGCCGGCACCTGCCGCGGCCTCACCGTCGGCGAGGACGGCGCGGGCACGCCGTTCTACCCCGAGCGGATCAAGGACGGCTTCTACCAGCTGCCCGGCACGACCGACTACTACGGCGACGACAAGTTCGGCTCCGCCGTGGTCGGCAGCCAGACCCCGATCGGCGCTCTCGGCGACCTGGACTCCGCGTGCGGCCCCACCGCCAAGCTGGTCTGGGACGCGGCCGCGATCGCCGACCCGGAGATCGACTACTCCGACTTCGACACCGACAAGGACGGCGTCGTCGACTTCTTCATGGTCGTGTTCGTCGGCTGCGGCGGCAACGGCGCCTCGCAGCTCGGTGCGGCGGCCTGCCCCTACGGCCCCGAGTCCTACGACAACGTGTGGCCGCACTCGTCCTCGCTCGAGGGCACCTACACCGACCCGACGACCGGGCTCGCCGGCTTCACCACCGACGACCAGCTGAAGGACCTCGAGGGACGGCCGCTCTGGTACACCGACACCGGCCGCACCGAGATGACCACCACCGACAAGGGCGACGCACTCAAGGTGTTCGTCCGCGTCGGGCCCTACAACGTCAACCCCGAGACCGCGATCGACAAGGCGAGCGTGATCTCCCACGAGTACGGCCACTCCCTCGGCCTGCCCGACTTCTACTCGACCGGCAGCCGCGAGACCTACGGCGACTGGAACCTGATGGCGACCGACAAGTCGCAGAACATCGACGCGTTCGGCCGCCAGGAGCTCGGCTGGGTCGTGCCCAGGGTCCTCGACGGCGACACCACCGTGACCGGCTGGAAGGACTCCAAGCAGGACACCGACTCGATCACGTGGCGCAAGCCCAACGGCGACCCCTACACGCTCACCGAGAGCCCCAGCGGGGCGCGGGTGCAGAACTCCGAGATGTACGTCGCCAAGCTGCCCGGGCGCAGGCTGATCACCGAGGCGGACTTCGACACCGGCGAGAAGGCGAGCAAGACGCACGCGTGGTGGTCGGGGTCGGGCAACGACTTCGGCTGCACGCCGTCCGGCGGACACAACCTCGACCTGACCGTGCCCGGGGTGAAGGACCTGCCCGACGGCACGACGCTGAAGCTCGAGATGAAGTCACGCTTCGACATCGAGTGGGACTACGACTACGGCTTCGTGATGACCACGTCCGACGGTGGCCAGAACTACACCTCGCACGCCTCCACGCGAGCGGGCAACGCGACGACGACACCGGCGGCGACCAACCCCAACCAGAACGCCTGCCAGGCCAAGTACGGCAACGGCATCACCGGCGACAGCGCGTCGTACCGGAAGTCGGCGCCCGAGCTGCAGGTCGACCGGCTGACCGCGGCGACGCCGCCGGCGGAGTTCCTCGCGGACTCCTTCGACGTGAGCGACCTGGTGGGCGCGGAGCAGGGCGCGCTGCGGCTGAGCTACAGCACCGACCCCGGGCTCGCGCGTCCGGGCTGGTTCATCGACGACCTCAAGGTGACCGCGACGCTGCCCGACGACAGCACGCGGGTGCTGCTCGACACCGACTTCGAGGGCGAGGGCGGTCCTGACGACTTCCGCGTCTTCAACGGCGGCTGCCAGGGCGACACCGCCGTGGCCACGCAGTGCACCAAGGGCTGGAGCTTCGTCGACGCCTCCTCGGAGTCGCCGGCCGACCACGCCTACTACCTCGAGATGCGCGACCGCTCCGGCTTCGACGCGGACAGCAAGAACGAGAACGACCGTTCGCCGCTGGCCTTCCAGCCCGGCCTCTACGTCGCCTACACCGACGAGAGCCACGGCTACGGCAACGTCGGCACCGACGACCCGCCGGCCCAGTCGCCGCTGGACAGCCAGCCGCAGCCGGGCGAGTCGGCTCCGGACCTCAACGACGCGGCGTGGACCACCGCGACCGGGGACTCGACCTTCACCGACTCCGGCCAGGGCCACACCGACAACTACACCGACCCGTCCAACAGCCAGGTCGACAGCCGCTACCCGACCGTCGCCAACCCGTGGCGGTTCCAGTTCGGCTGCCTCACCTTCGACGTCACCTCGATGTCGGGCACAGGTGTCGGGCCGTCCACGTCCGACGGCGACCTGACCGGCAACGTCACCTTCGACATGGGTGCCGGTTGCGGGGCGTTCGACTACGGCTACGGCGACCTGCCTGCCGAGCCGAGCAACACCGCTCCGACCGCGGACGCTGCCGCGTCGCCGACGTCGGCGACGACGGGCCAGCAGGTGCAGTTCGACGGCACCGGGTCGACCGACACCGAGGACCCGTCCGACCTGGACTACTCGTGGGACTTCGACGGCAACGGCAGCAAGGACTCCGCCGCGGCGAAGCCGAAGCACGCCTACAGCCAGCCCGGGACCTACACCGCCGAGCTGACGGTCACCGACCCGCAGGGCCTCACCGACACCGACACGGTGCAGGTGACGGTCACCCGGGCCAACGCGGCTCCGAATGCCAAGGCGTCGGCGACCCCGACCCGCACGCGCACCGGACGCACGGTGACGTTCAGCGGCACCGGGTCGAGCGACGACGAGACCGCCTCGAGCGACCTGACCTACTCGTGGAGCTTCGGCGACGGGGGTTCCACCAACGACGCCACCGGCCGCACGGTCAAGCACGCCTTCGGCCGGCCCGGCACCTACACCGCCAAGGTCACCGTCACCGACGAGGACGGCGCCAAGGACACCGCGACGGTGCGCGTGGCCGTTGGTGTGGTCGACCCGTGCGAGTCGAAGAGCGTCACCAAGAACGGCGACTGGACGGTGCGCAGGACCGGCAGCGGCAACAAGTACTGCACCGCAGCCAAGCCGGCCAGCGGGCTCGTGATGCCCATCGCCGGCGACCGCCTGGAGATCTTCTTCGGCAAGGCACGCGGCGGCGGCCGCAGCAAGGTCTACGTCGACGGCGAGCTGGTCGGACGCATCGACCACGCCCGCGACGGCGCCCTGCGCCTCGGGTTCGTCAAGGTGTTCACCGGCCTCGGCGCCGGCAACCACCGCGTCGTGCTCAAGCCCGCCGGCGGCCGCGCGTACGTCGACTACGACGTCTCCTACGCCCG
>CAZKZQ010000024.1:16053-24333 GCA_964557235.1 uncultured Nocardioidaceae bacterium
TGCTCAAGCCCGCCGGCGGCCGCGCGTACGTCGACTACGACGTCTCCTACGCCCGGCGCCGCTGACCCGGACGACGGTGATCGAGCAACGAGCGGAGCGAGTGGTCAGCGTTGTCCTGAGCCCAGTCGAAGGGTCGAGATCAAACTAGAACACGTTCCAGTCCTGCCCTAGGCTGACCGGATGACCCGCGACGACTTCGCCGAGCAGGACGCCGCCCACGGTGCCCTGGCTCGCGCAGTGGCGCGGCTGGTCGAGGCGTCGTTGCTCACCGAGGTCCCCCTCGACGAGGTCGGCGAGGTGACCGCTGCCGTGGAGGCACTCGCGGAGCGGCTCGAGGCGCAGGCCACGGAGGGCTCGCTGGGCAGCGTGGTGGTCGACCAGGGCGTCCGCAACCACGGCAACGCCGTACGCGGCCTGCGCAACCCGATCGCGGTCGCGTCGGGCGAGGACCAGCGCTGGATCGAGGACGACCGGCTGTGGTTCCGGTTCCGCCTCGGGGCGGCCTACGAAGGCCCCCCGCACCACGTGCACGGCGGCGTGCTCGCCCTCGTGCTCGACCAGGCGCTCGGCGAGGCGGCCGCCGTGTTCGGAGGACCGGGCATGACGGGGCGGCTCACCCTGCACTTCCGGCGGGCGACCCCGCTCGGCGACTGCACGACCGAGGCGTGGATCGAGAGCAGCGACGGCGGCAAGACGGTCGCCAAGGGCCGTCTCCGCGACGCCGAGGGCCACGTGTGCGTCGAGGCCGAGGGGCTCTTCATCTTCCCCAAGTGGGCGGCCGACCACCCGCAGTGGGCTCGCTACCGCGCCGACGCCTCGTCCGCTTGAGAACGCGCCATGGCGCGTCCGCACCCGGACGAGGCGGAGAGCGTCAGCTGGACTCGACCTTGACCCCGCGCTCGCGGGAGTCGGTGAGCCGGGCCTCCTCGAGCGCCTGGGCCTCGAGGCGCGAGCGGAGCTCGTTCCACTCCCCCGGGGCCGACACCAGGTCGGCCGCACCGCCCTCGAGGCGCTGCAGGGCCTGACGGCCGAAGATCTGCTGCTCGGTCGCGACCCGCTCGGCCCGGCCGGTGCCGAGGAACGTGATCGCCCAGTGCAGCAGCGCGGTGACGCGGTTCTTGAAGCCGGTGAGGTAGATCAGGTGAACGGCCAGCCACATCAGCCACGCGATGAAGCCGGTGATGCGGATCTTGCCGACCAGCGCGACCGCGCTGAAGCGCGAGATCGTCGCCATGCTGCCCTTGTCGAAGTACTTGAACGGCCGCTGCGGAGCCTTGCCCTTGAGGCGGTTGTCGATCTCCTTGGCGGCGTACTTCGCGCCCTGGATCGCGACCTGCGCGACCCCGGGCAGGTTGTCCAGCGCCATCATGTCGCCGACCACGAAGACCTCGGGGTGGCCCAGCAGCGTCAGGTCGGGGTTGACCTCGATGCGGCCGGCGCGGTCGACCGGGGAGCCGGTCTGCTCCGCGAGGTGCTTGGCCAGCGGCGACGCCGAGACGCCGGCCGCCCAGACCTTGGTGATCGACTCGATGCGCTCGCGCTCGCCGTCCTTGCGCTGCACGGTCAGGCCGCGCTCGTCGAGGTCGACGACCATCTCGCCGAGGCGCACCTCGACGCCGCGCTTCTCCAGCGAGCGCTTGGTCGCCTCGCCGAGCTTGGCGCCGAACGGCGGCAGCACCTGACCGGCCGCGTCGAGCAGGATCACCCGGGCGTCGCGGGCGTTGATGTGGCGGAAGTCGTGCTTGAGGGTGCGCTGGGCGAGCTCGGCGATCTGGCCGGCCATCTCCACGCCGGTCGGACCGGCGCCGACGACGACGAAGGTGAGCAGCCGGTCGATCTCCTCGTCGGTCTCGGCCAGCTCGGCCAGCTCGAAGGCGCCGAAGATGCGGCCGCGCAGCTCGAGGGCGTCGTCGATCGACTTCATGCCCGGCGCGTGGACCGCGAAGTGGTCGTTGCCGAAGTAGGACTGGCCCGCGCCCGCGGCCACGATCAGCGAGTCGTACGGCGTGTGGGTCTCGCGCCCGAGCACCTGGCTCGTCACGACCTTGCGCTCGAGGTCGATGTCGGTGACCTCGCCGAGCAGCACGCGGGCGTTCTTCTGGTCGGCGAGGATCTCGCGGGTCGGCGGGGCGATCTCGCCCTGCGACAGGATCCCGGTCGCGACTTGGTAGAGCAGCGGCTGGAACAGGTGGTGCGTCGTCTTGGCGATCATCGTGACGTCGACGTCGGAGCGCTTGAGCGCCTTGGTGCCGAAGAGTCCGCCGAAGCCCGACCCGACGACGACCACCTGGTGGCGGCGTCCGGCCTGCGTCTCGTGCGTCATGTCATGCCTTTCCTCGACTGGGAGCGGCTCGGGGGAGCCGCTCACCCAATTCAATGCCCGGGAGGGCCTCCCCCTATCCCGCAGGGAGCATGTCCTCGCTCACACCACCCTAGGATCGCGCCCGTGCCCCTGAGCCCGCGACCGTCCCTGCGAACCGCGGTGCCCGTGGTGGCGCTGGGCGGGGCCGTCGGGGCGCTGGTCCGCGTCGCGGTGGGGCTGCTCTGGCCGGTAGACGTCTTCCCGTGGTCGACCCTGCTGGTCAACGTGAGCGGCTCCGCCCTGCTGGCCCTCCTGCCCGCCCTGGCGGTCGTGCACCGGCGCCCCCTGCTCGCGCCGTTCCTCGGCACGGGGGTGCTCGGCGGCTACACCACCCTGTCCACCGCGTCGGCCGAGGCGGTCGCGCTGGGTGACGACGGACGGCCCGCGCTCGCCCTGCTCTACGCCGCGGTCACCCTCGCCTCGTGCCTGCTCGCCGTCGCGCTGGTCGACCGCTGGTCGACGCCGGCCGAGCGCGAGGACTTCGACCGCGACGAGGGGGACCTGTGAGCGAGCGCAGCGAGCGAACCGACGAGTCCCACCTGGCTCCGCCGCCGAGCGGAGCGAAGGCGGTGGAAGTGTGAGCGGCGCGGAGTGGGTGCTGGTCGCGCTCGGCGGGGCCGTGGGGGCGTCGCTGCGCTACGTGCTCGGTCACCTCGGCGACCGGCCCGGACGGCTGCCGTGGGGCACCGTGGTCGCCAACCTGACCGGGTCGTTCGTGCTCGGCGTGCTCATCGGCCTCGACGTCGACGACCGGGCCCATGCCCTGCTGGCGCTGGGCTTCTGCGGCGCGCTCACGACGTACTCCGCCTTCGCCGTGCAGACCCACGGCCTCGGCCGGCGCAGAGGCGCCCTGCTGGTCGCGGTGACGCTGCCACCCGCCGCCCTGCTCTGCTGGCTCGGCACCCTCCTCGGCTAGCCGGCCGAGAAGCGGGCGTGCACCTGGACCTGCCAGGCGATGTCCTCCGGGGCGACGTCGGTCCCGCCACCGGCCTCGGCCTTGCCGGCCCGCATGGCGGCGACGGCCACGTCGCCGCCCCCGGTCGGCCGGGCGCCGCCCTGGAGGAGGCCGGGGTCGGCCAGCTCGACCCAGCGCACCTCACCCTGCCCGGCGGCCGTCGCCATCGCCTGTGCCCGGGACTGCGCGTCGGCCACCGCCCGCCGCAGCACCTCGGCCTCCTGGGTCGTCCGCGTGGCCTCGGTCAGCGCCCACTCGACGTGGTTGACCGTGACCCCGCTGATCGCGCCCCACGCGTCGACGGTCGCGGCGAGGGCGCGGAAGTCGCGGTACTTCACCTGCACCTCGGCCGACGCCGCGTGGCGCAGCGGCAGCACCTGCCCCTTGTCCGACCACGGCCGCCACGACCGGGTCCGCACCGGGAGGATCGCCGACCACGTCGTCGGCGAGGGCTGCGCGTGCTTGAGCTCGTCGACGTACGCCGAGAACGACTGCACCAGCGCGGTCGTCGCCTGCAGCACCTGGGCCTTGTCGCCGCCCTCGTGACCGAGGGTGAGGTGGAGCGTGCCGCGCTCGGGGGCGAGGGAGGCGCGGGCGGTGCCGACCACGGTGATGTCCATGGCCAGACCGTACGACGTGCGGGCGCGACCGGCCCAGGGCCTGTCGCAGGGCCAGGCGCAGGGTCCGACGCAGGGTCAGGCGCAGCGGCCGGTGGCGACCGGGCTGCTCGCGTTGAGGCCCTTGACGCCCGCGGTGGCGACCTGGTCGGCGGTGAGGGCGTAGCCGGTCGACTTGTCCTCGACCGACGCGGCGAACACGACGCCGTAGACCTTGCCGTCGGCCGAGACCAGCGGCCCGCCGGAGTTGCCCGGGCGGATCAGCGAACGCACCGAGAACACCTCGCGGATCACGGTGCCGCCGCCGTAGATGTCGGGGCTGCGCAGCCGCTGCTCGGCGCGGATGCGGGCGCCCTGCACGTCGTAGGGGCCGTCCTGGGGGTAGCCGAGGACGGCGCCGGGGTCCTTGGGCTTGCCGGTGCGGTCGAACTTCACCGTGGGCCGGTCGATCCCCTCGACGCGGAGGACGGCGACGTCGAGGTCGGGGTTGTAGTAGACGACCTCGGCGTCGACCTCGCTGTCGTCGACGATCACCTTGGGCGAGGTCACGCCGGCGACGACGTGGGCGTTGGTCATCATGCGGTCGGGGGCGTAGAGGAAGCCCGTGCCCTCGACGCCGCGACCGCACCGGTTGACGCCACGGATCTTGAGCACGCTGCGGCCCGCGGCCACGACGTCGGGGTCGCGCGCGATGCCCTTGGGCGGCGGCCCGACGCGCACGATGCGCTCCGCGGCGAAGGGCTCGAGGTAGCGCGGGAAGAACGAGGAGCCGACCACGTCGTTGAAGCTGGTGAGCAGCTCGACGGCCGAGGCAGGCATGACCGCGTTGACCCGGCTGAGCACCTCGGAGCGGCGGATCTCCTTGCTCACCCAGGGCAGTCGTGCCCCCGACGCCGCGACGCCGAGCGCCCACGCCACCACGAGCACGGCGGCGACGCTGAGCGCGGCACCGCCGACCGCGTCGACCGCCCGCACGGGCTGCCAGGTGATGCGGTCGCGGATGCGCGCGCCGGCGTACTGGAGGATGCCCTGCCCCAGCGAGGCGCAGAGCAGCATGATGAACAGGGCGCCCAGGCTCACCCAGACCGAGGGGTCCGCGTTGCCCAGCAGGCGCGGCGCGGCCCAGACGCCGAAGAGGCCGCCGAGCAGCAGGCCCGCGGTGGCGAAGGCGCCGGTCACGAAGCCCTGCCAGTAGCCGGAGACGGCGTAGGCCAGGACCATCACGAGCAGGACGACGTCGAGGAGGTTGAGGCTCACCGGCGGTGCTCCCGGTCGACCGCGGCGGCGTCGGACCCTTCCGGCCCGTCGGACTCGGGCCCGTCGGACTCCGGCGGGCCGTCGGAGAGCGCCTCGGCCTCGGCCTGACGCTCGGCGAGGAGCTTCTCGACCTCGCCCTTGGTCTCGACGCCGAGGAAGCTGGCGATCCGCCGCCAGTCGATGTGCTCCTTGGGCAGGGTCTGCACGACCGACCTGTCCCACGGGCGGGTCCACCCGACGTGCTCGAACAGCGCGTCGAGGATGCCGGCGGTGAACCCCCACAGCAGCACGTCCCGGTCGGGGCCGATCATCCAGCCGGGACCGTTCCAGCCGAGCGGGTGGCGGACGGAGAAGCGGTTGGCCGGGTCGAGCAGCGACTCGACCGGCGTGCGGAAGACGGCGTGCACCTCGCGCTCGTTGACCACCCGGATCGGCGAGGGGTGGTCCCAGTAGGCCAGCACCGTGGAGACCGCGAAGTTGCGCGGCGGCAGCCAGATGCGCGGGAGCACCGCGAAGACGTCGACGCCGTCGGGGTCGAGCCCGGTCTCCTCCTGGGTCTCGCGCAGCGCGGTCGCGACCGCGTCCTCGCCATCGTCGGAGGAGCCTCCGGGGAACGACACCTGGCCCGGCTGGGAGCGCATCGTGTGGGCCCGCTCGGTGAGCAGCAGGTCGGGACCCTCGGGTCCGTCGCCGAACAGCACGAGCACGGCGCCCTCGCGCGGCTTGGGTCGCTTGGGCGGCACGAAGGAGCTGAGGTCCTTGGCGCCCATGGTGCGGACGGACTCACGCACGGGCTCCAGCCACTCCGGGAGGACGACGTCGTCCATCGTCACGGTCGCGCGGCTGGTCACCTCGCGAGCCTACCCAGCACGACCGGGACCGACGTCCACTCCGAGACGGTCCGAGACCAACGTCACGAGGTCGGCGTAGGTCTCGATCTTGGCGTTGTCGAAGGTCGCCGAGCCGTCCTCGCGTAGCCAGATCACGCCGGGCAGACCGCGGATGCGATAGCTGTCGGCGAGCGTGCCGCCGGGGTCCGCGACCTGCGGGAACGTCGCGCCGGCCTTGCGCAGCAACGCGATCGCGGCGTCGGGCTGGGTGTCCTGGTAGTCGACGCCGAGCACCGCCACCCGGTCGCCGGCGCGCTCGGCCAGCCGCTGGTAGATCGGCAGCTCGTGGCGGCACCGCACGCACCACGACGCCCACAACGGGATGACCGCCGGTCCCTCGAGCTCGGTCAGGTCGACCGCGCGACCACCGCCGAGACAGGCGAGCGTCTGCTCCGGCAGGTCGCTCGACCCCGACGGACGCGGGCAGGCCTCGATGTCGGCCGCGGCCTTGGCCTGGCGCAGCGCCGGGGTGTCGACGTCGACGCGGGTCTCGACCGGCGGCGGGGTGAGCTTGCCGTCGCAGCCGGTGAGCAGGAGCACCACGGCGACGAGGGCTCCGGCGATCGAGCTCGTCGGGATCCGGCTCATGCGCGGCCCTCGGTCTTCACCAGCTTCGCGGCCTTGGCGGGGTCCGTCGGGCCCTCGCCGTAGGCCGGGCACCAGCGCGCGACCGGGCAGACGCCGCAGGCCGGGTTGCGGGCGTGGCACATGCGGCGGCCGTGCCAGATCAGGTGGTGGCTGAGCATCGTCCAGTCGCGCTTGGGGAACAGCGCCCCGACGGCGTGCTCGACCTTGACCGGGTCGGTCTCCTCGGTCCAGCCGAAGCGCCGCACCAGCCGCCCGAAGTGCGTGTCGACGGTGATCCCCGGCACCCCGAAGGCGTTGCCGAGCACGACGTTGGCGGTCTTGCGACCGACCCCGGGGAGGGTGACGAGGTCCTCCAGCCGGCCCGGCACCTCCCCGTCGTACCTCTCGACGAGGGCGGCGCTCAGCTTGAGCACGGAGTCGGTCTTGGCGCGGAAGAAGCCGGTCGGCTGGATGATGCGCTCGACGTCCTCGCGGGGCGCGGCGGCCATCGCGGTGGCGTCGGGATAGGCCGCGAAGAGCTCGGGGCTGACCGCGTTGACCCGGCGGTCGGTCGTCTGCGCGCTCAGGACCGTCACGACCAGCAGCTCGAACGGCGTGCGGAAGTCGAGCTCGCAACGGGCGTCGGGGTAGGTCTCGGCCAGTGCCCGGTCGATCTTGCGAGCCCGGCGCACGAGGCTGGTCACGGAGGCGTCGGGGGCGGGCACGGCGCCAGCGTACGGGGCCCCACCGACGCTCAGGAGCGACGTCTGGGAGTCCGGATTGGGCGCTGAGTCGTCATCTGACCTGGACATACGACAAGATGTGACCTGAACCACCGTCCGAAGGAGGCACCGTGGACTCTGACGTGCTGCGTCAGGCACCCCTGTTCAACGCGCTCGACGACGACGCCGCGGCTGCCTTGGGCAACTCGCTCGGCACGATCCGGTTGCGGCGCGGCGAGGTGCTGTTCCACGAGGGTGACACCGGCGACAAGCTCTACATCGTCGCCGAGGGCAAGGTGAAGCTCGGCCGCACCTCCAGCGACGGCCGCGAGAACCTCCTGGCGATCCTCGGCCCCGGCCAGATGTTCGGCGAGCTGTCGCTCTTCGACCCCGGCCCGCGCTCGGCGACCGTCACCGCGGTGACCGACGTGGCGTTCTACTCGCTCTCCCACGACGACCTGCTGCGCTGGCTCGACGGCCGCCCCGACGTGGCCAACGGCCTCCTCGCCCAGCTCGCCGGCCGCCTGCGCCGCGCCAACGACGTCGTCTCCGACCTCGTCTTCTCCGACGTGCCCGGCCGCGTCGCCAAGGCGCTGCTCGACCTCGCCGACCGCTTCGGCCGCACCGCCGAGGACGGCATCCACGTGCACCACGACCTCACCCAGGAGGAGCTCGCCCAGCTGGTCGGCGCCTCCCGCGAGACGGTCAACAAGGCGCTCGCCGACTTCGCCTCCCGGGGCTGGCTGCGCCTCGAGCCCCGCTCGGTCGTCCTCATGGACCCCGAGCGCCTCGCCCGCCGCGCCCGCTGACCCTCGCGGCCGCCGTACCCCCCGACCCGCGGCGCGCGTCGAATTTCGCGCGTCAGGCGCGGAGGTACTCCAGCTGGGCGCGGACGGAGAGCTCGGCGGCG
>CAZKZQ010000025.1:0-3849 GCA_964557235.1 uncultured Nocardioidaceae bacterium
CTCGCCGGCGACGCCTCGCTGTGGGAGGTCTGGACCCGGCACGCCGTCATCCGCTAGGTCGGTGATCGAGCAGCGGGCGGTCAGTCCAGGGCCAGCCGCTCCCGCACCGCCGGGGCGAAGGGGCTCCACGCGAACCACCGCGGCACGGCCCGGGTCAGCCGTGGCGGGCCGGCGACGCTGATCGAGCCGTCCTCCAGCGCCTGCGCGTAGGTCGTGATCCCGGAGAAGACCCGCATCAGGGCCACCGGCTCGGTCGACACCACGACGTCGCTGTCGAAGCCCGGCGGTTCCGTGCAGACCGAGGAGTCGCCCCGGTCGAGGACGATCCAGATGCGCGTCGGGTCGTCGCCGGCGTAGTCGAACTGCACCACGGTGCGGTCCTCGGGCAGCTCGTCGGTGACCAGCCGCCGTGACATCCACCAGGTCAGCGAGACCGGGTCGACGTTGCGCGGCTCCGGCTCGCTGAACATCCACCGCACCGCCCACTCGCCGACGGCCATGAGCACGCCCTCGAGGTCACGACCGGCCGGGGTCAGGCGGTACTCGTGCCCGCGCCCGTGCGTCAGCTCGACCCGTTCGACGACGCCCTTGCGCTCGAGATGGTCCAGGCGCTGCTTGAGCAGCGACCGCGAGATGCCGGGCAGCCCCCGGTCGATCTCGTTGAAGCGGCGCCCGCCGAGCACCAGCTCGCGGACGATGAGCGGCGTCCAGCGCTCCGCGAGGACCTCGCTGGCCAGCGCGATCGGGCAGTACTGCGCGTAGTCCCGCATCGGCTCAGTATCGGCGCCCCCGACCCCGCGGTCCAGAATCTGTCCCGCATGGGTCCAGAACCGGTCCTATCCGCCCGCACGGGCGCCGACGACGCTCGTGGTGCAGCAACCACCCACGAGAGGAACCGCCATGACGACCACCCAGTTCGACCCCGCCGCCTTCAAGGCCACCACCCGCGCCCAGTGGGAGCACGCCGCCGAGGCCTGGCACCGCTGGGACCCGGCCATCGAGGCGTGGCTCGGCGCAGCGACCGAGCGGATGCTCGACGACGTACGGATCGGCGAGGGCTCCCGCGTGCTCGACGTCGCCGCGGGTGCCGGCGGCCAGACGATCGCGGCCGCGCACCGCGTGGGCCCCACCGGCAGCGTGCTCGCCACCGACATCTCACCGGCGATCCTCGAGTACGCCGTCAGGGAGGCCACCCGCGCCGGGCTCGACAACGTCGCCACGCTCGAGGCCGACGGCGAGGACCTCTCGTCGATCGCCGACGGGAGCATGGACGCCGCGATCTCGCGGGTCGGTCTGATCTACTTCCCCGACCAGCACCGCGCCCTGACCGAGATCTGCCGCACGCTCCGGTCGGGAGGCCGGCTCTCGTCGGTCGTCTACTCGACGCCCGACCGCAACGGCTTCTTCGCCCTGCCGGTGGGGATCATCCGCCGCATCGCCCAGCTGCCCCCGCCGGCCCCTGGACTGCCCGGCCCCTTCAGCCTCGGAGCGCCCGGCGTCGCCCAGGCGGCGTACGAGAAAGCGGGGATGGTCGACGTCACCGTCACCGCGGTGGAGTCGCCGGTGCGCCTGGCCACCGCCGCGGACTGCGTGCGCTTCGAGCGCGAGTCCTTCGGCGCTCTGCACCAGATGCTGGCGAACGTGACGGACGACGAGCGCGCCGCGGCCTGGCGCGAGATCGAGGAGACGCTCGAGCAGTTCGAGGGACCGGACGGCTTCGTCGGGCCCTGCGAGATGCTCGTGGTGTCGGGCCGGAAGCCGTGACGCCCGGCCCACGACCCGGCCGGCACCTCCCGCATCACCCACGTCCGCGGACAGGAGAGGCCCTAGCCTCGGCGCATGGACCCGATCCTCGTCGCCGATGAGCTGACCACCCTGACCGGCATGGTCGACGAGCAGCGGTCCGAGGTCGCCGCGATCCTGGACGACCTCACCGAGGAGGAGGGCCGGGCGCGGCTCGTGCCGTCGCTCACGACGCCGATGGGACTGGTCAAGCACGCGACCTTCGTCGAGCAGGTGTGGTTCCACTCCCGCGTCGCCGGCGTCGGCCGGCACGAGCTCGGCCTGCCCGACGACGTCGACGACAGCTTCCTCCTCACCCCCGAGGACACGGTCGCCTCCGTGCGGGCGGCGTACGTCGAGGCGTGCGAGCGCTCGCGCGAGATCGCCGCGGGTCGTGACCTGGACGAGGAGTTCCAGTGGCGCGAGGTGCGGGTCAGCCTGCGGTTCATCTACGCCCACATGATCCGCGAGCTCGCGCGGCACGCCGGCCACGGCGACATCCTGGTCGAGCAGCTGAAGGCGCGGCGCTGACGCTCAGGCGGAGACGGACGCCACGGCCTCGACCTCGACCAGCTGGTCGGGATAGCCCAGCACCGTGACGCCCTGCAGCGTCGCGGGCGGGTCGTGGTCGCCGAAGTCGTCCTTGTAGGTCTGCCACGCGTCGACGAGGTCGCTGCGCTCGGACGAGGCGACGAGCACGCGGACGAACACGACGTCCTCGATCGCAGCACCGGCCTCGGCCAGGGCGACCCGCAGGTTGGCCATCACCTGCCGGGTCTGCGCGACCACGTCACCCGGCGCGACCACGTCACCGCCGGCGTCGAGCGGGCAGGCGCCGGCCAGGTGGACCGTGCGGGCGCCAGGATCGGACACCGCGGCATAGGCGTAGGGCGTCGGGGCGAGCGTGGGGCAACGGACGAGTCGCGAGGGCACGGGCCCATCCTCACCCACAGGCGCAGCCCGCTCAGCCGGGCATCGCGACGCGAAGCGCGAGACGTGCGAGGCGCACGGCACGGTCCTTCGAGACCAGCGGCGGGTAGCGGAAGGTGTTGCCCGTCGGCATCCGCCCACGTCCGGTGGTCACGCGGACGACGGTCACACCGCGTCGCGCGACGATCGTGAAGCCGTTGTGCTTGAAGTTGTCGACCGCGCGGTAGCGCCACGCGATGCTCTGGACCCCGACCTGCGCCATCGAGACCCGCTCGCGAGCCGTCGTGGTGATGCCGTCGCACTCCTCGCAGGTCCACTCGGTGACGCGCGGACAGGTGCTCGGGTAGCGAGCGTTGGACCGTACGACGTCGTCGGCGTCGGCGACCGTCGGATAGCGGTAGACCTCGACCCCGACCTCGCCCCACACCGAGGCCGCCCGCCCTCGCTCGGGCCCGGACCAGCTCCGCTTGCGCGCCTCGTCGAACCCCGCCATCACCTTGTCCGAGCGGCACTCGGCAGGGCGCGACCCGATCGGGCGGGCCGGTCGTCCGGCGTACCAACGACCGACGCCGTCGACGACGGACTTGACCTGCCGGGTGGTGGGGAGGTCCGCCGCGGTCACGTCCGCGGACGCGCTCGGGGCAGCCAGGCCCCAGACCATGACGGCCGAGACCACGAGGATGCCTGCACGTCGCAGGAGGCCGGCCTCCGCTCGCTCACCGGTCATGTGACTCACGCGATCTCCCTCGACTCGGTCCGACGTCCTGTGCACGTCGGCGCAACGTAGCAGTCACGACGACCCGACGACGGCCACCTCGAGCACGCTGTCGGGCAGCCACTCGACGGTCACCAGCCACCCGCGTCCGGGGCGGCGGCACAGGTAGGCGACCTGTCCCTCCCATGCGCCCGCGCGCTGGCGCCACTCCAGCAGGAGCCCGGCTCGCTTGGCACCCGTGCCGTCGGCGGGGTCGAGCACCCAGCAGTGCCGGCCGGGGTAGGGCGGTTCCTCCGGAGGCGGCACGCGGGCCTCGTGTCCGAGCCGGACGCGCTCGGCCATCGACAACCCGAGTCCGCCGCGCCGGTCCATCCCTCCCGCCATCGGCCCATCGTCGCACATGGTCGAACAGGTGTTCGACA
>CAZKZQ010000025.1:3949-17904 GCA_964557235.1 uncultured Nocardioidaceae bacterium
TCCATCCCTCCCGCCATCGGCCCATCGTCGCACATGGTCGAACAGGTGTTCGACATGACAGTGGCCCCCTCCCGCACGTGCGGGAGGGGGCCACCGAGTCGTGCGGCGCGTCGGTCAGCTGCCGCTGTCGCAACCGGAGTGCGCGGGGTTGGTCTGACCCACGCCGCCGTTGCCGTCGCACTCGTAGCCGTTGTTGTGGTCGCTGCCGTCGGGCGACTGGCCGGGCGGGAACTTGCTGTCGGCCTTGCCGACGGTGCCGGCGCCGTTGGGCGTGTTGTTGTGGCCGTAGCCGTTGCCCGAGGGCTCGCCGACGCCGTTGGGGCAGTAGGCGCCGCAGCCGCTGTTGGCGCCGTTGCCGGGAGCGGCTTGCGCGGGCGCCATGGCGCCGAGGGAGAAGGCCGCGGCAGCGGCCAGGGCCACGCCGTAGCGCGACAGACGTGCAGGTGTCATGAAGGGTTCCCCTTTCAATCCGACGCCCGATGATCCCCAGGGGGCGCCGGCTGAGTGATGTGTGGCCGCCACGTTAAGCAGGTTCACGGTCCCGAGGGAAGTCCCGAAAAGTCCTGTTTGGTCCCAGGGGGCCCATCAGGACCACCAGCCCCCGGTCTCGACAGCCACGGCGTGCGGGACCTTCACCTCTGGTCCACCCCCGACCCCGGTGCCAGGCTGCGAGATGGCCGGCCGCGTCCCGGCGACCGGCTCCTTTTCCGGACCCGGTAGGAGGTCTTCCATGGCTGGCTGCATGATCAGCAATCTCGACCGCGATGGGGAGGGCCGTCTCTTCAAGGCGCACGGCCACGCGACGATCGCCAACGCAGGCGGTGTCTCCGTCCTGAAGGGCAGGTTCGAGCCCGGCTTCAAGTGGTCCGACGACGTCGCCCCGATCGCGGGCACGACCAGCTGCATGGTCCGTCACCAGGGCCTGGTGCTCGCCGGAGCCATGCACATTCAGATGGACGACGGCAGCGAGTACGACATCGGCGCGGGCGACCTCGTCGACATCGCCGCCGGGCACGACGCCTGGGTCACCGGCGACACGGCCCTGGAGATGATCGACGTCTCCCCCGAGGCCACCCGCTACGCGGTCGGCCGACCCACCGACATCGCCTCGCCCGACGACCAGTGGATGACGCTCGTGCGCCGGGGCTACGCCGCCTTCAACACCGGCGACATCGACGCACTCGTCACGCTGTTCTCCACCGACGTGTGCCAGCACGTCCCCGGTCACGGCCCGCTCGCCGGGACCTACAAGGGCATCGAGGCGGTGCTCGGCTACTACGGCAAGCTGCAGGAGATGACCGACGGCACGTTCCGCGCCGACCTGGTCGACGTCCACGGCGACGGCTCGGGCCACGTCTGCGCCACCCACCAGATCAGCGCGACCCGCAACGGCGCCAAGCGCGTCACGCGCGGCTCGATCCTGTTCACCTGCATGGGCGACAAGGTCACCGATCTGCTGGAGATGCACGCCGACCTGCCCGGCGACGACGCGTTCTTCGGCTGACCGGCACGTCCGGGGCCGTGGCATCCCCCCGCCACGGTCCCGGACCCTGTCGCACCCCCGGCAGGATGGGGTCATGGACGATGCACAGGTGACCGTGCTGGACGGCGGGCTCTCGACGGCGCTCGAGGAGGCCGGCGCCGACCTGTCCGGCAGCCTGTGGACCGCGCGACTGCTGGCCGAGGAGCCGCACCGGGTGCTCGAGGCGCACCGCGCCTACTTCGCGGCCGGCGCGCAGGTCGCCACCACCGCGACGTACCAGGCGTCCGTCGAGGGCTTCGCCGCCGCCGGGTACGACGAGGCGACCGGCCGCGAGCTCGTGGGGCTCAGCGTCCGGCTGGCCCAGCAGGCCAGGGACGAGCAGGACCGTCCGGGGCTCCTCGTCGCGGCGTCGGTCGGGCCCTACGGCGCGTTCCTCGCCGACGGCTCGGAGTACACCGGTGACTACGGGGTCAGCCGTTCACGCCTGCGCGACTTCCACGCGCCGCGCCTGGAGCTCCTCGCCGAGGCGCAGCCCGACCTGCTCGCGGTCGAGACGGTGCCGGACGCGGTCGAGGCGGAGGTGCTCGTCGAGCTGGTCGAGGAGCTCGGCGTGCCCGCGTGGTTCTGCTACACGGTCAGGGGCGACGCCACCTGCGCGGGCCAGCCGCTTACCGACGCGTACGCCGTCCTGGCCGGCAGGTCGTCCCTGGTCGCGGCCGGCGTCAACTGCTCGGACCAGGCCGACGTGCTGGGCGCCGTCCGCACCGCCACCGAGGTGACGGGGCTTCCGGCCGTCGCCTACCCGAACCGCGGCGGCACCTGGGACAGCGCGAGCAAGACCTGGTCCTACGGCGACGCGGTCGACCTCGACCTGGTCGACGCCTGGGTCGGGGCCGGCGCCCGCTACGTCGGCGGGTGCTGCGGGCTCGGTCCCGCCGACATCGGCACGCTGTCCCGGCGGCTGGGCCGCGCCTGACTCAGGCGAGCCCGGTGAGGAACGCCAGCGTGCGCTCGAGGACGAGGGCCGCCGCCTTCTCGTCGTACGCCGCGAGCGAGGAGTCCGCGAACAGGTGCTGGGCGCCGTCATAGGTGAACAGCTCGACCGACGGGTTGGCCTCGGCCAGCTCCCGGGCTGCCGGGAGGTCCTCGGCGAACCACTCGTCGTCCACGCTGCCGTGCACCTGGCCCGGCAGGCCCTCGGGCCAGGAGCCGAACTCCGACGCCGGGATGCAGGAGTCGTAGAGCAGCGCGCCCCGGGCACCCGGCCGCGTCTGGGCGAGCTGCTGCGCGGGCATCACGCCCAGCGAGAACCCGGCGTACACCAGGTCCGCGGGGAGGGACTCGGCGAAGGCCACGCCGGCCTCGCGCACGGCGTCGAACCCGAGCTCGCGGGCGTGGTCCACCCCTGCCTCGACGGTGTCGAACGTGCGGCCGTCGAACAGGTCGGGGACGTGCACCGTGTGGCCCGCGCCGGTCAGGCGGTCCGCGAAGGCGCGCACACCGGCGGTCAGCCCCTGCGCGTGGTGGAACAGGACGATCTCTGCCATGGACTCTCCCGAATGATCCAACTATCTCGAACGTTCGATGACGCTAGTCTGATCCGCGATGGAAGGCAAGACCCCCGACTACGACCTCGCGGACCGGCTGGCCCTGACCGAGCCGGCCCAGGTGCGCGCGCTCGCGCACCCGTTGCGCACCACGATCCTGGGGCTGCTGCACGAGCGGGCCGCGACCGTCACCGAGCTCAGCACGGCGGTGGACCGGCCCAAGAGCACGGTCGCCCACCACGTCGGCGTGCTGGCGTCGGCCGGGCTCGTGCACGTGGTCCGCACGCGCCGGGTCCGCGCCATCGACGAGGCCTTCTGGGGGCGCACCGCCCGGTCCTTCCACGTCTCGCTCGGGCAGCCGGAGGACACCCCGACGCTCGACTTCAACGACTTCGAGGTCGCGGCCCGCGAGTCGCAGCCGGCGTACGCCGAGGGGCGGCTGTGGGGGTTCCTCCGGCACGCGCGGATCACCGAGGAGCAGAAGGAGCAGTTCTGGCACCGGATGGCGGCGCTGGTCGAGGAGTTCGACACGCTCCCCCGCGAGGGCGACCTGGTGCACGGGTTCGCGGTCGGCATCTATCCGGTCGAGGGCTATCCCCAGCTGCCACGCCCGGCGGACTGACGGGCGCCGGGATCTCGGCGGGTCCCCCGATATGTCTGTAATGACCCAGTTGCCGGGCTAGGGTCGAGGAAGCCTCGACGGACCTGGAGCGGTGTCGAGGCCTCATCGAGACCACAGGCACATCCAACGCCGGACTTGTTCCTCCCAGGATTCTGCGCAACGTCCACCGGCTGGCGCGACCACCTCCCCTTCGTGAGTGGGGCGCCGTGATTTCCGAGCCGAGGACTTCCCAGATGGTTCCCACACGCACGCCCTTCCCCCGCACCACGATCGGCCTCTCCTGCGCCGCCGCCTCGGTGACGCTGCTCCTCGCGGGTCCGCTCGCGAGCAGCGCCCAGGCCGACTCCGTCGTCGTGCCGCTCGCCACCTCCTCCGCCTTCTCCGTGCTGGCCGGCTCGACCGTGACCAACGTCGGCACGACGACGATCAGCCGCAGCGTCGGCGTC
The DNA here is from genome assembly GCA_964557235.1 of uncultured Nocardioidaceae bacterium. GTDB lineage: Bacteria > Actinomycetota > Actinomycetes > Propionibacteriales > Nocardioidaceae > Marmoricola_A. The sequence continues at coordinate 8,048 of CAZKZQ010000025.1, forward strand.
TCCCCCGGCACGGCGATCACCGGGGCGAGCACGATGACCGTCGGCGGCACCTTCCACCAGGCAAACGCCGTCGCCCTGCAGGCCAAGGACGACCTCACCACCGCCTACGACAACGCCGCGGGGCAGACGCCCGCCGGCGACCAGGTCGTGACGGACCCGGGCCCGGAGCTCGGCGGCCAGACCCTCACCGGAGGCGTCTACAACCGCGTCGCCGCGATGGGCCTCACCGGAGAGCTCACCCTCGACGGAGGCAACGGCGACGACGCGCACTCGGACTCCGTCTGGGTCTTCCAGGCCGGCTCGACCCTCACGACGGCGTCGGCGAGCTCGATCGTCCTCACCCGAGGAGCGGACGCCTGCAACGTCTTCTGGCAGGTCGGGAGCTCCGCCACGCTCGGCACCGCGACCAGGTTCGTCGGCACGGTCATGGCCGACCAGAGCATCACGATGGACACCGGCACCACCCTGCTGGGACGCGCGTTCGCCCGGGTCGCCGCGGTCAACCTGCACGCCAACGTCATCACGACCCCCGGGTGCGCCGGTGACACGACCGTCCCCGACGGCACCACGACGCCTGTGGGGACCACGCCGACCCCGACGGACGGCGGGAACGGCGGCGGTGACAACGGTGGCGGCGGTGACAACGGCGGCGACACCGGTGGCGGTGGCGACAACGGCACCGGGGGCGCTGGCGACAACGGCACCGGCGACACCGGCGACGGCACGACCGGCGGCAGCACCCAGATCACGACGCCCCCGAGCGGCTCGGTGGACACCGGCGTGGTCGACTCCGCAGCGACCGCCCGGAGCACCCAGTGGACGCTGGCCGGGTCGGCGCTGGCGATCGGCTTCGCCGGACTGGCGCTGGTCGCCGTACGCCGTCGACGTCAGGTGTGAGCACCGAGCCTGACGCCGGTCGCCGCTCGACCCGCAGAGCGCTCTGGCTGGTGGCAGCCGTCGTCGCGGTCGCGGCGGCGCTGGTCGCCGTCGCGTTCGCGACCGGGCTGCTCCACGGCGCGACGGGCACGCCGAGCGCCGCACGGGTCGAACGAATGGCCATCACCGCGAGCCCACCGAGTGCTGCTCCGGCGGTGCGCGCGCACCAGGTGAGGGCGATGACCAGGTCGGTCCCGACCCGCGTGGTCATCCCGTCCATCGCCGTCGACTCGCGGCTGATGGACCTGGGGCTCGCGGCGGACGGGACGCTCGAGACACCGCCCGGAGCGTTCCCCGCGGGCTGGTTCACCGGCGCCCCGACCCCGGGCGAGGTGGGGCCGGCGATCATCGTCGGGCACGTCCGCTACGACACCCCCGGTGTCTTCGCCCGGCTCGGGGAGCTGCGTCGCGGCGCACGCGTCGACGTCGAGCGCGCGGACGGCAGCACCGCACGCTTCCGGGTGACGCACGTGGAGCACGTCGCGAAGTCGTCGTTCCCCACCCAGCGGGTCTACGGCGACCTCGACCACCCCGGCCTGCGCCTGATCACCTGCGGCGGACTCGACGCCACGACGTCGGAGTTCGAGGAGAACGTTGTCGTGTTCGCCGACCTGGTCTCGGGCTGACCAGGTGCCGGGTGGCTCCGCGCCGGCTCACACGTGGAAGCGGAACTCCACCACGTCGCCGTCGGCCATCACATGGTCCGGAGTGAGCGCGCTCAGGCCTGCGGGCTGACCGGAGTGTCGCTCACCGGCACGATCTCGCAAACCGTCCGCCCCGCGCCGGGCTTGAGGAACGCCTGCAGATGCGCGATGTCGTCGGTCTCCACGACGAGGTACCTCGTGTGCTGGGGGAACGCCAGCCAGTAGCCGTGAACGGTCACGTCAGCGTTGTCGCCGTCGAACAGCGATCGCGACCCGCCCTTGCCCAGCGGGCAGTCGGCGGGCGCGTGGGAGGGCTGGTGTTCGCGGGCGCGACCGTGCCGACCACGACCGCGTGGGCGCTGCTGCACCCGATGGACGACCGGCTCGTCGTGTTCCCCAACGGCACCGCGACTGCTGCCCAGTGGCAGGTCAGCGTCGTCGGCTGGGCCGTCCTCGCGGCCGTCGCCGCCGTCGTGCTCGCTGCGGCCCTGGCCGACGCGCCCTGGTGAGCCGGGCCGACCCGGCACACTGAGGGCTGATCGCCACGACCCCTCAACGACCACCGAAGGACAGCCGTGATCGACGCCAGCCTCACCGACAGCATCGTCATCCACGCACGCGCAGCGGAGGTGTGGGCGGCCGTCAGCGACCTGCGCCGGATGCCGGAGTGGAGCCCGCAGGTCGAGTCCGTGCGGCTGCGGGCCGGGCACGACGAGGTCGGGCTCGGTGCCGAGCTCACCCACGCCAACCGCGAGGGCGACGTCACCTGGATCACCCACGCGCGGGTCGTGCGCTACGAGCCCGAGCAGGTGATCGCCTTCCGCGTCGCGGAGAACTGGCTGGTGTGGACCTACGAGGTCGAGGATCTCGGCTCCGAGGGGACCCGCGTCACCGTGCGCCGGGAAGGCCCGGAGGGACCCAACCCGCAGGCCGCTGCCTGGGCCGACCAGCACCTCGGCGGTCTGCCTGCGTTCAACCAGACGATGACGGGCAGCGTCCGGGACACGCTCGAGCGGCTCAGGTCGACGCTGGAGTCCTGACCTCTCCGTCAGTCATGACGTCGTCCGTCGAGCCCGTCAGGCCGTTCGCAGTGGTTGGATGGCCTCGATCGCGGCCCTGTTGCGGCGTTCGACCCGAAGGTCGTAGTGCGCCTGCAGGTTCATCCAGAACTCGGGCGAGGTGCCGAAGTACTTGCCGAGCCGAAGTGCCGTGTCCGCAGTGATCCGACGCTTGCCGTGGACGATCTCGTTGATCCGACGCGGCGGCACCCCGATCGCCACGGCGAGCCTGTTCTGAGTGATCCCGTTGCCCTCGATGAAGTCCTCCATGAGGACCTCGCCCGGGTGGATCGGGTCGATCAGGTCAGTGGTAGTCGACGAGCTCGACATCGTCCGCACCTCCGTCCTTCCAGACGAAACAGATCCGCCACTGGTCGTTGACCCGGATGCTGTGCTGACCGCGTCGATCCGCCTTCAGGGCCTCCAGCCGATTTCCTGGCGGCGAACGGAGGTCGTCGAGGTCTTTCGCCGCGTGCAGCTGTTCCAGCTTCCGGAGCGCTGTGCGCAGGATCCTCGGGTCGTAGGACCGGACTCGCTCCTCGTTCCAGAGACGCCCCGTGTCCCGGTCCCCGAAGGACCTGATCACCGAACAATCGTATAACGCGAAGCGTTATTAACGCGAGACGTTATACATCGATCGCTGCCGTCCATGGCCTCAGGCGATCAGGTAGACCATGCCGCGGCATTCGCGCGCGAGGCCATCGACGAACCGATGGGCGCGATCGAGGAACTGCAGCGCATAGGCGACGTCGTCATCCCTCACGCGCACCTCGGGCAGTCGACGAAGGGCCTCGCCTGACGTCAGGTCGCGGAGGTCCTGGGCGATGGGCTCGATCTCGGGCGGCGTGAGCACACGGACCCACGGGTCCCACGTCCACCCACCGGGTCGCATCGCGACGTCGCCCTCGAACATCCGGTACGCCGGTCGCGCCACCGCTGTGGCCGGCGAAGGTCCGGTGAGAAGCTGGAGCGGCCGCCAGGCCTTGTCGAGGTAGAGCATGTCTCGCTCCGGGATGACCTGTTCGAAGGTCGGCGTCGCGACCCTCGCGTGTGGCTCGAAACCCCACGCATCGGCGAGTGGGTCGCTGGAGACGAAGGCGTGCGGATTCGCAAGCGCACTCTCGGTCCGATCCTCATCGAATGCGTATGCGTAGTACCTGATGCCCATGGACCGACGATGACCGCACGGCCGTCGCAGCGACAGCAGCTGTGCCGCACCTGTGGACGACGACGGGGTGGGCGCGCCTCTGGACAAGACCGGGGTCGACGCCGGACTCAGACGTTGAAGCGGAACTCCACCACGTCGCCGTCGGCCATGACGTAGTCCTTGCCCTCCATGCGGACCTTGCCGGCCTCCTTGGCCTTGGCCATCGAGCCCGCCGCGACCAGGTCGTCGAAGGACACCACCTCGGCCTTGATGAAGCCGCGCTGGAAGTCGGTGTGGATCACGCCGGCGGCCTCGGGGGCCGTCGCGCCCTTCTTGATCGTCCAGGCGCGCGACTCCTTGGGCCCCGCGGTGAGGTAGGTCTGCAGGCCGAGGGTGTCGAAGCCGACGCGGGCCAGGAGGTCCAGGCCGGGCTCCTCGACGCCCATCTCCTCGAGCATCTCGCGGGCCTCGTCCTCCTCGAGCTCGGCCAGCTCGGCCTCGATCTTGGCGTCGAGGAAGATCGCCTCGCTCGGCGCGACCAGGTCGCGCATCTGCTGCTTGAGCGCCTCGTCGGTGAGCTCGTCGGAGTCGCAGTTGAAGACGTAGAGGTAGGGCTTGGCGGTCAGCAGGCTGAGCTCGCGGATGAGGGCGCGGTCGATCTTGGTGGCGATGATCGGGGTGCCGGCCTCCAGGGCCGCCAGCGCCTCCTTGGCGGCGGCGAGGTTGGCCGCGAGCTCCTTCTTGCCCCGGGCCTCCTTCTCCAGCCGCGGGATCGCCTTCTCCACGGTCTGGAGGTCGGCCAGGATCATCTCGGTCTGGATCGTGGAGATGTCGGAGGCCGGGTTGACCTCCCCGTCGACGTGGGTGACGTCCTCGTCGCGGAAGACCCGGGTCACCTGGCAGATCGCGTCGGACTCGCGGATGTGGGAGAGGAACTTGTTGCCCAGGCCCTCGCCCTCCGAGGCGCCGCGGACGATGCCGGCGATGTCGACGAACTGCACGGTCGCAGGGATGACCTTCTCGGAGGAGAAGATCTTCGCCAGGACGCCGAGGCGCTCGTCGGGCACGCCCACGACCCCGACGTTGGGCTCGATGGTGGCGAACGGGTAGTTCGCCGCGAGCACGTCGTTGCGGGTCAGCGCGTTGAAGAGGGTGGACTTGCCGGCGTTGGGGAGACCGACGATCCCGATGGTGAGAGCCACGGGGGGCGAGTCTACGAAGGTCAGGCCCACAACACCCAATCCGACTACCCCAACCACCCTCAGTCCCGAAACCCCCCAAATGGGCCGTGGTGCGCAAAGCGTCCCGGGGTTTCAATAGGGCGGGGGAGGCCAAGGACCAAAGGGGGGCCCATGACCGACGCTGCTGGTGCGGGGGCTTCGACGTACGCCGTCACACGTCCGCCGTCCGCGCATCCCGACCCGGACTCCGACCGGCCGGGCCTGCGCGCCCTGTGGGCGCTGAGCAAGGCGGGCGACGAGCAGCTCCAGACCCTGGTCGACCTCGTCCACGACCTCTGCGACGTCCCGCTCGCGGCGCTGGCGATCTTCGAGGGCGAGGACTACCACCTCAACATCACCGCCGGCATCGAGCCGCTGACCTGCAACGCCGAGGACACCCTGTGCGTGCAGGTCATGGACACCCGCGACACCGTGCACGTCGAGGACGTGCGCGCCGACGCCCGCTTCGCGAGCAGCCCGTACGTCGACGGCCGGTTCCTCACGATCGGGTTCTACGCCTCGGCCCCGGTCTACGACCCGGACGGCGTCATGGTCGGCCGTCTCTGCGTCTTCGACCTCGAGCCCCGGCGGCTCACCGAGACCCAGCTGCGCGCCCTCGGCGCGGTGGCGCAGGACTTCACCCACATCATCGAGCTGCACCTGCGCCGCGAGGCCGACCGGGCGATCCGCAGCGAGAGCGTCGCCGACGAGCTGCTCCGGGTCGCCGCGCAGATGGGTCACGACATGCGGACCCCGCTGACCGCGGTGCTCACGGCGCTGGAGATGCTCGCGGAGACCGAGCCGGACGCCGACCCCGCCCGTCGCCGCATCATCAACAGCGCGCACCGCTCCACGCGACGACTCACGGGCATCGTCGAGGGCATCCTGCGGCTGCACGCCGTCGCCCGCGACGTCGAGCTGGTGCCCGTCGACCTGGCCCAGACGGTCGACCACGTGCTCCGCGACAGCGCCCTGCTCCTGCAGGCACGGTCAGCGACGGTCGAGGTCGGTGACCTGCCGGTCGTGCTCGGCGACGCCGACCAGCTCTACTCCGTGCTGGCCAACCTGGTCTCCAACGCGGTGAAGTACACCCACCCCGGGATCGCCCCGGCCGTGCGCATCTCCTCCCACCCGACCGCCGACGGGTGGCGGATCGAGGTCTCCGACAACGGCATCGGCATCCCCGAGGAGTCGCGCGCCGAGGTGTTCGAGATGGGCACCCGCCTGGCCGGGGTCACCCAGGGCGACGGCATCGGCCTCGCGACGGTCGCCCGGGTCGTCCAGGCCCACGGCGGACGCGCGGGCGTGGACGAGTCGCCGACCGGCGGGGCGACCGTGTGGTTCGAGCTGCCGGCCCGCGCCTGACCCACCCGCGACTCAGGTCGCCGCGACCCCGATCCGCCCTGCGCGGAACGCCTCGACGAACAGCGCGTGGTCGCGACGCACGCGGACGGCGTACTCGATCCCGAAGTCGACCAGCGCCTCGGTGAACGCCTTGCGGCGTCCCTCCAGCGAGGCGGCGATCTCCTCCTCGACGGAGAAGTCGACCAGGTCCTGGTCGCTGTCGTCGTCGGAGGCGCAGTGGATCTTGGCGGTCGCCCGGCCGAGCTGCTCGACGACGGGCCCGATCTCGTCGGGCTCGGTGAGGTCGCCCCACTCCAGGTCGCTCTCGTAGGGCGAGACCTCGGAGACGACGTAGCCGACGCCGTCGACGGTGGTCCAGCCGAGCAGCGGGTCGGTGTGCGCCTGGAGCGCCCGCTGGCTCACGACCGTGCGGTGGGCCTCGTTCTCGAAGTACGCCTCCACGGTGTCGTGGTCGGTGAACCGGCTGACCGCAGGGATGTTGGCCTGCTTCATCGACAGCACCACGTCGTTGTCGAGCGCCTGGTTGAAGCCCTCGACGAGCACGTTGTACGCCGGCAGGCCGGCGCTGCCGATGCCGAAGCCGCCCTTGCCGACGAGGTCGCGCAGCTCGTAGAACAGCGTGCGGTCGAAGCGCTTGTCCTCGGGGATCGAGTCGAGGTAGCGCAGGAACGCCGCCTCCACCTTGCGCCGCTCGGTCTTCGACAGGCGCCTGGTCGTCGCGTCGTCGCTGAACTCCCGCACCCCGTTGCGCACGGTCGTCATCGAGTCCAGCAGCCCGACCCGGCTGACCTTCCGCGCCTGCTCGAGGATGGCGAGGATCGGCCCGTCGGCGGTGTCGAGGTTGAGGGCGAAGTCGCCGTCGTCGTCCTCGGTCTCGACGTAGCGCGAGACCTGCGCGAGGTAGCCGCGGGCGTAGCGCGCCACCAGCCGTCGTACGTCGTCGTCGGGCAGGGCCTTGGTCCAGCCCATCAGCGCGAGGCTGGCGGCGAACCGCTGGAGGTCCCAGGTGTAGTGGCCGATGTAGGCCTCGTCGAAGTCGTTGACGTCGAAGACCAGCCGGCCGGAGGCGTTCATGTAGGTGCCGAAGTTCTCCGCGTGCAGGTCGCCGTGGATCCAGATCCGGCTGCTGCGGTCGCTGACGAAGTCGGCGTCCCACGCACGGTGACGGCCCTTCTCGTGCGCCACGTCGGCGTAGAACAGGCAGGCCGTGCCGCGGTAGAACGCGAACGGGTCGGCGGCCATCTTGCGGTACTTCACGCGGAAGCCGTGCGGGTCGGCCGCCATCAGCGGGGCGAAGGCGTCGGTGAGCACCTCGACGATCAGGTCGGTGCGGTTCTCGTCGGCCTTGGTGGGTCGGGGGGACATGCGGGAGACCTACCCGTTCGGCGGCTCGCCTAGGCTCCCGGGATGCGCCTGGCCACGTGGAACGTCAACTCCATCCGCTCCCGGATCGACCGCGTGGAGCGGTTCCTGGAGCGCCAGTCGGTCGACGTGCTCGCCCTCCAGGAGACCAAGGCGCGCGACGACCAGTGGCCCACGATGGGGCTGGAGGCGATGGGCTACGAGGTCGCGTCCTACGGCCTCAACCAGTGGAACGGCGTCGCGATCGTCTCCCGCGTGGGGCTCGAGGACGTGTCTCGCGGCTTCGACGGCATGCCGGGGTACGGCGAGCCGAGCGCCCTCGAGGCGCGCGCGATCGGGGCGACCTGCGGCGGGGTGCGGATGTGGTCGCTCTACGTCCCCAACGGACGCGCGATCGGCGACCCGCACCTGGACTACAAGCTGCGCTGGCTGGCCGCCCTGGAGGCGACCGCGCGCTCGTGGCTGGCCGCCGACCCCGACCTGCCGGTCGCGCTGAGCGGCGACTGGAACATCGCCCCGCAGGACGAGGACGTGTGGGACATCGCGCAGTTCGCGACGAGCACCCACGTGACCCCGCCGGAGCGAGCGGCGTTCCAGGCGGTGGTCGACGCGGGCTACGCCGACGTCGTGCGGCCGCACGCACCGGGTGCGGACGTCTTCACCTACTGGGACTACTACCGCCAGCGCTTCGAGCGCAACAAGGGGATGCGGATCGACTTCGTGCTCGGCTCCCCCGGTCTCCAGCGCCGCGTGACGGGTGCGTTCGTCGACCGCGAGGAGCGGGCGGGCCAGGGTGCGAGCGACCACGCGCCGGTGATCGTGGACCTGGAGGACTGAGCGCCGCCATACTTCCGGGTATGGCGCTCCCCACCCACGTCCGCTGCGCCGACGAGGCCGAGCGCCGCTTCGGGGCTCTGGGACGTGCCTGGGTCGAGGGCACCCTGCAGGGCGACCCGCTCGCCGACGCCGTCGCCGCGGACGCCGCCCGACTGGGGCGGGGCACGGTGATGCGTGCGGTCGGCACCGCCCTGCGCGACGGCATCGAGGCCGTCCCCGATGCTCCCGACTCGGTGCGGGCGCTGTTCGCCGAGCTCGACGACGTGCCGGCCTGGGTCGACCACGACCAGCTCGACCGTGCCGGCGACCACCTCGCGCGCCACTCGCTCCAGCTCGGTCTCGTCCTCGCCGCCGCGTCGCTCATGGTCGGCTACACCAACCCGGCCGCCGCGCGGCCCCTGATCCTCACCGGCCGCCTGGTGGGCAACGCGGGCGTGCGCAACCTCGAGGTCGGCGACTGGCTGCGCGAGGTCACCGAGCCGGGTGGCCTGCGTCGCCACGGCACGGGCTTCGAGCGCACCGTGCGCGTGCGTCTGATCCACGCGATGGTCCGCCGCCACGTCGGCGCCTCGCCGCAGTGGGACCACGCCGAGCTGGGGATGCCGATCAGCCAGCCCTACATGGCGCACACGCTCGCCGAGTTCGGCTCGATCGCCGTGCGCGGCATGGACCTGCTGGGCGCGCGCTACACGGCCGCCGAGCTGGAGGACCTCGGCGCGCTGTGGAGGTACGTCGGCCGGCTGAGCGGGGTGCAGGAGTCGTTGCTGCCCGCCACGCTGGCCGAGCAGGACGACATCGAGGCGCTCTACCAGCTCACCCGCCCGCCGGTCGACGACGGCAGCCGTGCGCTCGTGGGCGGCCTGATCGACGACTACCTCGTGCCCGAGGTCGAGGACCTGATGCCCACCCGTCTGCCGGGACGGACCCGCCTCGCCCGGGCGTACGTCGACGCGCTGGTGCGCGCGCTCGTCGGGGACACGCTCGCCGACGAGCTCGGCATCCGGCCGTCGCGACTGGCGGGTGCCGTGCCCCCGCTCGGCCGTCTGACCGCCGCTGTGTACGCCGCCCAGGACCGGGTCCGTGGCGTCGAGGCACGTGTCGCGCACGGGCGCGCCTATCGCGTCGAGCAGGAGCAGCGCCTGCGGGAGAAGCACGGGATGCACCACGCCCTCGTCGACGACGCGCCCGACGCGGTCGGCCACCCCGTGTCCGCCTGAGCTGCCGGGTCGCTGTCGGGTCGCTGTCGGGATCTGTCGGCGGACTCGGTCATCCTCGGGACATGACCGCG
>CAZKZQ010000025.1:18004-22775 GCA_964557235.1 uncultured Nocardioidaceae bacterium
CGGGTCGCTGTCGGGATCTGTCGGCGGACTCGGTCATCCTCGGGACATGACCGCGACGCTCGCCCTCGCCCTGCTCGTCAGCCTCCTCGTCGGTGCGCTGCTCGGGCTGGTGTCCGGCCTGCTCTGGGCCCGCTCGCGCGGGGACGCCTCCCCCGGTGCCGCCCTCGCCGCCGAGTCGGCCGACCGCGCCCTCGTGCGCGACGGGCTCTCCCGCCTCGAGGAGCGCCTGCTCGCCCTCGACCAGGGCCGGGTCGCCTGGCAGTCCGGGCTCCAGGCGGCGCTCGACCAGCAGGTCGACGAGATGCGTCACTCCACCGACCAGCTGCGTCGCGAGACCAACGCCCTCTCGACCGCGCTCCGGCGCCCGCAGGTGCGGGGCCGCTGGGGTGAGCTCCACCTGCGCCGGGCCGTGGAGATCGCCGGGCTGGTCGACCGGTGCGACTTCACCGAGCAGGTCAGCACCCGCGACGCCCAGGGCGCCCTGCTGCGCCCCGACCTCGTCGTCCACCTCGCCGGCGGGCGTGAGGTCGTCGTCGACTCCAAGGTGCCGCTCGAGGGGTTCCTCGACGCGTGCGAGTGCCCCGACGACCAGCCCGAGGAGCGCGAGGCCCACCTGCGCCGCCACGCCCGCCACGTGCGCCAGCACGTCGAGGCGCTCGGGTCCAAGGCCTACTGGCGGGCCCTGCCCGGGTCGCCCGAGATCGTCGTGCTCTTCATGCCGGGCGAGTCGTTCCTGTCCGCGGCGCTGGAGTCCGACCCGGCCCTGCTCGACTGGGCCGCCGAGCGCAAGGTCGTGCTCGCCACCCCCACGACCCTCATCGCGCTGCTCCGCACGGTCGCCCACGCGTGGACCGAGCAGGCCGTGAGCGACCAGGCGCGCGAGATCCACCGGCTGGGTCGCGAGCTGCACGAGCGGCTCGGCACGATGACCGGTCACCTCGACCGCCTCGGGCGCTCGCTCACCGCTGCGGTCACGTCCTACAACGCGACCGTGGGGTCGCTGGAGAGCCGCGTGCTGGTGTCCTCGCGACGCTTCGCCGACCTGGGCGTCGTGGGGTCCACCCTGCCCGCGCCCGCCCTCGTCGACCTCTCCCCGCGCGTACCGACGCCCGAGGAGCTGGTCTGGGACGACCCGACGAGGACCCGTCCCTCCGGCGTGGCGGACGAGGAGACCGGCTGAGGTCTCTTACGTTGTGCGCGTGGCCCACCGCACGCTCTGGGAAGAAGGCCGCCACCCAGGCGCCCTTGTCATCGCCGGCGTGGCCGTGGCCCTCGGGGTCGCGGTCCTGCTGCAGCTCGCCGTCGCGGACAACGTCGGCTGGTTCTTCGACCTCGTGCTGGTCGCCGTGTGCGTCGCGGCCGCCCTGCTCGTCCGCCCCCGCGACTTCTTCGCCGTCGGAGTCCTGCCTCCGCTGGCCCTCGGCATCACCGTCGTCACGGTCGCCGTCGTGGACCGCGGCGCGATCGCACGTCCGAGCGACGGGATCCTCCAGGCGATCGTCTCCGGACTGGCCCACCACGCGGTCGCCCTGGCCGTCGCCTATGCCCTGACCCTCGCGGTCCTCGGGCTGCGCCAGGTCGCCCTGCGCAACCAGGGCCAGCTGCGCCGGGCCCACCACGAGGCGATGACGGAGGACACCGGCCCGGTCGCCCCCGTGGCCCCGGTCCGCGACGAGAGCCCCGAGGCGACCGTCTCCTGAGCTCCGGCGTCGTCGGACGTATCACCGCCGCCGCCGGCCACTCCTCTCCCCCGGACCATCCACCGATCCGGGAGCTCTCATGTCCTTCACGTCCCTGTCCCGCGCCGCCGCACTCACCAGCCTGGCCGCGCTGGCGACCACCGGCCTGCTGTCGCTGACCGCCTCGCCCTCCTCGGCCGCCGTCGACCCGGGCGACCGGGTCTACGCCCGCAACCTGCCCTCGGTCTCCGAGACCGGTGCGCTCTACCCCGCCCTGCAGGGCGGGCACCGCGAGGTGATGGCGGGCCGCGACACCATGCGACGCAGCGACGACTGCTTCGGCTGGGAGAACGGGCCCGACGCGGCCAGCGGTCGGTGGGCCTACTACACCGACGCCTCGGGCGAGAGCCCCTACTTCTCCGGCTACGCCGACCCGGTGGTGTTCGTGTGGAAGTTCCACACCCTCGCCCAGGCCAGGCGCGGCTTCGCCTCGGAGTGGGAGGCCAGCCGCGACTGCGCCGGGACCCACACCTTCGAGGACGCGACCGTCGAGACCCACGTGGTGCCTGCCCAGGCCCTCGGCTCACGCAGCCGCGCGTGGCGCGACCACGAGAGCTCCTCGACCTCGGACGACTACTTCCTCACCCAGCTCATCCGCCGCGGCCGCTACCTGGTCGAGACGCGGGTGCAGGCCGACGGGTTCGCCCCGGCGAAGGCACCGCTGGTCGCGCTGTCGCGCATCACCCTGTCGCGCCTGCCCTGACCGGGCCGGCGAGGACGACCGCAGCCGGGCGGCTCAGGACTGCTGGGCCGCCCGCAGGTCGCGCCGCAGCTCCGGCGGCAGCGCGAAGATGAGCGACTCCTCGGCGGTGTGCACCGCACGCGCGGCGGGGTAGCCGCGCTCGTTGAGCCAGCGCAGGACGCCGTCGACCAGGTCCTCGGGCACCGAGGCGCCGGAGGTCACGCTGACCGAGCGCACGCCGTCGAGCCAGGCCTCGTCGATCTCCGAGGCGTCGTCGACGCGATAGGCGGACCGGGCGCCGGCCTCGAGCGCGACCTCGACCAGCCGCACCGAGTTGGAGGAGTTGCCCGAGCCGACCACGATCACCAGGTCGGCCTCGCGGGAGATCTCCTTGATCGCCATCTGGCGGTTCTGGGTGGCGTAGCAGATGTCGTCCGACGGCGGGTCGAGCAGCAGCGGGAAGCGCTCGCGGATCGCGGCGACGACGGCCATCGTCTCGTCGACCGACAGCGTCGTCTGGGACAGCCAGGCGACCTTGGCCGGGTCGCGCACCTCGACCTTGGCCACGTCGGCCGGGCTCTCGACCAGCTGGATGTGGCCCGGCGCCTCGCCCGCGGTGCCCTCGACCTCCTCGTGGCCGGCGTGGCCGATGAGGAGGATGTCGTAGTCCTCCGAGGCGAAGCGGCGGGCCTCGTGGTGCACCTTGGTGACGAGCGGACAGGTCGCGTCGATGGTCTTGAGGCCACGCTCGGCGGCCTGCTCGTGGACGACCGGGGACACGCCGTGGGCGGAGAACACGACCGTCGCGCCCTCGGGCACCTCGTCGAGCTCGTCGACGAACACCGCGCCGCGCTCCTCCAGGCCCGAGACGACGTGCTTGTTGTGCACGATCTGCTTGCGGACGTAGACGGGGGCACCGTAGAGGTCCAGCGCCTTCTCGACCGTGATCACCGCCCGGTCGACGCCGGCGCAGTAGCCCCGCGGGGCCGCCAGCAGCAGCGCGCGGTCGGCCTCGTCGGTGCCGAGGACAGGGGGCATCCCCAGGTCGGTGCTCATGCGTCCAACTGTAGGAGGTGCCGCGTAGGGTGCCGACCAGCCCCGATCACGGGGCTGTGCGCGCAGACGAGGTGGAGGTGACCGTGGCGCTCGAGACCAGCGCGGAGCGACCGGCACCGCTGCGCCAGGTCGCCCAGCTCGTGGCCGGGTGGGTCGACCGCCTCGGAGCGGTCTGGGTCGAGGGTCAGATCACGCAGGTCAACCGGCCCCACGCGATCAACACCGTCTTCATCACGCTGCGCGATTCGCTCGGCGACGTCACGATGACCGTCACCTGCCCCCGGGGCGTCGTCGACAGCGCCGACCCCCCCGTGGTCGAGGGCGCGAGCGTCGTGGTCCACGGACGTCCTCGGTACTACGCCCAGCGCGGCTCCTTCTCGCTCGCCGCCGACGACATCCGCATGGTCGGGCTCGGCGAGCTCCTCGCCCGCCTCGAGCGTCGTCGCCAGCTGCTGGCCGCCGAGGGGATCTTCGCCGCCGAGCTCAAGCGCAGGCTGCCCTTCCTCCCCCGACGGATCGGCCTGGTCACGGGCACGGGCTCCGCCGCGGAGCGCGACGTCAAGGAGCACGCCGCCCGGCGCTGGCCCGCGGTCGAGATCGTCTGCGCCTACGCCAGCATGCAGGGGGTCAACTGCGTCCGGGAGGTGGTCGACGCCGTGCAGCGGCTCGACCGCGACCCGACCGTCGACGTGATCGTGATCGCGCGCGGGGGCGGCTCGGTCGAGGACCTGCTGCCGTTCTCCGACGAGACGCTGGTGCGCACGGTCGCCGCCGCCCGCACGCCGGTCGTGTCGGCGATCGGGCACGAGCCCGACACCCCGATCCTCGACCTGGTCGCCGACGTCCGGGCCTCCACCCCGACCGACGCAGCCAAGCGTGTGGTCCCCGACGTCCGCGAGGAGCTCGAGCGCCTGCACCAGTGGCGCGACCGCGGCCGCCGGCACCTGTGGAACCTCGTCGCCACCGAGCACAACCAGCTCCAGCGGCTGCGCGACCGGCCCTGCCTGGCCGCCCCGACCAGCCTGCTCGACGAGCGCGACGACGAGGTCACCGTGCTCACCGAGCGCGCCCGGCGCAGCGTCGGCCTGCTGCTCGACCGCGCGGCCGACGACGTCGACCACACCCGCGCCCGCGTGCGGGCGCTGTCCCCGATGGAGACGCTGCGTCGCGGCTACGCCGTGCTCCAGCGCGCCGACGGGCACGTGCTCGTCGACCCCGCCGAGGCGCCTCCCGGCACGGCAGTCTCCGCCCGGCTCTACGCCGGGCGCCTCGACCTGACCGTCGACCCCGACTC
>CAZKZQ010000025.1:22875-24261 GCA_964557235.1 uncultured Nocardioidaceae bacterium
GAGCCGAGCACCGAGCCGAGCACCGGCGCAGCTCTCCCGGCCGACCTGAGCTACGAGGACGCCCGCGCCCAGCTGCTCGAGGTGGTGCGGACCCTGGAGCAGGGCGGCGCGACGCTGGAGGAGTCGATCGCCCTGTGGGAGCGCGGCGAGCGGCTCGCCGAGATCTGCCAGCGCTGGCTCGACGGCGCCCGCGAGCGGCTCGAGGCCGTCCTGGCCGAGTCGGGCCGCGAGGACGGCTGAGCCCGGGGACCGGAGACGCCGGCGGCGAAAGGCGACTCAGTCCAGCGACCGCACGAAGTCCTCGACCTGGTCGCGCGGGACGGTGCCGACCACGAGCGTGGTGACGTCGTCGCCCTCGAGCACCAGCGCCTGGTCCTCCTCGTCGAACCACGACTGCCACGTCTCCCCGTCGATCTGCACGTCCTCGCCCTGCGCGGCGTCGGGGTCGACGTACTCCGCGACCATGTCGTCGACGGAGCGGTCCTCCTGCTCCAGCCCGACGTACTGCCGCTGCCCGGTGAGCAGGCCCAGGTGCCAGTGGGGGTCACGGCCGCCGGTCCACCGCGCGCTGCTGGCGATCCACCCGTCGGGCAGCTCGGTCGGGGTGCGCACGGTGAACGTCGCCTGCTCGCGGGCGTAGGTCGCGGGCCCACGCCAGTCGACGGGGGTGACGGGGTCGGCCACGTCGTTGCGGTTGACCGCCCGGAAGGCGACATAGCCGGCGATCACGAGCATGAGCACGAGCAGCGCGCCGACCATGCCGGAGAACGAACGTTGGTAGCGTCCGGCCTGTTCGCTCATGGGGCCATTGTTCCTGGGCCCTGGGTGAGCCGACACGGGCCCTGCCCACCGGTGCGGATGAGGCGGTCGCCGACAGGCCGTCCGGCCCTTCCCCGCGGCCCGATCGGCCGCCTTTCAGGGGCCCGATGACCGGGCCGCGCTCCGCTAGGGTTGCGCCATGTCGGTACCGCCCCCGCCCCTGACTCCGTCCCCGTCCGCGCCGGATCGCAACCTGGCGCTCGACCTCGTGCGGGTGACCGAGGCCGGCGCGATGGCCGCCGCGCGCTGGGTCGGACGCGGCGACAAGAACGGCGCGGACGGCGTCGCGGTCAACGCGATGCGCACCCTCATCTCGACGGTGGGCATGCAGGGCGTGGTGGTGATCGGCGAGGGCGAGAAGGACAAAGCCCCGATGCTGTTCAACGGCGAGGAGGTCGGTGACGGCACGGGTCCCGAGACCGACGTCGCGGTCGACCCGATCGACGGCACCACGCTGGCCGCCAAGGGCATGAACAACGCGGTCTCGGTGATGGCGGTCGCCCCGCGCGGCTCGATGTACGACCCGTCCGCGGTCTTCTACATGGAGAAGCTCGTCACCGGCCCCGA
>CAZKZQ010000026.1:0-23840 GCA_964557235.1 uncultured Nocardioidaceae bacterium
CGTCCTACTCGGTGCCCTCGGACGCGGTCTTCGTGGTGGCGCAGGACGGCACCGGTGGCCTGGGCACGCAGGCCTCGCCGTACCAGTCGGTCGCGACCGCGGTGAGCAGGGCGACCTCCGGCTCGACGCTGGTGCTGCGTGGCGGGACCTACCACGAGTCGGTGAAGATCCCGATCGGCAAGGCCCTGACCATCCAGTCCTACCCCGGTGAGGCGGTGTGGTTCGACGGCGCGGCCCCGGTGACGGGGTGGAAGCAGAGCGGCTCGACCTGGGTGAGGGACGGCTGGACCCACCTGTTCGACCACCGGGTGTCGTTCGGGGTCGGGATGGACGAGTCCAGCCGCTACGTCGACCCGGACTACCCGATGGCCGGCTACGCCGACGCCGTGTGGGTGGACGGCGTGGAGCTGACCCAGGTCGGCTCGGAGGACGCGGTGACGACGGGCAAGTTCTACGTCGACGAGGCCGGCCGGCGCCTGGTGATCGGCACCGACCCGACGGGCCGGACCGTGGAGGCCTCCGAGCTGGCCAAGGCGATCCAGGTGCAGGGCGCCGGCTCGACGCTGCGCGGGTTCGGGGTGAAGCGCTACGCCGCGCACCTCGCGCTCTACGGTGCGGTCTCCAACGAGGTCGACGACTGCACCTACGAGAACCTCGTGATCGCGGACAACGCCACGCTCGGCATCGGCGGGTGGGGCGACCGGGCGACGTACCGGAACCTGACCGTCACCGGCAACGGCCTGCTGGGCATCGCCGCCGACCAGGCGCCGGGCCTGCTGATCACGAAGTCCGTGGTCAAGGGCAACAACGACCAGCGGTTCAAGCAGGAGCCCGTCTCCGGCGGCATCAAGACCAGCAACACCGACGGTGCGGAGTTCTCCGACAACGTGATCGACGCCAACGGGACGACCGGTCTGTGGCTCGACGTCTCGATGCGCAACTTCACGATCGTCCGCAACCGCATCACCGGCAACAGCGAGGGCCTCGAGGTCGAGCTCTCCGGGCACGGGACGATCGCCCACAACTACATCGGACGCAACTACAAGGCCGGCATCTTCCTGTTCGACACCAACGACGTGAAGGTCTCGAACAACACGCTCGACACCAACAACCGGAGCCTGCAGGTCCTCCAGGACGAGCGCCGCAACACCGACGCCGCGACCAAGGACGACGTCCCCTGGGTCACCTCCGACCTCAGCTTCCACGACAACACCGTGATCCACGACGGCGGTGACTGTCCGCTGCTGGTGCACGACCTCACGGGCCGGTGGAGCTGGGAGGACTTCGGCATCCGCGCCGAGGACACGACCTACTACCGGTCGCCGGGGTCGGCCTCGCAGCTGGTCGCCTGCGACCTCGACGAGGGCGGCGCGAGCAGCCTCCAGTGACCCACCCGGGCGCGCGGGACGCCGGCGCACGCCTGCCAGACTGACCCCATGCCGCCCGAGAGAGACGACCTGGCGACCCTGGCCGTGCTGGCGGTCAACTACGGGACGCACGCGCTGCTCGAGCAGAACCTCGTGCACTCGCTGGGCCCCGGTTTCCCCGGCCGTGTCGTGATCGTGGACAACCTGACCGACCAGCAGGAGCGCGAGGCCGTGACCGCGGTGTGCGAGCGACAGGGCTGGGACCTGCTCCCGCTCCCGCGCAACGAGGGGTTCGGCGGGGGGATGAACCGGGCAGCCGACCACGCCATCCGTGCCGGTGCCACGGAGCTGCTGCTGATCAACCCCGACGCCTGGCTGGAGCCGGAGACCGTCGCGCGGCTCCACGAGCAGGTGGCACGCGACCGACTGCTGATGCTCGCCCCCCGCGTGGTCAGGCCGGACGGGCGGCTCTACTCCGACGAGAACGACCTGTACCTCGAGCACGGCTGGACCCTCTGGACCCACCTGCGTCCCGCGGAGGCCCGCGCCGAGCGCATCCACACCTGGGTGAGCGGCGCCTGCCTGGCGATCAGCACCGCCCTGTGGGAGGCGTGCGGCGGCTTCGACGAGGACTACTTCCTCTACTGGGAGGACGTCGACCTCTCCCGGCGCGTCGTGGAGGCGGGTGGCCACGTGCGGGTCGACCCTTCGTTGCAGGCGGTCCACGACGAGGGCTCCTCGCAGCGGAGCCCGGCGGAGGGCTCCGGGCTCAAGTCGCCGACGTACTTCTACTACAACGCCCGCAACCGGCTGATCTACGCCACCAAGCACGTCGGTCCCGAGGACCGGCGACGGTGGGTCCGCTCCACCCCGAGGCTGGCCTACGAGCTGGCCAAGCAGGGTGGGCGTCGGCAGTTCCGTCGCCCGCAGGACAACCTCTGGCCCGTGGCGAGGGGCGCCTGGCACGGTCTGCTGCACGTGCGCCGCTCGCGGTGACGCGACCGGCACCACCGCCCACTAGGGTCTGGGCATGCCTCGCACCCGTGTGCTGATCTCCGCCTACGCCTGTGGACCGGAGAACGGTCCGGAGGCCGGTGCCGGATGGGCCTTCGCGACCGCCGCTGCGCAGTCGCACGACGTCCACGTGATCACGCGGCAGCGGTTCGCCCCGAGCATCGAGGCGGAGCTCGAGCGCGACCCGGAGCTGCGAAGTCACCTCACCGTCGAGTTCCTCGAGCTGTCCGACCGCGTGCTGCGGCTCAAGCGCCGCGCCTGGGACGTCTACTGGTACTACCTGCTGTGGCAGCGCGCCCTGGGCCGGCGTGCGCGCGAGCTGCACGCCCGCGAGCCGTTCGACGTGCTGCACCACGTGACGTTCGCAAACGACTGGATGCCCTGCGGTCTGGTGGCCGTGCCCGACGTGCCCCTCGTGTGGGGGCCGGTGGGCGGAGCCAGTCGCGTCCCTCTGAGGAAGGTCGGGCGGTGGCTCGGCCTCCGCGGCCTCCTGGTCGAGCTGGTCCGTCCCGCCCTCACCGCTCCGCTCCGCCGCAGGTACGGCGACCGGGCCGCGCGGCGCGCGGCGATCGTCGTCGCGCAGAACGAGGGCGTGGCCGAGCGCTTCGCGTTCGCGGACCGGGTCGTCGTCGAGCCCAATGCAGCGATCACGCCGCCGGCCGACCTGGGCGAGGGCCGCGGCGGCGGAGAGCCCGACGAGGGGCGAGCCCCGGTGGCGCTGTTCGTGGGCCGCCTGCTGGGGTGGAAGGGACCCCGGCTCGTCCTGAGCGCCTTGGCGCGGCCGGAGCTGAGCGACTGGCGGCTGAGGATCTACGGCGACGGGCGCGACCGGGAGTCCCTGGAGCGCCTCGGCGAGCGTCTCGGCGTGGCGGACCGGGTGGAGTTCCTCGGCCACGCGTCCCGGGACGAGATCTTCGAGGCCTACACCCGGTCCGACGTCTTCGTCTTCCCCTCCATGCACGACCAGGCGGGCTGGGTGGTCGCGGAGGCGTCGACGGTGGGGGTCCCCGTCGTGTGCCTGCCGCTGGGCGGTCCCCCGATCCTCGCTCGGCCCAACGACCACGTGGCCCCGCTCGAGGGCGACCTGGTCGGCAACGTCGTCGAGGCCGTCCTGGCCGCTCGGCGCTCGGGTGGCGTTCGTCACGAACGCTGGTCGCCCGCGCGGCTCCCGGGCCTCGTCGAGGACTGGTACTCAGCGGCGATCCGCCTGACGTAGGGCCCCGGGCGGCGGGCCGAAGGTCCGGACTTCGGGTAGAAGGGCATATCTTCCGGCCTCGTGAGTCGTTTGTCCGTTTCGTCCGGGCTAGAGTTTCGGTCAGAGCAGGGTTCGCTGCGCCTGGGGGCGCAGTTTTTCGTTGCCGTCACTTGGGGGTGGCGGTCGAGGGGGTTTGTGCATGTTGCAGGACGACGTCACCCGAACGCACCGCGGGACGCGACGGCGCTTCGCCGTGCCCGTCGCGGCGCTCCTCGCCGTCATGACCAGCGGTCTGGTGGCACTCGTGCCCACCTCCGCGCAGGCCGAGACGCTCCCCGTGCCGCCTCCGCTGCCGCAGACCGCGTCCGTCGACGCGCTGCCGACGGTGCAGATCAACGGCGTGGTCTGGGACCAGGAGATCGTGGGCAACACCGTCTACGTCGCCGGCAACTTCTCGCAGGCACGGCCCGCCGGCGCCGCTCCGGGCACCAACGAGACCCCGCGCGCCAACATGCTCGCCTACGACATCCGCACCGGCGTGATGGTCCCGTCCTTCGCACCCGTGTTCAACGGCGAGGTCCAGGACCTGGCCGTCACGCCCGACGGCACCAAGCTCATCGCGGTCGGCTCGTTCACCTCGGTCGACGGGGACACCCGCCGCAGCCGCGTCGCGGTCTTCGACCTGCCCAGCGGCACCCTGAGCCCGACCACCATCGTCAACCTCAACGGCAACGCCAACTCGGTCGCCGCCACCAACTCCACCGTCTTCGTGGGCGGCTACTTCGGCACGGTCAACGGCGCCGTCCGTCCCCGCGTCGCCTCCTTCCGCGTCACCAACGGAGCGGTCCTGCCGTTCACCGCGCCGGTGGACAACCGCCAGGTCCAGAGCATCGTCGTGGCGCCGGACGAGAAGTCCGTCGTCATCTCGGGCAACTTCACCTCCATCGGCGGCTCGTCCAACCCGGGCTACGGGCTCGCCCGTCTCGACGCGACCAGCGGCGCGATGCTGCCGCTCCCGGTCAACCTCGAGGTCCGGGACGCCGGCGACAACTCCGGCATCACCCGCCTCAAGAGCGACGGCACCCGGTTCTACGGCGTCGGCTGGCACTACGGCCGCGGCGGCAACCTCGAGGGCTTCTTCGCGGCGAACTGGTCCGACGGCTCCGTCGCCTGGATCGAGGACTGCCACGGCGACACCTACGACATCGCTCCGGTGGGCAACGTCTCCTACGTCGCGAGCCACCACCACTACTGCGGCAACAGCGGTGGCTTCCCGCAGACCAACCCGGGCATCAACCGTCACGCGACCGCGTGGACCAACGACGTCGCGCGTGGCGTCAACAAGGCCGACATCTACGACTACCCGGACCACACCGGCACGCCCCGCCCGGAGATCCTCAACTTCTTCCCGACCACGGTGGCCGGCACCTTCACCGAGGCCGCCCAGGCCGTCTGGACCGTGACCGGCAACAGCGACTACATCCTCTACGGCGGCGAGTTCACCAAGGTGAGCTCCCAGGCGCAGCAGGGCCTGGTGCGCTTCGCCAAGCGGACGATCGCGCCGAACAAGCGCGGCCCCCGTCTGACCTCGACCCTGTGGCCCCCGACGGTCAAGAGCTACGAGGCGGGCACCGCCCGCGTCGAGTGGCAGCCGAACTTCGACGAGGACGACTCCAAGCTGACCTACACGGTCTACCGCAACACCATGTCCAACCCGGTCTACACGACCACGCAGGACAGCTACTTCTGGCGGGCCCGGTCGATGTACTTCGACGACTCGGGGCTGGACCCCGCGACGCCGGTCCAGTACCGCCTGCGCGCGACCGACCCGTGGGGCAACGTCGCCAACTCGGACTGGGTGACCGTCACGCCGTCCGGTGGCACCACGCTGGACACCTACTCCCGCACGGTCCTCAACGACGACCCGGTGAAGTACTGGCGACTCAACGAGGCGTCGGGCTCCTCGGTCAACGACCTGGTCGGCACCGACAACACCACGCTGACCG
Organism: uncultured Nocardioidaceae bacterium; assembly: GCA_964557235.1. Classification (GTDB taxonomy): domain Bacteria; phylum Actinomycetota; class Actinomycetes; order Propionibacteriales; family Nocardioidaceae; genus Marmoricola_A. Next base: position 5,583 of record CAZKZQ010000026.1, read on the forward strand.
GGACCTACACCCGCAACGTGGCCGGTGGCCTGACCAACAGCACCGACACCGCGACCCAGTTCCAGGGCAACAGCGCACGGGCGATCTCCACCCAGCTCGTCGCCGCTCCGCAGCAGTTCACGGTCGAGGCCTGGTTCAAGACCAGCAGCAACTCGGGCGGCAAGATCGCCGGCTTCGGCAGCAGTGGGACCGGCACGTCGTCGACGTACGACCGTGACCTGTACCTCGACAGCTCGCGCCGGGTCAGCTTCAGCATGCGCAACCGCTCCTCCCGGATCGTGCTGCGCACCAGCACCGCCTACAACGACAACCAGTGGCACCACGCGACCGGTGTCTTCAGCCCCGACGAGATGTCGCTCTACGTCGACGGCAAGCTGGTCTCGACGCGCTCCGACGTCTCGATGGGCCGGGAGTTCAACGGCTACTGGCGTGTGGGTGGCGACGGCAGCGTGTCCGGCTCGCAGTACCTCACCGGCTCGATCGACGAGTTCGCGGTCTACGACTCGGCGCTCACCGCCGCTCAGGTGCGCGCCCACTGGGTCGCCGGCGGTCGCGTCGCTCCTGCGGTCAACCTGGCGCCGGTGGCCGACTTCACCGTCAGCACCGACGGCCGGACCGCGCGCTTCAACGCTGCGGCGAGCTCCGACCCGGACGGCTCCATCGCGTCCTACTCGTGGGAGTTCGGCGACGGTTCCACGGGCACCGGTGTGGCGCCCACGCGGACCTACGGTGCCGACAACACCTACTGGGCGACCCTGACGGTCACCGACAACAGTGGCGTCACCACGTCGGTCCGCAAGCCGGTCGTGTCCGGCTCCAACCGCGCACCGCAGCCGACCTTCACCAGCTCGGTGTCGAGCCTCACCGCGTCGTTCGACTCGGCCGGCACCACCGACCCCGACGGCTCGGTGTCCAAGCTGGAGTGGTCCTACGGCGACGGCACGTTCGGCACCGGCGCGACCTCGAGCCACGCCTACGCCGCGTCCGGCACCTACGACGTGACGCTCACCGCGACCGACAACCTCGGAGCGGTCAGCTCGGTGACCAAGAAGGTGACCGTGCAGGAGGCGCCCAACCAGGCGCCGACCGCGGCCTTCTCCTCGACCCCCAACGGCGCGACGGTGGCCTTCGACGGCTCGGCGTCGTCCGACTCCGACGGGTCCGTGGCGTCCTACAGCTGGGACTTCGGTGACGGCACCACGGGCACCGGGGTGTCGCCGTCGAAGACCTACGCGGCGTCGGGCACCTACTCGGTCACGCTGACGGTGACCGACAACCGTGGGGCCACGGGCGCGGTGACGAAGTCCGTCCCGGTCACGGTCCCCAACCAGAAGCCGACGGCGCGCTACACGTCGACGACCACGCAGCTCAAGGCCGACTTCGACGCCTCGACGTCCTCCGACCCGGACGGCTCGATCGCGTCCTACGGCTGGGACTTCGGTGACGGCACGACCGGCACCGGGGTGTCGCCGTCGAAGACCTACGCGGCGTCCGGCACCTACCAGGTGACGCTCACCGTCACCGACAACCAGGGCGCGACGGACTCGGTGACCAAGGCGGTCACGGTGTTCAACGCACTGGCGGCCGACGCCTTCGAGCGTCTCGTGACCGGGGCCTGGGGCACCGCCGACACCGGTGGCCTCTGGACGACCACGGGCACGGCGGCGAGGTTCAGCGTCGGTGGCGGCGCCGGGCGCCTCGAGGTCCCGTCGGGCGCGAGCCTGGTCACCGAGCTCCGCTCGGTGAGCTCCTCCGACGACCAGCTGTCGACGGTGTTCTCGGTCGACAAGGTCGCCGAGGGGACCTACGTCGAGCTCTACGGCCGCAAGGTCGGGACGGACACCTACGCCTCCCGCATCCGGGTCTCCGCAGACGGCACCGCCAAGCTCTACCTCCTGCAGAACGCACTCGGTCTCGGCTCCGCCTTCACGCTTCCGTTCACGGTGACGCCGGGCACGAAGTACAACTTCGTGGTCGCGGTCAAGGGCACCAGCCCGACCACGGTGTCGGCCAAGGCCTGGCCGGTCGGCGGCACGGAGCCGGCCACCTGGCAGCTGAGCCGGACCGACACCTTCGCCGCACTGCAGACCGCGGGCTGGATCGGCACCCGGGGCTACCTGCCGGGCTCGTCCTCGGCCGCCTCGCCGGTGACGATCTCGTTCCACGACCTCTCGCTCCTGGGCGTGCAGGGCTGACCGAGGGCTGGTCCAGCCCTGCACCCACCAGGGTCAGAGCGTTGCCGGAACCCGGTCCGAAGGTCGGGTCGGGTCCGGTGCGATCGTGAGCGGACCGGCCTCGAAGGCCTGGTCCGCTGACGTCCTCGAGGTCTCGAGGCGCAGCGCGGGCCCGGCCAGGTGCTGCGCCAGCTCGGGGAAGCTGGAGTAGTGCGGACCGATCAGGTGCACCGCACCTGCCATGAGGTAGAGGTCCGCCACGGACGCCTCCAGGGCCCGGCGCGAGTTGTAGCCGCCCTTGTCGCTCAGTCCGACGCAGCCGGGGACGGCTGACGACAGGGCCTCCAGGCCCTCCGCGGTGTCGGCGGACACGAAGAACCGCAGGTTCGCGTGGGCCCGTCGCAGCGCGGTGAGCCGGTCGACGTACCACTCGACCGGGGACGCGGCGAGGGTCTCGGCGTGCGAGTGCGGGTGGGTGCGCATCATGACGCCGACGTAGGGCGCGCCGGCGAGGCGGGCGCGGTGGAAGCCCGACACCTCCTCGCCGATGGAGCGGGCGGGGGAGAGCGCGCGGAGCTCCTCGGTCCACGAGCCTGCCCCTGCGGGGAGCAGCAGGGCGTGCGGGGTGCGGATCTGCCACACCCGCTCGCGGCGGGCCTCGTCGTCGACCCACCGGGCGGCGTCGTTGTCGCGGAACGGGTAGCGGACCGTCAGGGCTCGGGAGAGGGCCGCGGGGATCCGGCGGTCCTCGACCTGCCACAGGTCGGACAGGGAGGCCCCGAACTCGCGGTTGACCGGCCACACGTAGGCGAAGTCGCGGCCCTCCGACCTGGCGAGCGTGCGAGCGCCCAGGACGGCACGCACACGGTTGCCGAGGCCGTGGTAGCGGCGGGCGTGGGCGACGACCCAGCGGCGCGAGCTCATCGTGACCCCCTCTCCGGGGCGAACATCCACCGGTCGGCCTCGAGCCTGCCGTCGCGGTCGGGCAGCGCGTCCAGCACGTGCTGCGGGTCGCGCCGGGCGCCGAGCGCCTCGACGACCGCGTCGGCGGCGAGCGCCGGCTGCTCGGGCGGGACCACCCCGTGGCCGTGGGCGACGAGCCACGAGGCGAGGCCGGTCTGGTCGGTCGTCACGACCTCGCAGCCGTGCGAGAGCGCCTCCACGACGGGCAGGCCGACCTGCTCACGCCACCCGCGGTAGGGCGTCGACAGCAGGGTCGCCACCTTGGCCCCGCGGAACGCGGCATGGATCTGGTCCCGGGTCGGGTCGATCGTGAGGTCGATGGTCGGGTCCGTCGCGCACGCGGCCGTGACGAGGTCCTCGAGCGGTCCCTTGCCGAGCACGAGGAGGCGGGCGCCGGGGGCACGCTCGCGGACCAGCGGCCAGGCCTCGAGGAGGGCGCGGATGCCCTTGCGCTCGTTGAAGGCGCCGACGAAGACGACGACGGGGGGTCGTGCCTCGCGCAGCCCGGAGGGCGGGCAGTGACGACAGGGGGTCGGCAGGGCCGGCACCACCGTGCTGGTGCCGCGGAAGCCGGCCAGGTGGGGCTGGTAGACCTCCTGCGCCATCGAGGTGCCGAAGGCGATGCGGTCGAGCAGTCGCACCAGCACCCGGCTGAGGACGCGGTACGCCGGCAGGCGTCGACCCAGGACGTCGGCCAGCCCGACGAACGGGTCGGCGTTCTCGATCGCGTAGGTGACCACGCGGGGGCGCCCCCGGCCGAGGGCTCCGCGGAGCCGGACGACCGTCGCCGCGACCACGGCGATCTTGAGCCCCGGGACCATGAGCGGCTCGTTGACCTCGAGCTCGTCGACGCGCGACCGGGCGAGCCGTCGGGCCAGCTCGGGCAGCGACCGGCAGCGGCGTACGTCGAGGCCCTCGAGCAGGCCCTCCTCGAAGTCGTAGGACCGGTCGACGTAGTACACGGTCGCCGGCTCGAGCTCGCGGAACCTCTCGAGGTGCGCCGACCTCACCGACTGGTAGACCCGCACGCGACGAGGGGAGTTCTGAGCCGTGCGGCGGGGCTCGACTCCGTAGCTCACCGGCCAGCGTCCCTGGCAGGCGCGCAGCGAGCCCTGTGCCCGGGCGATGGCGCGACGTCCGCGGGCCTGGTCCTCGAGGCGGCCCGTGAGGAGCCCCCGCCCCGTCCTGACGACGCCGAGGAGCAGGCGGACCAGCTCCTTGACCGCGGCGACCAGGCGGACCCGGGCGCGCTCGGTGGCCCGGTCGCGCAGGCGGAGCTCGGCCAGCACCGAGGTCTGCGCCAGCGTGACCGTGCGGTGCAGGACGTAGTCCCGGGTGAGGCGCTGGGCCGGGACGAGGTCCTCCACGACGGCCTCGGCGCACCACACCGCCCTCACCCCCGATCGGGTCAGGGAGCCGGTGAAGACGCCGTCCTCGCCACCGCTGCGGTTGAAGTCGGGGTCGAAGCGGAGCCCGCGCTCGCGCACGGCCGCGAGGTCGACGAGCAGGTTGTTGGTGGCGGCACGGGCGATCGGCGTGCCGGTCGTGAGCCCGCGGGTGTGTGCGCGCTCGAAGAAGCCGCCGGCGACGACGAACGGGTCGGGCTCACCGAGGAAGACCGACTCGACCGGGCCCGCGACCAGCCCCGCCCCCGAGTCGAGGTGGGTCCGGACCAGTGCCGCGAGCCAGCCGGGCCGTGGGCGCTCGTCGTCGTCGATGAACACGAGCAGGTGGTCGTCCCCGGACTCCGTCAGGACGCGGTTGCGCGCCGAGGAGATGCCGGGCTCGGGTTCCCAGGCATAGGTGTGGACGTCGCCGGCGTGTGCTGCGACGGTCTCGCGGGCCGATCGGTCCGGGTCGTTGTCGACGACCAGGACCCGTGCCGAGTGGGGCACGTCGAGCTGTTGCCGAAGCGTCGCGATCTCGCGGTCCAGCAGCGGGAGCAGCTCGGCGAGCATCTGCTCGCGACGGAAGGTGAGCACGCCCACCACGATCCTCAGGTGCGCTCGGGTGTGCGCTCCTCCGCCCCCTGTCGGGACCACTGCGCCTCCCACCGTCGTGCCCACCCGCGGCCGCTAGGATCCTCCCACACGCGGTGGCGCGCGCTCGACAGTGGCGCTGACGGGACGAACTCGGACGACGACGGAGCACTGTGGGCAGGCACGAGCAGGCAGACGCGCGGACCACGTGCGTCATGGAGTCGTTCCCCGCGATCCGGCCGACGACGAACCCCTACATCACGCAGCTCTGGACGGCGCTGCGGGACGAGCCGAGGCTGGAGATGCAGTTCTTCAGCTGGCGCCGTGCCCTGGTGGGTCGCTACGACGTCTTCCACGTGCACTGGCCCGAGCAGCTGATGGGTGGGTGGACCCGCAAGGGACGACTCGCCCGCCGGCTCCTCACCGCGCTGTTCTGCCTCCGGTTGTGGGTGACCCGGACGCCGGTGGTGCGCACCTGGCACAACCTCGAGCGGCCGACGGGCCTCGCCTGGATCGACCACCGACTGCTCGACGCCCTCGACCGCCTGACCAGGCTGCGCATCCGCCTCAACCCCGTCAGCCCCATGCCCGCAGGGGCTCCCCACGTGACGATCCTCCACGGGGACTACAAGGACTGGTTCGCCGCGCACCCGCGCCGGGAGGCGCGCCCGGGGCGGCTCGGCTACGTCGGGCTGATCCGCCGCTACAAGGGTGTGGAGGAGCTGCTCGAGGCGTTCGCGGGGCTGGACCGGCCCGACGCCTCGCTCCACGTCGCCGGCTCACCGTCGAGCGAGGAGCTCGCGTCCGCCGTACGCACGGCCACGCAGGTGGACCCGCGGGTGACGGCGCGACTGGAGTACCTCGACGATGCCGACCTCGTCCAGGAGGTGACCGCCTCGGCGCTGGTCGTGCTGCCCTACCGGCACATGCACAACTCGGGCGCCGTCCTGGCGTCGCTGTCCCTGGACCGTCCCGTCCTGGTGCCGGACAACGAGGTCACCCGGGAGCTGGGCAAGGAGGTCGGTGACGACTGGGTGCTGCGGTTCTCGCCGCCGCTCACCGTCGACCACCTCGCCGAGGCGCTCGAGAAGGTCTCGCAGGCGCCCGGTCCCGGCGCCGTGCCTGACCTCTCGCGCAGGAGCTGGGCGCGAGCGGGCGTGGAGCACGCGGACGCGTTCATCTCGGCCCGGGGGAGCCGTCACCCGCGTTGACGGGTGCCGGGGTGCGCCGACCGGTCAGCGGGAGGCGGCGCCGGACCACGACGCGTCGCCGCGGGACCGCTGGGCACCGACGCCGGGCTGCGCCGACGGACGGCGTCGCTCGGAGGCGAGGGGGAGACACACGGCCAGGGCGAGCAGCAGCGTGGTCATCACCGTCGCGAACGGGCTGAAGGCGAAGTCCCAGATGGTGCGGATGGCGAGGAACAGCATCACTCCCGACGCCGCTCCGCGACGAAGGGCGTCGACCATGCCGTGGGCCACGAGGCCGACACAGACGACGGCCAGCGCCAGGCCGACGACGCCGTACCTGATCCACAGGTCGCCGGCGAGCGAGTGCACCTCGAAGCCGTCGCCGAACATGTAGCGCTCGACGTAGCCGTTGTTGGGGTCGTAGCCCAGCGAGCTCATCCCCTCCTTGGCGACCAGGACGTCCTGCGGCGTGGGGAGCGCGCCGGCGCCGTAGCCCAGCGGCCGGTTGGTCACCAGGGCGACGGCTGCTCCCGCCTCCGGCCGCCCGCCGGTCAGCACGTTGCCGCCGAGCTCGGTCTGCTGCTCGGTGCGCTCCTGCGCGGCCTCGCCGAGCATGCCCTCGGCGATCATGGCCTGGACCAGGAAGAAGCCGCCGATGCTGATGAGGCCGATCCCGACCGCCACCCGGACCGAGCTCCTGCTCCTGCTATCGGCCTTCGCCGGACGCACAGCGAACCGGATGGCGGCGGCGATGATGAGCATGGCCGCCAACGAGCGAGAGTCGTTGAGCGCCGACACGGCGGCCAGGGCGAGGAGCACGCCGAACTCCACGAAGGGACGCTCGTGCACCCGCTTGAGGCTGAGCAGGAGCAGCACAGCGGGGAGCGAGAGGCTGAACTTCCACGGGTTGTCCCCGTTCACCGGCGCGAACCCGATGACGACGGTGATCAGGGTGCCCATCCCGTAGAGGAGCACCACGAGACGGGACCCGAGGAGCGAGCGCGCCCACAGCAGGGCGAGGCACCCGGTGGCCAGCAGCAGGACCCGGGCGGTGTCGCTCCTGAGGATGGACATGTCGGTGACGTGCGACGAGCCGGTCAGCGACAGCAGCACCCCGGACGCGGCGGCGCCGAGGGCGGTCAGCGAGACCGCGCGCGCCCCTCGGAAGAGGCCCCAGGCGCCCAGGCTCAGCGGCAGGAGGGCCATGGCGAGCGCCAGGCTCGGCAGGTTGAGGTTGATGGGGAAGCGGATGCCGACGATCACACAGGTGGCGAACGCCAGGACGCGCTCGGCCTCGGCCCCCCGCGCCTGCACCACTGCCTGGCTGCTCGTCACTGGCCCTCCCACTCCGCGACTGTAGCCGTCGGTCAGGCCCGGTGCGCCGCCGAAGGGCGGTCACCCCACCACCCGTCGGGTAACCTGGAACTGCTGTCATCCGGGGCTTTCTGGGGAAACGCTCACGCGTCGCGCTCGGGCGACGTTTCCGGAGCTGCTAACCAGGGGGTTGGGTCGTCTCATGGAGTTTCACCGCGCTCACGCGCCGGAACGGCGTCTGCTGTGGCTGGTCCTCGCGTGCCTTCTCGCCGCGTCGGTCGTGGCCTCGCTGTCCGCGGGAGCGGCCCCTGCGCGGGCCGACTCGTCGCCGGCCGACCCGTCCGACCCGGCCACGCCCCCGACCGTCACCGCCGACGGGCTGCCGACGGTCCAGATCGACGGTGTCGGGCTGACGCAGGTGGTGATCGGGAGGACCGTCTTCGTCGGCGGCACCTTCACCACCGCCCGTCCCGCCGGGGCCGCGCCCGGTGCCCAGACCGTCCAGCGGTGGAACCTCCTGGCCTACGACCTCGAGTCCGGCGTCCTCAAGGCGGGCTTCCGCCCCAGGCTCAACGGCTCAGTCCAGGCGCTCGCCGCGTCGCCCGACGGCAAGCGGCTCTACGTCGGCGGCAGCTTCACCCGCGTCAACGGCAAGGTGCAGCGCCACCTGGTCGCGCTCAACCCGACCACCGGCACCCGCGTGACGTCCTTCCGCGTCGGCACCGACAAGACCGTGCGCGCCATCGTCGCCAACTCCTACTCGGTGTGGTTCGGCGGCGACTTCCACGGTGTGCGCGGCGTCCCGCGGTCACTGATCGCCAAGGTGCGGGCCTCCAACGGCGCGGTCCTGCCGTGGCGCCCCAAGGCGGCGGGCGGATCGGTCACCGCGATGGCGCTCAACGGCCCGCGTCGCTCCCTGGTCGTCGGCGGTCGGTTCACCTCGGTCAACGGCTCGAGCAGGCCGGGCTACGGCCTCGCCAAGGTCGACTCGCTGACCGGGAAGATGCAGCCCCTCCCGGTCAACCGGGTGATCCGCAACGGCGGCAGCAGCGCCGGCATCACCTCGTTGACCTCCGACGGGACCAACTTCTACGGCAGTGGCTTCGCCTACGGCTACACCGACGGCAACCTCGAGGGTGCCTTCGCGGCCAGCTGGTCCGACGGCCGGCTGGTCTGGGTGGCCAGCTGCCACGGGGACACCTACGACGTCTACGTCACCAAGCGCGCGCTCTACACCGCGGGCCACGCCCACAACTGCCGCAACATCGGCGGCTTCCCGGACACGGACCCGAAGACGTACCACTACGCGATCGCGTTCAGCAAGGCGACGACGGGGGTCAACGCCGCCGAGCCGATCGGCTCGCGCTACCACAGCTTCACCAACCGTCCGGCGCCCTCGCTGCTCACCTGGTTCCCCTCCTTCGACATCGGCGACACGACCGCTGCCCGCCAGGCGGCCTGGAGCGTGACCGGGCGGGGGAGCTACGTCGCCGTCGCCGGGGAGTTCAAGCACGTCAACGGCACCTCGCAGCAGGGACTCGTGCGGTTCGTCACGACTGCCACCGCCCCCAACGCACAGAAGCCGAGGCTGCGGGCCGGGTTCGCCACGCCGACCGCGACCCGGTTCGGCAACGACGTGACCATCACCTGGGAGACCACCTGGGACCGGGACAACCGCGACCTCACCTACCAGGTCTACCGGCGACTCATCGGGAGCAACGTCGACTACGCGCCGATCAGCTCGCCCGAGACGCGGGCGTCGGACTTCTGGGACCCGCAGCAGATGACCTACACCGACTCCGCGCCGGCGTCGGGCACCTACCGCTACCAGGTGCGTGCCACGGACCCCCTGGGCAACACCCAGTCCTCACAGGTCACCGACCCGGTCACGGTGCCCTGAGGCCGTCCAGGGCCGCGACCACCTCGTGGGCGTAACGCTCGGGCGAGAACTCCACGAGCGCTCGCGCACGTCCTCGCTCGGCGAGGTCACGGGCGAGCGCCGGGTCCTCGACGAGCCTGGTCACCTGGTCCGCCATGGCCGCCGGGTCGCCGACGGGGCACAGCAGCCCCGTCTGCTCCTCCAGGACGGTCTCGAGGTGCCCGCCGACCGCGGTGGCCACGACCGGTCGCAGCGCCAGCTGTGCCTCCAGGACGGCGTTGCCGAGCGTCTCGGACGTCGAGGTCGCCAGGAAGACGTGGTTGCGCTCGAGGGCCGGCCACACGGGGGACTGGTAGCCCGAGAGCGTGACCCGACCCGCCAGGTCGGGCTCGGCGGCGCGGCGCTCGACGAGAGCGATGTAGTCCCCCTGGCCGGGCACGGCGGAGCCGCAGACCTCCAGACTGACGTCGTGGCCCCGCGCGACGAGCAGGGCCGCGACCTCGAGCGCGTCCAGGGTCGCCTTGAGCGCGGAGATGCGTCCGACCGTCACGAGGCGCAGCCGGTCGCCGCCGAGGTCGGGCAGCGACGGGAGGTCCGCAGGACCCCGGACGCCGTTGTAGATCAGGTGGGTGCGGGAGCGCAGTCGTGGGTTCGTCTCGCACATGACCTCGCGGGCCGACCGGCTGTTGACGAGGACCGCGTCGGCGAGCTGCAGCGGCGCCGTCAGGCCCCGGCGTACGACGGCCCGCACGCCGGGCTCGGCCTCGTGGACGTGGCACACCGACGGCGTGCGGGAGGAGCGGGCGGCTGCGAGCCACCACGGGACGGTGACGGTGTTGACGTAGACCAGGTCGGCACCGACCGAGCGGATCGTGCGGCGCATCCGCGGCAGGGCCGCGGCGGCGCGGAGCCCGAGGCGGGCGACCCCCGACGGCGTGGCGTCGGCCCGGCGCAGCACCGGCACGTCGACCACGGTCGTCGAGGCCCCGGCCTGCTCGAGCCGGGGCTGCAGGGGGCCGGGAGCGGAGGCGGTCACGACCACCCGCCAGCCGGCGTCGGTCAGGGCTCGGACGCTCTCGAGCATCTGGAGATCGGCGCCGTACACGTCGAAGGACGGGTTGGCCACCAGCACGGTGCGCGGGCTCACGGGACGCCTCAGGGTCGTGGTGGTCTGGACCCAGGCATCCTCCCACGGGTCGTTCCCACCGTTCGTACGGTCCCGGGACCGTCCGAGACATGCTAAGTCAGGACGAATGGCCCATGTCTCGGGCATGTTGGCCGAGGGCACTGGGCTCTATCATTGGGACTGCGCCGACGTTGTTGGTTCGCACGGATTCGTGAAGGACAAATCCTTTACCTTCCTGCCATAGCGTCGTCGCCGCAGTGTCGTTGAACCTTCGACGGATCGAGCAGGATCCCACAAGGCCCGGCGACACAGTGACAACAGGGGAACGTTGCCGGGCTCACGAGGGGGTGGGCTCGCTTCGGGACCGACACCGCCCCGTGGGGGGGCGGCTGCAAGACCTACCGCGAAGTGGGGAGCTGGGGGTTCATGTCGACGATGCCGGGGGTTGGCACCGCAACTGATGTGCGGGACGCCGGTCACGCTGTCGCACGCTCGGACGCGGCTGCGCCGCGCCGCCGAGGCGCCGCGCACATCGAGCTGGGGCTCGCGCTCATGGCTGCCGCGGGCACCTCGCTCGCGCTGGTCACCGACGCCGTCCTCGTCCTCGGGCAGCTCGCCCTGTGGGGCCTCCTGGCCTACCGCCGCTCGATCCCGCTGGCCGGCCCGCCGCTGCGCCAGCTGCGGCCCCTCGTCAACGCCGCCGGCGCCGTCCTCGCTCTCACCACGCTCGGTGTGGCTCTCGGGCTCAACGACCTCTCCGGCCCCGGCCTCGCCGTCCCGCTGTGCGCGGCCGTCCTGGCCGCCGCCGCCGCGCGGCTCCTGACCCTCCGGCTCGCCGGGCCCACCCGCGTGATCGTCGTCGGCGACCTTCTGTCGGCCTCGCAGGCGACGCTCTCCTGGCGCGGCAACCGCCACGTCAAGGTCGTGGGCAACCTGGTCATCCAGCCCGCCGACGACCGCGGCTCCAAGCCGCTCAAGGAGCTCCTGGGCGTGCCGGTGTGGAGCGACCTCGCGGAGCTCCCGGCCCTCGCCGAGGCCAGCCAGGCCGACCTCGTGGTCGTCGCCCCGGGCCCCGGCCTCAGCGGTGCCGACGTCCGTCGCCTGACCTGGGCGCTGCAGGACCACCGGGCCGGTGTCGCCATGCTCGGGCTCTTCGAGGGCGTCGCACCCGAGCGCATCCGCGCCGGACGCCTCGGCCACGAGACCCTGTGCGAGATCGACCCGCCCAAGGGCTCGGTCGTGGCGAGCGTCGCCAAGGCCGGGTTCGACCGGGTCGCCGCGGCCGTCCTGCTCACCCTCGTGGCCCCGGTGCTCGCGCTCGTGGCGATCGCGGTCAAGGTCGACAGCCCGGGCAAGGTGTTCTTCCGCCAGACCCGCGTGGGCCGGCACGGCAAGCTGTTCACGGTCGTCAAGGTGCGCACCATGCGCGCGGACGCCGAGACGCTCAAGGCCGAGCTCATGGAGTCCAACGAGTTCGACGGCGTGCTGTTCAAGATGAAGCGCGACCCGCGCATCACGCCGCTCGGCGCGTTCCTCCGCAAGTCCTCGCTCGACGAGCTGCCCCAGCTGATCAACGTCCTCAAGGGCGACATGTCGCTGATCGGGCCGCGCCCGTTCCTCCCGTCGGAGACCGCCGCGATGAGCCCCGACGACCTGCGCCGCCTGGTCGTCAAGCCGGGCATCACCGGTCTCTGGCAGGTCAGCGGTCGCTCGGACCTCGACTGGGAGGAGTCCGTCGCGCTGGACACCTACTACGCCGACAACTGGTCGATCGGCTCCGACGTGCAGATCGCCCTGCGCACCGTCGGTGCGGTGCTCAACGCCAAGGGCGCCTACTGACGGTCCGCCCGCAGGCCCACCACGGACACCCTCTCGCGCACTGCGTGAGAGGGTGTCGCTGTGACTGAGCCTGCACCTTCCGAGGGCCCCTCGGCCGCCCTCGCCTCCGTCGTGTCCGCCTTCGATCCCGGCGCTCCGGGCGAGGCTGCCAGGGACGACCACCGCCTCGCCGCGTGGCTGGCGACGGTCGCCGGCGAGCTGCTCCTGCAGGTCCGCGAGACGGGTCTGGAGGGCCGCGAGCTCAAGGACGCCGGCGACCAGGCCGCCCACGACCTGCTCATGCGCCTGCTGGCCGAGCACCGCCCCGCCGACGCCGTCCTGTCGGAGGAGGGCAAGGACGACAAGGCCCGCCTGACCGCCTCGCGGGCCTGGATCGTCGACCCCCTCGACGGCACGCGCGAGTTCTCCGAGCCGCCGCGCGACGACTGGGCGGTGCACGTGGCGCTGTGGCAGCACGGCGACCTGGTGGCCGGGGCCGTCGCCCAGCCCGGGCTCGGGCAGACCTTCCACACCGGCGAGCCGCCCGTCGTGCCGCCGAGCACCTCCGACCGTCCTCGCATCGCCGTGTCGCGGACCCGGCCGCCGGCGTTCGTGCAGGCACTGGCCGAGGAGATCGGCGCCGAGCTGGTGCCGATGGGCTCCGCCGGCGCGAAGGTCATCTCGGTGGTCCGCGACCTCTCCGACGCCTACGTCCACGCGGGTGGGCAGTACGAGTGGGACTCCGCCGCGCCGGTCGCGGTCGCGCGTGCGGCGGGCCTGCACACCAGCCGGGTCGACGGCACGCCCTTGGTCTACAACCAGCGCGAGGTGCTGCTGCCGGACCTCGTCGTGTGCCGGCCCGAGCTCGCCCCGCGGATCCTCGACTTCATCCGCGCCCACGGCACCGAGTGAGCGGCGACCGGCCACAGGTCGTCCTGTGGGACGCCGACGGGGTGCTCCAGACCGTGCCGCGCGGCTGGGAGCACACCATGCGCCCGGTGGTGGAGGGCCACGTCGACGACGTCGAGCGCTTCCTGGTCGAGGCGTTCGAGGCCGAGGCTCCGTCGCTGCGCGGTGAGGTCCCGTGGACCGACCAGCTGACCGACCTGCTCGCGCGGTGGGACGTCCCGCACCTGCACCAGGCGGCGCTCGACGCGTGGTTCACGATCCTGCCCGTGGCCGAGGTGTGGGAGCTCGTGCGCCAGGTCCGTGACCGGGGGATCGGGTGCCACCTGGCCAGCAACCAGGACCGGCTGCGCGCGCACCACATGACCGAGGAGATCGGCTACGCCGGGCTGCTCGACGGCTGCTTCTACAGCTGGGAGCTCGGGGTGGCCAAGCCGGAACCGGCGTTCTTCACCGGCATCCTCGACGGCCTCGGGCTGAGCCCCGGCCAGGCGCTCTTCGTCGACGACAACCCGGTCAACGTCGAGACCGCGACCGCGATCGGCCTGCGGGCCCTGTGCTGGAACGACCGCGAGGACCTCGACGTGCTGCGTTCCTGGCTGGTCGCCGAGGGCGCCCTGCCCGCCCTGCCTGCCTGAGTGGACTCACCCCTCCTCGGGCGGGGCCTCCTCGCCCTCGCGCTCGTCGCGCTCGGCCCACTCCAGCAGCGGCGCGAGGTCGAAGACCGCCTCGTCGATGCCCTCGTGCAGGTCGCCCAGCTCGGCGAACCGCGCTGGCACCGTGGCCACGGTCAGCTCCTGCGGCTCCACGTCGTCCACCTCGTCCCAGCGGATCGGCGTGGACACCGTGCCCTCGGCGTTGCCGCGCACGGAGTACGCCGCGGCGATGGTGTGGTCGCGGGCGTTCTGGTTGTAGTCGACGAAGAGCGCGGCCGGGTCGCGGTCCTTGCGCCACCACGTCGTCGTCACGTCGTCGGGGGCCCGCCGCTCGACCTCGCGCGCGAAGGCGAGCGCTGCCCGGCGTACGTCCTTGTGGCCGTGGTCGGGCTCGACCCGGACGTAGACGTGCATCCCCTTGCCGCCGCTGGTCTTGGGCCACCCGACCGCCCCGAGCTCGTCGAGGACCTCGTGGACGACGTGGGCGACGCGGCGCACCCGGTCGAAGTCGCACTCCGGGCCGGGGTCGAGGTCGATGCGCCACTCGTCGGGCTTCTCCGGGTCGGCGCGCCGGCTGTTCCACGGGTGGAACTCGACGGTCGACATCTGCACCGCCCAGATCACGGCGCCGAGCTCGGTCACGCACAGCTCGTCGGCGGTGCGCTTGAACCGCGGGAAGAACAGCTCGACGGTCTCCACCCACGGCGGGGCGCCGGACGGCAGCCGCTTCTGGTGGACCTTGGCGTGCGGCTCGCCGGTGACGCCCTTGGGGAAGCGGTGGAGCATGCACGGCCGCTCGAACAGCGCGCGGACGATGCCGTCGCCGACCGCGAGGTAGTACTCGACCAGGTCGAGCTTGGTCCACCCGCGCTCGGGGAAGTAGACGCGCTCGGGATTGGTCACCTTGACGACGCGGTCGTCGACCTCGATCTCGACCGCCTCGCCGTGGGAGCTCGCCATGGGGCAACCGTAGACTGGGCGCACACCCCCTCTCGTGCGTCGAAGGGGGCTGCTGTGCTGTTCACGGGGTGTCGGGCAAAGAGGAGAAGCGGCGATGGGACTGTCCGGACTGGCCGAGTGGGTGCTCTCGGAGCCGGTGCTCGCGGGCGCGCTCGAGGACGCGCCGGGAGCCCGACGGCCCGCGCTCGACCTGACCGGCCCTGCGGCCCTGCGGCCGTTCGTGGTCAAGGGCCTGGTCGACGCCGGCCGCACCGTGCTCGCCGTCGCGGCGACCACGCGTGAGGCCGAGGACCTGGTCGAGGCGCTCGGCAGCCTGGTCGACCCCTCGCGCGTGGCGTCGTACCCCTCCTGGGAGACGCTGCCGCACGAGCGGCTCTCGCCCCGCAGCGACACCGTGGGACGTCGTCTCGCCGTGCTGCGCCGTCTCGTGCACCCCGGTGACGACGCGTCCAACGGCCCGCTGTCCGTCGTGGTGGCGCCGGTGCGCTCGCTGCTGCAGCCCCAGGTCAAGGGCCTGGCCGACCTCGAGCCGGTCGAGCTCGTCCCCGGCGGGCAGGCCGACCTCGACGACGTGGTCGCGCGGCTCTCCGCGGCGGCGTACACCCGGGTGGACCTGGTCGAGCGGCGTGGCGAGTTCGCGGTCCGCGGAGGCATCGTCGACGTCTTCCCGCCCACCGAGGAGCACCCGCTGCGCGTGGAGTTCTGGGGCGACGACGTGGAGGAGATCCGCACCTTCGCCGTCGCCGACCAGCGCACCCTCGACAAGGTCGAGCGGCTCTGGGCGCCGCCGTGCCGCGAGCTCCTGCTCACCGACGACGTACGCCGGCGCGCCGCCGCACTGGGCGAGCAGCACCCCGTCCTGCGCGAGATCACCGACAAGCTCGCCGAGGGCATCGCGGTCGAGGGGATGGAGTCGCTGTCCCCGGTGCTCGTCGACGAGATGGAGCTGCTGGTCGACCTGCTTCCGGCCGACACCCACGTGCTCCTCATGGACCCCGAGCGCGTGCGCAGCCGCGCCCACGACCTGGTCGCCACGAGCGAGGAGTTCCTCGGTGCCTCGTGGGCCAGCGCCGCCTCCGGCGGCAAGGCGCCGATCGACCTGGGCGCGGCGTCCTACCGCGAGCTCGGCGACGTGCGCGAGCACACCCTGGCCTCGGGCCGCGCGTGGTGGAGCCTGAGCCCGTTCGGCCTCGACACCGAATTCGGTGATCGAGCAGGGAGCGAAGCGACCGATCAGTCGAGATCGGTCCCGGACGCGCAGACCGTCGGCGTCGAGAGCCGCACGGTCGGCTTCCGGCCGGCGACGACCTACCACGGCGAGGTCGACCGCGCGGTCGCCGACATCCGCGCGTGGCTGGCCGCGGGCGGTCGCGTCGTCACGGTCTACGAGGGCCACGGACCGGCGCAGCGCATGGTGGAGGTGCTCGCCGACGCCGACGTGCCGGCACGTTTCACCGAGCACGTCGACTCCGGCGACGACGTCCCGAGCGGGGTCGCGGTCGTCACGTGCGGCACCCTCGCGCACGGCCTGGTCGACGAGACCCGACAGCTCGCGCTGGTGACCGGCGACGACATCGTCGGCCAGCGGTCCTCGACCAAGGACATGCGCAAGATGCCCGCGCGCCGCAAGAAGCAGATCGACCCGCTGGAGCTCAAGGCCGGCGACTACGTCGTCCACGAGCAGCACGGGGTCGGGCGCTACGTCGAGATGAAGCAGCGGGTCGTGCAGGGCGCCACCCGCGAGTACCTCGTCCTGGAGTACGGCGCCTCCAAGCGCGGCGCGCCCCCGGACCGGCTCTACGTCCCGACCGACCAGCTCGACCAGGTCACGAGGTACGTCGGCGGGGACATGCCGAGCCTCGACCGGCTGGGCGGCTCCGACTGGGCCAAGCGCAAGGGCCGCGCCAAGAAGGCGGTGCGCCAGATCGCCGCCGAGCTGATCAAGCTCTACGCCGCCCGGCAGGCCACGCGCGGGCACGAGTTCGGGCCGGACTCGCCGTGGCAGCGCGAGCTCGAGGACGCCTTCCCGTTCACCGAGACCCCCGACCAGCTGAGCACGGTCGAGGAGGTCAAGCGCGACATGGAGCGCGAGGTGCCGATGGACCGCCTGGTGTGCGGCGACGTCGGCTACGGCAAGACCGAGATCGCGGTGCGCGCGGCGTTCAAGGCGGTGCAGGAGGGCAAGCAGGTCGCCGTCCTGGTGCCGACGACGCTGCTGGTGCAGCAGCACTTCTCCACCTTCGCCGAGCGGATGAGCGGCTTCCCGGTCAACCTGCGGGGCCTGAGCCGCTTCCAGACCGACAAGGAGGCCAAGGAGGTCCTCGAGGGGCTCAAGGACGGCACCGTCGACATCGTGATCGGCACGCACCGCCTGCTCAACGGCGACATCGTGTTCAAGGACCTCGGGCTGGTGATCGTCGACGAGGAGCAGCGCTTCGGGGTGGAGCACAAGGAGCAGCTCCTGCGCCTGCGCACCTCGGTCGACGTGCTGGCGATGTCGGCGACGCCGATCCCGCGCACGCTGGAGATGGCGGTGACCGGCATCCGCGAGATGTCGACGATCACGACGCCGCCCGAGGAGCGGCACCCGGTGCTGTCCTACGTCGGCGCCTACGAGGACCGCCAGATCGTGGCCGCGATCCGTCGCGAGCTGCTGCGCGAGGGACAGGTCTTCTACATCCACAACCGGGTGCAGTCGATCGAGCGGGCCGCCGCCCACATCCGCGAGCTCGTCCCCGAGGCGCGCGTGGCCACCGCGCACGGACAGATGGGGGAGCACGCCCTCGAGAAGGTCATGCTCGACTTCTGGGAGAAGCAGTTCGACGTGCTCGTGTGCACCACGATCGTCGAGTCCGGCCTCGACGTCTCCAACGCCAACACGATGGTGATCGAGCGCGCCGACACCCTCGGCCTGAGCCAGCTGCACCAGCTGCGCGGCCGCGTCGGCCGCAGCCGGGAGCGGGCCTACGCCTACTTCCTCTACCCGCCGGAGAAGCCGCTGACCGAGACCGCGCACGAGCGGCTGGCCACGATCGCGCAGCACTCCGACCTCGGTGGCGGCATGGCGATCGCGATGAAGGACCTCGAGATCCGCGGCGCCGGCAACCTGCTCGGCGGCGAGCAGAGCGGGCACATCGCCGACGTCGGCTTCGACCTCTACGTCCGCCTGGTCGGTGAGGCGGTCAACGAGTTCAAGGGCGACGGCCCGCCGGACCTCGCCGAGATGCGGCTCGAGCTCCCGGTCGACGCGCACCTGCCGCACGACTACGTCCCGAGCGAGCGGCTGCGCCTGG
>CAZKZQ010000027.1:0-23515 GCA_964557235.1 uncultured Nocardioidaceae bacterium
TGGCGCCGACGTCGCGGCGCTCGATGGTCAGGGGAGCCAGGGGCTCGCCGGCCGCAGGGGCGGCGTACGCGTTGACGCGCATGGGTTCTCCTCGGTGTGGTCGGGGGCTCCCGCCATTCAACCCCTCCCCCCATGAGCCCCGCCCAGGGGTCATCCGGCCGCGGCGACGCTGCCGATCCGCTCGAGGTCCTGGCGCAGCTGCACGTCGCGGTCGCGGTGGGGCGGGATCAGCAGGGCGTAGAGCAGGTCCAGGGCCCGGGTCCCCCGGACCACCTCGAAGGACTGCACGACGCGCGTGCCGTCCCCGACGGGCTCGAGGCGCAGGGTCCAGACGGTGCTGTCGGGGAAGAGCGGCGTGGACACGGTGCGCCAGGAGATCTCCCGCGGCTCGTCGACGGTGACCAGCTCACAGGTGCGGCTCCAGCGCCAGGGACCGCTGCGGTTGCGGCCGCGGAAGCGCGCCCCGGGCACGGCACCGGCGGCGCCCACCCACTCGACCTCCTGGCACTCGTGGCTCCACTCGCCGGTGCGGGTCACGTCGGACACCACCCGCCACACCTGCTCCGGTGACGCGTCGACCACCACGTCGACGCGGCCCGTCTTCTGCACCCGGTGCATCGCACCCTCCTGTCTCAGGCGCCGGGGCCGAAGACCCGGTCGATGGTCACGGCCAGCCAGCGCTCGTAGTCCTCGACGGAACGACCCCCCGTGCCGGTGAGCAGGGTGAAGGTCTCGGCGTTCATCACCACCCACAGGGCGTCGAGCTCGTCGTCGCCCACCGGGCGGTCGAGCACGAGCTCCGCCGCGGTGCCGATGTTGGCGCGCCGGCGCAGCTCCAGCCCGCGCTGCAGGTCGGCCATCCGCGGCTCGCTGGTGGCCGCCTCGGCGATCGCTCGCCGCAGGCCCCACGAACGCTGGTTGATCCCGCTGATCAGGCGCACGGCCGTCGCGACGCGTTCGTCACGGCTCCCGGTCCCGAGCCGGGCGAACTCCGGGCGCTCCGACAGCGGCACCGGCGCCACGTCGCCGACCACGCCCACGTCGATGGCCGCGAGGAGCAGGTCGGCCTTGGAGCCCACGGCGGAGTAGACCGTCTCGACCGCGACACCGGCCTTCCGGGCGACGTCACGCACCGAGGTGCCCGACCAGCCCCGCTCGGAGAACAGCTCCGTGGCTGCGGCGAGCACGTCGGCGCGCGTGCGCGCGGCCTGCTCCTGGCGACGGGTCGAGCGGTAGGTGCGGGTCGCAGGCTCCGTCATCCGGCGTTGCCCCAGCGGGCCCGGGCGCGGCGACGGTTCGACGGGCCGAAGCCGTGCACGAGCACGAACCTCAGCACCGGCGGCACCTTGTGCACCACGACGTCGTACCCCTCGGCGTCGATGTCCTCGATCAGCCAGTGACCCTCCGCGGCCAGCTCGCGCGTGCTCTTGCCGGACAGGTTGTGCTCCTGCTCGATCGCGTCCCACTCGGCCGCCGACAGGGTCGCGGCCACCACCGGCATGGCCTCGGCGACCTCGCGGTCCAGGTGCGGGACCAGCACCTCGAGGAGGTCGTCGAGCGCCTCGACCAGCCTCGTGCGAGCGGCCGGCGCGGACGACGCGGTGTAGGCGCTCGCCGCAGCGGACAGTGCCTCCAGGGCCGGCGCGATGACGGCGTGGTCGGCCTCGAGGGAGTCGAGCAGGGCGCCGGCACCCGGGTTCTTGGCGCGCACCGCGGGCCACAGCCCCAGGTCCTCGCTGCTGTGGTGGTTGTGGAGCAGC
Source organism: uncultured Nocardioidaceae bacterium (assembly GCA_964557235.1). Lineage (GTDB taxonomy): Bacteria > Actinomycetota > Actinomycetes > Propionibacteriales > Nocardioidaceae > Marmoricola_A. The sequence continues at coordinate 1,761 of CAZKZQ010000027.1, forward strand.
CGCATCATCCACGTGATGTGGGCGCCGAGGGCCTCGCGCTGCCGGTCCGGCGGGGCCGGCTCGGAGCCCACGACGTCGCGGGCCCTCCGGAGGTCGCGCTTGAGCGCCTCGTGGACGATCCCCATGATCCGGGTGTCTGCCGCCTGCTGGGAGCTGGTCGTGGTTGCCATGGTCATCACCTCGTCGGCGACGTTAGAACGACCCAGGTTTGAATACAAGCCTGTTCCAGTGAATGCGCTGCGACGTCTGGACCGGTCCCGCGCTTCGTCGCGCTGGTTGGCTGGGGCCCATGCGCATCTTCTTCACCGGCGGGTCCGGCAAGGCAGGTCACCACGTCGCGCCCTACCTCGCCTCGCTCGGTCACCACGTCACCAACGCCGACCTCACGCCCCTGGGGCGCGACGACGTCGCCGACCTGACGGTCGACCTGACCGACACCGGGCAGGTGTACTCCGCGATGGCCGGCCTCGCGACCTTCGACGAGCTCGACCTGCCCGAGAAGCCGGCGTACGACGCGGTGGTGCACTTCGCGGCCGTGCCGCGGATCCTGCTGGTGCCGGACGCGACGACGTACGCCACCAACGTGCTCTCGACCTACAACGTGCTCGAGGCCGCGACCCGCCTCGGCATCCGCAAGGTCGTCTTCGCCTCGTCGGAGACGACCTACGGCATCTGCTTCGCGCAGGGCGAGCGCAAGCCGGTCTACGTCCCTGTCGACGAGGAGCACCCGACCGTGCCCGAGGACTCCTACGCGATGTCCAAGGTCGCCAACGAGGTGACCGCGCGCTCGTTCCAGGCCCGCACCGGCGCCGACGTCTACGGCCTGCGGATCAACAACGTGATCGAGCCGCAGGAGTACGCCGAGATGTTCCCGCCCTTCCTCGAGGACCCGTCTCTGCGACGACGCAACGTCTTCGCCTACATCGACGTGCGCGACCTCGGGAGGATGGTCGAGCGATGCCTGGCGACCGACGGCCTGGGCTACCAGGTGTTCAACGTGGCCAACGCCGACATGTCGGTCGCGGCGACGACGGACGAGGTGCGCGAGCGGTTCTACGCCGGGGTCGAGGTACGTCGCGAGATGGGCCGCGACGAGACGTTCTACGCCATCGACAAGGGCCGCGACCTGCTCGGCTGGGAGCCGCAGCACTCGTGGCGCGAGGTGCTCGACGACCCGCGGGCGTGACCGGGATGGGACTCGACGTCGAGCGGGTGCGTGCCGACTTCCCCGCGCTGGCCGACGGCACGGCGTACTTCGACGGACCCGGCGGCACTCAGGTCCCGCGGCAGGTCGCCCACGCGGTCGCCTCGGCCATGACGTCGGGGATCTCCAACCGGGGCGGCGTGACCGCGTCGGAGCGGCGGGCCGAGGAGGTCGTCGTCCGCGCCCGCTCGGCCGTCGCCGACCTGCTCGGCGCGGAGGCGGACGGCGTCGTGTTCGGCCGGTCGATGACACAGCTGACCTACGACGTGGCGCGCGCCCTCGCCCGGACGTGGGGACCCGGCGACGAGGTCGTGGTCACCCGGCTCGACCACGACGCCAACATCCGGCCGTGGGTCCAGGCTGCCGAGGCCGTCGGCGCCACGGTCCGGTGGGTCGGGTTCGACCGGACCACGGGCGAGCTCACCGTCGACGACGTGCGCGCCGAGCTGTCGGCCCGGACGCGCCTGGTCGCCGTGACGGGTGCGTCCAACGTGCTCGGCACCCGCCCGGACCTGCCGGCGATCGCGGAGGCGGTGCACGCCACACCGGCGTTGTTCTTCGTCGACGGGGTGCACCTCACGCCGCACGCGCCGGTGGACATCGCCTCGCTCGGTGCGGACCTCTTCGTCTGCTCGCCCTACAAGTTCCTCGGGCCGCACCACGGGGTGCTGGCCGGCGCACCCGACCTCCTCGCGACGCTCGCGGTCGACAAGCTCCTGCCCTCGACCGACCGGGTGCCCGAGCGGCTCGAGCTCGGCACGCTGCCCTACGAGCTGCTGGCGGGCACGACCGCGGCGATCGACCACCTGGCCGGGCTCGCCTCCTCCGCGGAGGACCGGCGCACCCGCGTGCTCGAGTCGATGCGAGCCGTCGAGGAGCACGAGGACGCGCTGTTCGAGCGGTTGGTGCTCGGCCTCAGCTCGATCGACGGCGTCCGGCTGCACGGCTCGCCACGCCGCCACACGCCGACGGCGTACTTCTCCGTGGAGGGGCGCGAGGGCGGCGAGGTCGCCCGGCACCTCGCCGCGCGAGGGGTCAACGCCCCGGCCGGCAGCTTCTACGCGATCGAGGCCTCGCGGTGGCTGGGCCTCGGCGACGCGGGTGCGGTGCGGGCCGGGCTCGCGGTCTACACCGACGCCGACGACGTCGACCGGCTCGTGGCCGGGGTCGCCGAGCTCAGGCGCTGAGCCCGACCAGCGCGGCCGACCGCTCCCAGAGGCCGTCGATGATCTCCTGCCGACGGGCCTGACGGTTCTCGAGGCCGTCGGCCTTGAACCGGCTGTAGTAGCGACCGTTGACCTCGTCGCTGGGCCCGGCCTCGGCCAGCGCGACGAGCGGCGCCGCCCCATCGGGCACGCTGATCGTCGCGAACCGCTTGAGCGGCGAGCGGTAGAGCAGGCCGACCACCCACGAGTCGCGGCCGAACGAGCTGCCGACCGGGCCGGGGTGCACCGCGACCGACCGGATCCCGTCCCCTGCCCAGCGCTGGGCGATGCCGCGGGTGAACACGATGTTCATCAGCTTGCCGGTGCCGTAGGCCGGGAACTCGATCGCCCGGCGGTGCTCGTAGTCGAGGTCGTCGAGCACGATGCGGCCCATCAGGTTGCCGACGCTCGAGGTGTTGACCACGAGGCTGCGCTCGGGCGCGGCCAGCCGAGGCTTGAGCAGGTTGGTCAGCAGGAACGGCGCGAGGTGGTTGACCTGGAGGTTCGGCTCGTGGCCGTCGGCCGTGCGCTGCTTGGGCGAGAAGGTGCCGCCGGCGTTGTTCAGCAGCACGTCGAGGTGGTCGACCCGCTCGGCCACCTCGCCCGCCAGCCGGCGTACGTCGTCGAGCCGGGAGAAGTCGGCCACCAGCGGCTCCGTGCCCACGGCCTCCGCGACCGGGCGCAGCTTGTCCGCCGAGCGCCCGGTCACCAGGACCTGCGCCCCACGCGCCGCGAGGACCCGCGCCGCCTCCGCGCCGATCCCGTCGCTGGCACCCGTCACCAGGACCGTGCGGCCCGCCATCGTCTGCTCGTCCATGGCGCCGAGCCTAGGTGTCGGGACCGAAGCCAGGCCGGTCAGCGATGTGACCCGCATCACCTGGGCGCCAGGTGGGTAGGGGGTTCCTGGTCCACGTCTCGGAGGTCCCCCATGTCCCAGCTGCCCCAGCTCCCTTCCCGCCTGCTCGTCGGCACTGCCGTCCTCGCGCTGACCGGAGGCGTCCTCGCCGCCGGAGCCGCCCCCGCCACGGCGGACCCGCCCGGAGCCCCCGGACGTCACGCCACGTGGACCGAGGCCGACAAGACGGGCTTCGGCACGGCTCGCGCCCGCGGCAGCAACGTCTGGTTCACGCTGCAGCAGGGTCGCACCAGCGAGGTGTTCTACCCCGACCTCTCGACGCCGAGCGTGCGCAGCCTCGAGCTGGTCGTGGTCGGTCGCGGGTTCACCGACCGCGAGTCGACCGACACCCGTCACCGCGCCTCGCGTCCCGACGCGCGCAGCCTGCGGTTCCGCCAGGTCAACACCGACAAGCAGCGGCGCTACCGCATCGAGAAGACCTTCGTCACCGACCCGCGCCGCGACGCGACCCGGGTGAGGATCCGCTTCACCTCCCTCGACGGCGGCCGCTACCAGGTCTACGCGCTCCTCGACCCGAGCCTCGACAACAGCGGCATGGACGACCGCGGAGGCACCGCGGGCCACGCACTGGTCGCCTCCGACGGCACGGTCGCCAGCGCTCTCGTGTCGCGTCCGCGCCTGGGCGCCACGTCCACCGGCTACCTCGGCACCAGCGACGGCTGGACCGACCTCGAGGCCGACCAGCGGCTCGACCACCGCTACCAGCGGGCCGCCGCGGGCAACATCGTCCAGGTCGGTCGCATCACCGGCCTCGACGGCCGCCGCGGCCACCGGACGGCGACGCTCAGCCTCGGCTTCGCCCGCACGGCCACCGCGGCGCTGCGCACCGCGCGGGCGGCCGCGGGGACGGCGTACTCCCTCACCCAGCGGAGGTACGACGCCGGGTGGCACGGCTACCTCGACGGCCTGCGGCGCGTCCCGGCGAGCGCCGACGGCCTGCGCCGGCAGTACCTCGCCTCGGCACTGGTGCTCGCCGCCTCCGAGGACAAGCAGAACCCCGGCGCGATCGTCGCCTCCCCGTCGGCGCCCTGGGTGTGGGGCGACGAGGTCGAGGGCCTGTCCTCGCCGTCGGGCGCCTATCACGACGTGTGGTCGCGCGACGCCTACCAGTTCGGCACCGCCCTGTGGGCGATGGGCGACCGGGCCGCGGCGCGCCGCATCGTCGACTGGCTGTTCGCCCACCAGCAGAAGGCCGACGGCTCGTTCCCCCAGAACTCCGACGTCACCGGCAAGCCGGTGTGGACCAACCTGCAGCTCGACGAGGTCGCGCTGCCGATCGTGCTGGCCAAGCTGGTCGGGCGCACCGGACCGCGCACCTATGCCGGGGTCAAGAAGGCGGCCGACTTCATCGCCGACTTCGTGGACGCCGACAGCGGCCGCGCGGCGCCGTACTCCCCGCAGGAGCGGTGGGAGAACCAGTCCGGCTACTCGCCGAACTCCATCGCCGCGCAGATCTCCGGACTCGTGTGCGCGGCGTCGATCGCGCGGGCCAACGGCGACACCGCCTCCGCGCAGCGCTGGCTGGCCAAGGCCGACGAGTGGCGCTCGAAGGTGAAGGACTGGACCGTGACGACGACGGGCTCGCTCAGCGACTCGCCGTACTTCCTGCGGCTGACCAAGGACGGCGACCCCGACGCGGGCACGACGTACTCCATCGGCGACGGCGGGCCCTCGGACGCCGACCAGCGCGAGGTGGTCGACGCCAGCTTCCTCGACCTGGTCCGCTACGGCATCCTCCGGCCCTTCGACAAGGACATCCGTTCCACGCTGCCGGTCATCGACAAGGAGCTGCGGGTGCGCACCCCCAACGGGCCGTACTGGCACCGCTTCTCCTCCGACGGCTACGGCGAGACCCGCACCGGTGGGCAGTGGGACATCACCGACCCCGACACCTTCACCACGCTCGGTCGCGGGTGGCCGCTGCTGACCGGTGAGCGCGGGGAGTACGCCGTCACCGCGGGTGCGCGGGGCGTCGCCTACCTCCGGACGATGGCCCGGGCGGCGGGACCGTCCGACCTGATCGCCGAGCAGGTGTGGGACGGCCGTCCGCCGACGGGACGGGCGTGCTGCACGATCGGGGAGAACACCCGGTCGGCCACCCCGCTGGCGTGGTCGCACGCCGGGCTGGTGCGCCTGGCCTGGACCGTCCAGCGAGGACGCCCGGTGGACCAGCAGGCCGTCGTGGCCAACCGCTACGTGCGCTGAGGGGTGACGGGGTCCAGCACGGCCACCGGGATGGTGCGGCCCGCCTTGTCGGCGTAGCGCCTCACCGCGGGTGCCTGGGCGAGGACGGTGTCGCGCCACACCGCGTCCCGCTCCTCGCCGAGCAGCTCGCGCACGCGCACGGTGAACGTGCGGTCGCGGACCTGCACCGTCGCGGTGTCGACCCGGCGCAGGTTGCGGAACCAGTCGGGGTCCTCGCGCGAGCCGGAGCCCGTGCCCCACACGACGAAGCCGGCGGGCGTCTCGAGGTAGCGCACGCAGGTCGAGCGCGGAAGCCCGGTGCGGCGGCCGGGGGTGGTGATCATCAGGACGTGCACTCGCTTGCTGCCGCTGGACAGCCGGCCGCGGAGCGTGCGGTACATCCACACACCGATGCGGTTGCCGATGCGCGTCATCCGACGCGACGAGCCGGTCACGTGGTCGACGCTACTCCTGCGGACGGGTCAGCCGCTCCGCCAGACCGCTGGCCCGGTCGACCGGACGACCGACGGCGGCTCGGATCGCGTCGGGGGTGCCGAGCACGCGCACGCGCTCGCTGGCCCGGGTGACCGCGGTGTAGAGCAGCTCGCGGGTCATCAGGCGCGACTCGGCCTCGGGGAGCACGACGGTGACCTCGCGGAACTGACTGCCCTGGCTGCGGTGGACGGTCAGCGCGTGGGCCGTGGTGAGGTCGGCCAGCCGGTTGAGCGGGAGGACCCGGCCCGCGGCCGTGCCGTCGTCGACGACCGCGACGAGGCGGCCGTCGTGCCCGGGCGAGGCGCACGCGACGCCGGTGTCGCCGTTCCACAGCTGGAGGCCGCGGTCGTTGCGGTTGACGATGAACGGGCGCCCCGCGTGCCACTCGGGCATCCACGAGTCACCCGAGGCGGTCAGCAGCATCCGCTCGACGCGGTGGTTCCAGGTGCTCACGCCGAACGGCCCGTCGCGGTGCGCGCACAGCAGCCGGTGCGCGCCGAGCTCCTCGAGGGCGGCGTGGTGGAGGCCGCGGGCGGCTGCGTCACGCAGGGCGAGGGCATGCCCCCGCAGCACCTCGTCGACCTCCGCGGCGGGGACGAGGCCGACCTGCCCGTCCTGGGGGTCGTCGGGCTCGGCCCCCGCCTCGAGCATCGCGACCACGTCGTCGGCACGGCCTGCGCGGATCGCGTCGGCCAGCTCCCCGATCGTGCGGCCGAAGCGGCGGGCCCGCTGCAGGCGGGCGACCGGGCCGCCGACGGCGTCCCAGCCCTCGACGAGGTCGCCGAGCACCGCACCCGCCTCGACGGAGGCGAGCTGGTCGGAGTCGCCGACCAGCACCAGCCGGGCCTCGGGCCGCATCGCCTCGAGGAGTCGAGCCATCAGGGTCAGCGACACCATCGAGGTCTCGTCGACGACGACCAGGTCGTAGGGCAGCCGGTTGGACCGGTCGTGGCGGAAGCGGGTCGAGGAGTCCGGTCGCCAGCCCAGCAGCCGGTGCAGGGTCGAGGCGTCGAGCGCCTCGATGCGCGCCTTCCTCGCCGCAGCCGCGCCGGCGCTCGGGAAGTCGGGGTAGGCCGTGGCCTCGCGCACGGCCTGGGCCATGCGGGCAGCGGCCTTGCCGGTCGGCGCCGCCAGGGCGATGCGCAGCGGGGCGTCGCCGGCCAGGGTGACGAGCACGCCGAGGAGCCGCGCGACCGTCGTGGTCTTGCCGGTGCCCGGACCGCCGGTCACCACGCTGGTCAGGTGGCGGCAGGCCAGCCGTGCGGCAGCCCGCTGGTCGGTGAAGTCGAGGGCGGAGGACGCGGGGAAGTACTCGTCCAGGGCGGCCTCGAGCGCGGCGTCCCCGGGTCCGGGCGCCCCCGGCGTCCCGGTGGCGGTGCGGGCGGCGAGGTCGGCGACGACCTGCTCCTCCTCGCGCCAGTAGCGGTCGAGGTAGACGTGGGTGTCCAGCAGGTGCAGCACCCCCGACGCGACCAGGGCGCTGCCGGCGACGGCCTCGACCCAGGCTCCTGGTTCGGGCCAGTCGAGCGTGCCGCTCCAGCCCTCGGCGGTCCAGCCGGCCTCGGCCTCGTGGGCTGTCGCCAGGTCGACGCGCACCGAGCCGCCGCGGACCGCGCGGACGGCGAGGGCGGCGGCGAGGACGACGGTCTCGTCGGTCTCCCCGGCCAGCGTGCCCACCCGCTGGGCCACCTGGACGTCGGCGGAGTCGAGGATGCCGGCGCGGTTGAACGCGAGCAGCACGCCCGTCGCCCCGGTCGCGACGCGGTGGTCGTGGAGGTCGAGGACCGGCAGCGGCGTGGCCGCCGGGAGGGCAGGGGTCTCGGTCACGGGGCACCATCCGGTCCGTCGTCGAGCCCACCGTCGAGCAGGGCGCTCAGGTCCTCGACCAGGGCGACCGGTGGCTGCCACGCGAAGACGCCGCACGGCTGGCCGTCGACCACCGGGGTGTCGGGGCCGCAGAGGCCGCGGAGGTAGAGGTAGGCCACGCCGCCGAGGTGGGTCGCCGGGTCGTAGCCCGAGAGCCGCCACCGCAGGAACCGGTGCAGCACCACGGCGTAGAGCAGGGCCTGCAGGGGATAGCTGGAGTGCGTCATCGCCGCCGCGAGCCGCTCGGGCGTGTAGTGCCCGGACGTGAGCGGGGTCGGCGGGTCCGTGAACGGCCCGAGCCAGTTGGTCTTGTAGTCGACGACGACGTAGCGCCCGTCGACGCGGGCGACGAGGTCGACCGAGCCGGAGAGGTAGCCGAGCAGGGCCTGGGCCTCGTGGCCCGGGGTCTCCAGCGCGTCGGCGTAGGGCAGGAGCGGGTCGCCCGCCGGGAGGTGCCGGCGCAGCAGCGGGGCGAGGGCGGCCAGCGACGGCGGGGCGTCCGAGGGATGCACGTCGCCCCCGGCGAGCGGCACCTCGAAGTCGAGCTCGGCGAGCCGGTCGACCAGCGGGACCTGCGCCAGGGTGCGGTTGCCGAACAACGGGCCGAGCGGCGTCGAGCACACCGCGACCAGGGCGTCGGCGAGCTCGTCGGTGGAGACACCGACCGGCCAGCGCACACGCTGGGTCTCGATGTGGCGCACGAGCTCGGCGCGCAGGTCGCCGCCGTGGTCGGGTGCAGCCGGGTCGGCGTGCTCGAGCACGCCGTGGACCAGGGAGCCGAAGGTCGCCCCGCTGGGCAGGCCGCCCATCGGGGACGGCACGCCCTCGGCGGCGGGGAGCTCCTCGACCAGCGGCAGCGCGGGCTCGTCGGTCTTGGGGGTCGACTCGGGCTCGCTGGCGAAACCCTCGCGCCGCTGGTCGGCGTCGAGGGCGGCCGAGCTCAGGCCGGTGTAGGACGTGCGCCGCCAGCGTCCGTCGACGACCCGGGTCCACTCGCGCGCGGAGAGGTCGGCGGGGGCCGGGGCGGGCGGCGAGGTCTCGGCCAGGCCGATGGAGACCCTCTCCAGGGAGAGCGCCCCGGCCGCCTCCCACGTGCGGGCGCGCTCGATGGCGAGCCGGTCGTCGGGGAGGTCGACCCTCATCGGGGGTGCTCCCGAGGAGCCGGGCGGCCGGCCGAGCAGCAGCCGGTGGAACGACGAGGTGGTCGTGTTGTTGCTCGGGAACCACCAGGCGACGACCTGGCTCTGAGCCCGGGTCAGCGCGACGTAGAGCAGCCGGAGCAGCTCCTGGGACAGCTCGGCCTTGGCGCGCGCACCGTGCTCGGGGACGGCGTTGCCACCGCCCACGTCGAGCCGGCGCGACCCGTCCTCGCCGTGGAAGAGCGGGAAGTCGGGGGTGCGGTCGAAGTGGTCGGCGACGAAGGGGAGGTAGACGACGGGGTACTGCAGGCCCTTGCTGCCGTGGATCGTGACCAGCTGCACCGCTGCGGCGTCGCTGTCGAGGCGCCGCGTGCGCTCGGAGTCGGAGTCGCGCAGAGCCTCCTCGCGCTGCTCGCGCAGCCAGGTCAGGACGCCGGTCACGCCGAGGCGCGACCCGCCCGACCCGGTCGAGGCGTCGCGCGTCATGCGGTCGTGGAGCAGCTCGGCGAGGTGGCGCAGGTCGGTGAGCAGCCGCTCGCCGTCCTCGACGTCGAGCACCCGGCGGGTGAGCGCGCCCTGGCTGGTGGCCACCTCGAAGACCGCGGCGATGCCGCGCGTGCGCACCAGCTCGACCCAGTCGCGGATGCGGTCGCCGAGCTCCTCGGTGAGCGCCTCGCCTCCGGCCGACAGCTGGTCGGCGGAGTAGCCCAGGAACGCGGTCAGGGCGGCGGCCCGCAGGCGGTCGGGGCGGTGCGGCTGCTCGAGCGCCTCGAGCAGGACGACCCAGTCGTTGCCCGCCTCGGTGAGCACGACGTTGCCGGAGCCGGCGACCACCGACCGCACTCCCCGCGCGGCCAGGGCCTTGTGCACGAGGTCGAGCTGGTTGCGGTTGGCGGCTAGGACCGCGACGTCGCCCGGCCGCACGGCGTGCTTGGCGGCGCCTCGGCGGAAGGTCGCGCCGGACGAGAGCAGCGCGGCCACGTCGGCGGCGAGGTCGTCGGGCACGACGTCGCGCACCTGCGGCATCTTGAGCGCTGTGGTGCCCCGGCCGCCGAGCTGGGCCCGGTCGAGCAGGCGCACCCGGAAGGGCTCGCCGTGCGGCGCCCCCTCGAGCCGCGAGCCCTCGTGGGAGGCGTCGACGGGGCGCACGACGATGTCGCGGCCGAGCTCGGCACCCTGGAGGAACGCGGTGAGGGCCGACACGAGGGGCGCGTCGCTGCGGTGGTTGGTGCCGAGGGTGAGCTCGGTCGCCGCGGTGCGCTTGGCCTGGAGGTAGGTCTCCACGTCGCCGCCGCGGAAGGCGTAGATCGCCTGCTTGGGGTCGCCGATCAGCACCATCGTGGCGTGGCCGGAGAAGGCCCGGTCGAAGACCTGCCACTGCACGGGGTCGGTGTCCTGGAACTCGTCGACGAGCACCAGGCTCCAGCGCTCGCGCATGCGCCGGCGGGCCGGGGAGTCCTCGTCCGCCAGGGCGTCGGCGAGGCGGCTGAGCAGGTCGTCGTAGGACAGGACGCCGAGGCGGCGCTTGCGGACCTCGAGCTCGCGCCGCACCTTGTCGGCGAAGGCGAGGCGCCGCCCGGGGACGCTGTCGCCGGAGGCGGCGAGGGGCTCGAGGACCGCGCGCGGGTCGTTGACGGCCTCCTTGGCGACGCGACCGGCGATCGCGCGGGTGAACGCGGGGTCCTCCTCGCCGGTCGCGAACTCGGCGACGTAGAGGTCGTCGACGACCTCCTCGCGGAGCACGTCGAGGTTCTCGACCAGCGTCGCCCCGGGGTCGAGGTCTCCGGCGACGCCGAGGCTGTGCAGCACCAGCTGGCAGAACTGGTGGATGGTCGCGATGGTCGCCGCGTCGAAGCCGACCAGCGCCTCGCGCACCCGGCGCAGCCGCTCGGCCCGCTCGTCGGCCGGGACGTCCGCGAGCATCTGCACCAGGGAGTCCGCGGGGTCGGCCTGACCGGCGAGGACCCGCTCGACCTCGGTCAGCCGCGCGCGGACCCGCTCGCGCAGCTCCTGCGACGCCGCGCGACCGAAGGTCACGATGAGCATCTGCTCGAGCGCGGTGTGGCCCTCCACGACGTGGCGGGCCACGAGGGAGGCGATGGTCCAGGTCTTGCCCGTGCCGGCGCTGGCCTCGAGCAACGTGGTGCCGGTGGGCAGCTCGCCACAGACGTCGTACGCCGCCGGGCCGGGTCGCAGCGGGATCACCGGCGCGAGGCCCTCGCCGGGACCGGCGCTCATCGGACGACCTCGTGCTCGAAGACGGGGTTCCACAGCCGGCAGGCGAGGCGGCCGAGGCGGTGCGGCTCCTGCGGGCCGCCGTCGCGCTCGACCGGCGGGGTCAGCAGCACCTCGATCGGCGCGTCGAGGCCATAGACGCGGACGTGCTCGGGCGCCGAGCTCTCACCGGGCACGGGGCTGCGGTCGTTGCCGCCCCACTCGTTGCGGATCGGCCAGTAGTCGGCCTTGCTGGTGCGCCGGCACTCGGCGAAGGCGTAGGCCGTGCGCGGCGGCACGGGCAGCGGCTCGCGCAGCCCCTGGCGATAGAGCGAGACCAGGTCGGCGAGCAGGCCGGCCGCGTCGGCGACCGGGTTGATCCGGGCGACGTCGGCGGCTCCGGCGCGCTTGTTCCAGCCGTAGGTCGAGGCTCCCCAGGTGCTGCCCGGGTGGCCCGCGGTCAGCGCGAGCAGGTCGAGCCACGAGGACCAGCGGTGCTTGACCGACAGCGAGCCGAACGCGACCCGCACGATGCGGTCGCCGCGCACGTCGCCGACGACCCCGATCAGGCGGCAGGGCGCTCCGTCGACGACCAGGTCCACGGTGACGTCGACGGCACCCGCGGGGACCGCCCGGTCGCTCGCGCTCGCGAGGTAGAGCCCCTGCACCTGCTCGGTGACCTTGCGGATCTGGCGGTCGCCGAGCCCGGCCGGCGGGAGCAGCCCGCGGCTCAGCTCGGCGTCGAAGACGGTGGCCGGGTCGACCCCGGCGATCGCGCGCTTGAGGATCCGGTCGCCGAGGTCCCAGCGGTCGAGACCCTCGAGCTCGACGGGCATGCGGTCCTCGACCGCGTCGTGCTCGGCGGGCAGGCCCGCTCCCAGACCCTGGCGGAGGAACCCGCGCACCGGGCTGGCGAAGAAGCGCTGCAGCGCGTCGAGCGTGACGACCAGCCCGCCGGCCGGGACGCCCGCGTCGACGTCGGCGTGCCCCTCGGGCAGTGGCCCCGCGAGGAACGGCGGCCGCGGACTGCGCTCGCCGACCACCGCCCGGGCACCCTCGAGCGCGGCCCGGTCGAAGGACGTGACCGCGCCGTCGAGGCCGAACACCTGGGGGTCGAACGGCTGGAGCCGGTGCTCCTCGAGCACGTCGGCCGTGGCGCCGGGCCAGGTCAGCTCGGCGGCGTCGAGCAGCTCGCCCAGCGGGACGGCCGGTGGGCGGCGCTCGTTGCTGTGGATGGAGCGGCCGGTGTAGGTCACGACCACCGCGTCGCCGGCGGCCAGCACCGCGTCGAGCAGCAGCTGGCGGTCCTCGCCGCGGGGGTCGCGCTCGCCGGTGACCGGGTCGCGCAGCAGCACGTCGTCGCCGTCGGCGGCGGTGCTGCGGGGGAACACCTCGTCGTCGAGCCCGACCAGGCACACCACCCGGTGGGGCACCGAGCGCATGGGCACCAGCGTGGCGACGGTCAGCTCGCCGGTGCGGAAGTTGGCACGCGTCGGACGCGGCTGCGTGTGCTGCAGGAGCAGCCGACGCAGGTCGGCCAGGCGCAGCGTCGTGCCCGACGAGGCCGCTCCGCCCTCGTCGAGGATCTCGGCCAGCTGGCGCTCGAACTCGGTGACCACCCAGCCCTCGCGCGACCCGACCGCGCACAGCCCGGAGACGCCCTCGTGGACGGCGCGGCCCCACTCGGTGAGCGTCTGCGCCGCGCGCAGCGCCTCGACCGTCGCGCCCACCCGGGCGACCAGCTCGGCGAGGCGGCCGGCGAGGTCGATGCCGGAGCTGCCGACGTCGTCGAGCGGGAGCCTCCGTCCGACCAGTCCGCCGCCCTCGGCCATCGCGGCGCCCAGCAGGACGCGGTCGAGGCCGGACTGCCAGGTGTTCTGCGCGAAGCCGTCGAGCCCGAAGTCCGCGCGCAGGTCGGCCGACAGCCCCCACCGCACGCCGGACCGCTCGACCCAGGCACGCAGCTCGGCGAGGTCGTCCTCGTCGAGGCCGAAGCGGGTGCGCACGACGTCGGTGGACACCAGGTCGAGCAGCTGGCTGGCCGTGGCGCGTCCGCCCGCCAGCTCGACCAGCGCGAGCGCCGTGGCGAGCATCGGGTTGGTGCTGCCGAGTCCACGGTCGGCCAGGCGCACGCGGAGCTGATGACCCGGGTGCCCGGCCTCGCCGACCGAGCCGAGCAGCCCGAACGTCGCGGAGAACACCGGGGCGAAGGCCTCGACGTCGGGGCACATCACCAGGATGTCGCGCGGCTCGAGCGTCGGGTCGTCCTGGAGCATCCCCACGAGCACCTCGCGCAGCACCTCGACCTGGCGGGCGGGGCTGTGGCACGCGTGGACCTGCAGCGACCGGTCGTCGTCGCGCCGCGGCCGGTCGCCCAGAGCGCGGATCTCCTCGGCCGAGCGGTCGGCGCGCAGGTCGGACTGCAGCATCGAGAGCAGGGAGTCGCCGTCGCCGTGCCCGGGAGGCAGGTGCACGCTCTCGTCGTCCGGCGCGAGGACGGTCAGGGAGCGCTGGAGCTCGCGGGCGTCACGGCCCAACGAGGAGAGCAGCCGGTGGTGCAGCACCTGGCCCGTCACGTCGTCCTGACGACGGCACGGCCCGGACACGACCTCGGGCGCGAGGCGTTCCCACGCCACCGGCGAGGCCTGCGGCAGCCACAGATGGACCTCGCGCACCTCGCCGACGGCCCGCAGGAGCTCGAGCTCGGTGACCGGCAGGCGCGTGTGCCCGAACATCGACAGCCGCGCCGGCAGGGCGAGGTCGGCGCCGGCGCGGATCTCCTCCAGGACGGCGGCGTGACGCTCGTCGGGGGCCGGCACCCCGACCTCGGCCAGCAGCCGTCGCCACAGCTCGGCCTGCCACAGCAGGTCGCCGGACAGGTCACCGCCGGCGCCGTCGGTGTCGCGGCCCTGGCGCCAGTCGGTGACCAGGCTCGGCCGCTGGACGGAGTACGACGCGAAGAGACCGGCCAGGCGACGCGCGACGGCGTAGCGCCGGTCCTGGCGCAGCTCGGCCAGCGGGTCGGCGGGGTCGGCGTCGTGGCCCAGGTGGCGGGCCAGGGTCGCGCACCACGGCTCGCCGAGCGAGGCGTCGACGACCGAGAGCAGGGGCCACACCAGCCGGTCGGGGTCCCACGGGTCGTCGTCCTGGGTGCCGGTGAGCAGCGCGACCAGCGAGCGGGGGTTGAGGAAGCGCACGCCCGCGCACACGCCGTCGGTGCCACGGGGACCCGCACCGAGGCGGTGCGAGAGCCGCTGGGAGAGCCAGCGCTCGACGCCCTTGGCGGGGACGACCACGACCTCCTCGGCGAACGGGTCGGCGAGCGGCCCGTGCGCACGCTCGGCCAGCAGGGCGCCCAGCGCGTCGGCCAGGACGGTGGTGTCGGTGCCGCGGTGGAGGTGGAGCGTCACGCGTCCCCCGGCCCGCCGGCGTCGCCAGGCTCGCCGGGGGCGAACACGCAGAGCTCGTTGCCCTCGGGGTCGGCGAGGACGTGCCAGTCGATGTCGTCGTCCGGGGACCGGAGCAGGGTCGCCCCCCGCTCCAGCAGCAGGTCGACCGAGTCGGGGCGCGTGGCGCGGAAGTCGAGGTGGAGACGGTTCTTGGTGGTCTTGGGCTCGGGCACCGGGCAGAAGACCCACATCTGGAACGGCGCTCCGGGCGGCCCGGTGACGTAGGCCCACTCGTCGTCGTCCTCCTGGCGGGCCTCGGCCCCGAGCACGTCGGCCCACCACCGGGTGATCGGCATGGCGTCCGGGCCGCAGTCGGTGCAGACCTCGTAGAGCCCCGCACCCGAGCCGTCCTCACGCAGCGGGAAGGCGCAGAGGTCGCCGCCCTCGGGGTCCTTGAGCCACACCCACGGGAACGACGTCTCGTCGACCACCGTCGCGCCGAGGTCGAGGAACGAGCGCCAGTCCTCCACGCGCACGTCGAGGTGGGTGCGGTGCTTGGCCGTGATCGGCTCGGGCACGACGTCGATCCACAGCGACGCCCCCGGGCCCTCACCCCGGAGCACGGCCCCGGCGTGGCCCGGCTCGCGCTCCCAGCCGAGCGCGGTCGACCAGAAGGCCGCGACCTGCTCGAGGTGCGCCGCGTCGGTGTCGAGGCACAACGCCTGGAAGCGGAGGAGCGGGCCCGAGCTTGTCATGGGTCCACCCTGTCTGACGGGTCCGACAGAAGTCACGGGCGACTCACAGGGTCACGACGGCGGCAGCGCGCGGCGCTCCTGCTCGAGCTCGGCGAGCGACCCGCGCAGCTGGTCGAGGGAGGCGCTGACCTGGGCCAGCTCGTCGTCGCCCTCACCGACGTCGAGGGCGGCGACGTTGGCCCGCAGCTCGAGCAGCTCGGTGTAGACCTCGGCCACGTCGTCGACGCCGTGCTGGAGCTTGGTGAGCAGCGCGTGCCTGCGCTCGGCCATCCGCTGCACGGCGGCCAGCGCCCCGCCCCGCGGCTCCTGACCGGGTGGGCGGCGGCTGCGCTGCAGCGCGTCGTCGAGCCCGTCGACCGCCACCGCGACCTGGATCGCGGTCTCCTCCGCGCCCTCGGCGGCGACCAGGGCTGCGATCGCCTGGTCGAGCACGCTGTCCGGCAGCGGCGAGGCGCGCAGCTCGCGCAGGTCGGTGAGGTAGCCCCGCAGCGCCCGGACCATCTCGGCCTGCGGGGTCCCGGGCCGCAGCCGGACGTCGCCCGGCTCCGCCTCGTCGGTGCCCCACTCCTCCTGGCCGTCGCCGCGCAGGGCCCCGACGACCGCGCCCACGCCGAGCATGGTGGCGCCGACCGCCGCCCCCACCACGGCTCCCACCGGTCCGCCGACCCCGATCAGCACCGGGGCGAGCGCCCAGGTTAGGCCGCCACCCACTCCGGACGACACCAGGAGCGCAGGGTCCTTCGCGGCCTCGGCGACGAGCTTCCCGAACCCCATCGGCGTCAGAAGTTGCTCAGCACGGCGGTGAACACCTTGTCGATGCTCTCCGGGCGCGTGGCGTCGTACGCCGCGGCGTTGCTGGCCGCGCTGATCTGGCGGAGGGTCTCGAGGTCGGCACCCTCGCCGTAGGCGATGGTGAAGACCCGCAGGGTCGACTCGCTGCTGCCGCCGCCGAGCTCGCGGACCAGGCCGGTGAGGTCGGTGTCGGCGGGGTACTCGTTGCGGCCGTCGGTCAGGACGACCACGGCGTTGATCTTCTCGCTGTCGAGGGCGGAGCCCATCTGCCGCACGGCGGCACGGATCGCGGCATAGAGCGGGGTGCCGTTGAGCGGGATCAGTGCCTCGATGGATCGCCGCAGGTCGGCGCGCTGCTGGGAGATCGGGAGCACCGGCTCGAGCTCGCGATAGATCTGCTCCTCGCCGCCGAGGTCGGTGGTGAACGCCCAGAGACCGACCTCGTCGGTCGGGGCGAACTGCGACATCGCGCGCACGGCGGCACGCTTGGCGAGCTCCAGCTTGGTCGCGCCGGCGTCGGCGACCGGCTCGCCCATCGAGCCCGACACGTCGAGCAGCATGAGCACCCGGGCCGGCTTGCGCAGCTGGGTCCACACCGAGCGCACCCCGGCGAGCACCGCGGGGGCGGGCGGGCTGAGCGTGACCTTGACGCCGTCGGCGAGCACGGAGTCGGAGTCGGTGATCGGCTTGCCCGGCTTGCCGTCGTAGGTCCGGAAGCCCGCGTCGGTGAACTGCTTCTGGGCCTCGTCGCTGCGGAGGTACTCCAGGAAGTCGGCCGAGGCCTTCTTCTTGGCGTCGTCCACCCACGGGGCGTCGAGGGTCACCCACGGGCTGTCGGAGAAGAGCGTGCCCTCCTTGGGATAGATGGCCGCGAGCGGCACCGACGGGGGCTCGTGGTCGCCGAGGGTCGCCGGGTCGCCGGTGGGGTTGCCCGCGTTGTAGTCGAGGACCGACTTCTCCTCGACCGCGACCGCGCTGACGTAGCCGAGGCCGGCGCCGCGGTCGTCGGCCCGCTGGAGGTTGGAGAGGTAGGTCAGCGTCGTGTCGCCGTAGTGCACGACAGACCGCTCGACGGTCTGCACGAAGCGCCGCACCTTGGGGTCGGTGAGGTCGCGCTCGGTCAGGTCGCTCGACTTTCCTGTCGCGGCGACAAAAGATCCGACGGTCGCGGCGAGGCCCGACGTCGAGAGGTTGGGGTTGGTCTTGCCGAGGGTGAAGCGGCCCCACTCGGGGTGGCCGAACGCCGCCCAGCCGCGGGGGTCCTCGACCAGGGAGAGCACGTCGCTCCAGCCCAGCGCCTTGCGCGGCCAGCCGAGCGCGGTCGCCATCGGCTCGGGCATCGCGAGCACCAACGGCGTCGAGGCGATCGACGGGGTCTCGTCGGGGACCAGGTCGGGCTTGTCCTTGGCAGCGAGGTCCTGCTGGAGCAGGCGCACCCACGTCGACGCGGCCGGTGTCCACACGTCGGGGGTCGGGCCGTCGAGCTCCTCGTCCCAACCGCGGGCCAGCGCGGCCTCGCCGCCGCCGGAGGCGACCGAGGTGACGGTGACCGCGACGCAGGTGTCGTCGACCTTGGGGTCGGTCTCCTCGTAGGCCTTGGCGATCTTGCCGAGCAGTGCGGCCTTCTCGCTGGACGCTGCCACAGCCAGTGCGACGCAGTCGCCGGTGTCGCGCGCCGGGTCGGTCGGCTCACCGTCGGGCGACCCTCCGCTGACCCCGCTGACGATCAGGCGCACCGCGACGATCGCGACGATGCCCACGACCACCGCCGTGATGACTGACGCCTTGGGCTTGGCCACGAGTCCTCCGGGAGACGGTCCGCGCGGATGCCGGACGGGAACCAGAGTCTAGGGGGAGGCCCCTGTCCTAGCGGGTCACCAGGAGCGCGGCGCCGCTGACCACGACGGTCGCGTCGCCCACGCGGAGCAGCTGGTCCACCGGGGCGGTGGAGTCGTGCCTCGTCACCCGTCCGGTCGCCACGTCGACCTCGAGCAGGCCGTTGGGCGCGGCCACCCAGGCCGTGCCGTCCTCCACCAGCGGCGACGCGAAGCCGGCGCGCGGGTCGTCGCCGACGGCGGGGGCCTGACGGCCGCGCACCTGCCACGCGGGTCGACCGGTGGCGGCGTCGAAGGCGCGGAGCATCGGGCCGCCGACCGGGTCGGGCCCGCGCAGCACGAGCCGGTCGTCCCACAGCCAGGCGGAGGTGAAGCCCTGCGGGGCCGGGCGGGACCACCGCTCGCGGCCCTGGTCGTCGAGGGCGGCCAGCCGGGTGCCACGGTCCCCCACCTCCAGGGCGTACGACGTCCCGTCGCCCCCGGCGGTCAGGAGCACGAGTGGTCTCGACTGATCGCTCGCTGCGCTCGCTGCTCGACCACCGACGGGAGGTGCGGACCACAGCGGCCGGCCGTCGTCGAGCGAGAGGGCCTCGAGCCACGGACCCGGACCGGGCGCGGGCAGCCCCTCGGTGGCGGCCGTGGCGGAGTCGGCCCGGGCGAGCAGCACCAGGTCGCCGGACACCGTCACCGAGGCCACCGGACCGGACCCCCGCTCGGTCCACCGGGCGTCCCCGGAAACCGGGTCGAGTGCGCGGACGACACGGTCGGCCCCGCTGAGCGTCGCGACGACGACGTCCGCACCGGCCTGGTCGGTGCGGACCTGCACCGAGCCCGCCCCGTCGGTCGCTCGGGGCAGCGCGTGGCAGCCGGACGTGTCCGCGTCGTCGGCGAGCGTGAGCAGTGTCGGCTCCGGCCCCGCGAAGGCCAGCACCAGGTCGTCGCCGACCGGTCCGCCGGTGAAGGACGACCACGCCGGGTCCGCCGACAGGTCGACCTGCCAGTCCGTGCCGGTGCCGACCGGGTCGACCACGCTGAGTGCGGCCCCGCCGGTGGCGGGCGCGGTCACCAGGGCCAGCCGGTCGGCGTACGCGAGGACGCTGGGGCGGTCGGTCAGCTTCTCGAAGAACCGCCCGGCGACGACCCTGCCGACCGGGCCGCCGAGCCCCTCGACCGCGGTGACCACCTCGCGGCGCTGCTCACCCTCGGAGCCCGACGGGAGCAGGTCCTCGCGTGCGACCAGCTGAGCACGCGCCTCGCCGGCCTCGACGTCGATCGCGCACGCCGGGCCGGAGCGGTCCCGCAGCAGCCAGACGCCCAGGCCCGCGAGCAAAACCACGAGCACGAGCCCCACCAGGAGGCTCGTGCGTCGGGTGGCGTGCGGTGCGTGCTCGCCAGGTGGCTGGAGGGAGGTCAGGCGACCGGACCCCCGTGGGACTCGGTGCGACGCTCGGTCACGCTCTCGTTGCCCGCGGAGTCACGGGTCACGGCGACCGTGTCGTGGCGGCGACGGGCGCCGACCAGGCTGAAGGCCGCGACGAGCACGCCCGCCAGCATGAGGATGTAGCCGAGGGTCACGCCGTCGATGCCCGGCAGGGACACCTCGACGGCAAAGGCCAGGATGGCTCCGATCACGAACAGAAGGATGCCGGCGCCGACGGTCATGGGTCGTTCCTCTCGAGCGGGACGCGGGGTCGCGTCCGGTCAGAGCAGATGTACCCCGCAAGCATCAGGACAAAACGGTGTCCGCCGTCACCAGATCCGCACGCGCTCCTCGGGGTCGAGCCACAGGCCGTCGCCCGGCTGCGTGCCGAACGCGGCGTGGAACTCCTCCAGGTTGCGGACGATGTTGGCCCGCAGGTCCGGCGGGCTGTGCGGGTCGGTGGTCAGCCGCTGGATCGCCAGCTCGGGCCGCACCTTGGTCCGCCAGATGTGGCCGAAGTTGAGGAACAGCCGCTGCTCGCCGGTCAGCCCGTCGACCACCGGAGCGGGCTCGCCGCCGAGGCTGATCAGGTAGGCCTTGAGCGCGATCGTCACGCCGCCGAGGTCGCCGATGTTCTCGCCGACGGTGAGCGAGCCGTTGACCTTCTCGTCCGGCAGGTCGCGCGGGCTGAGGCCGTCGTACTGCTTGATCAGCATGTCGGCGCGCTCGCGGAACGCGGACTTGTCGGCCTCGGTCCACCAGTCGTGCATGTTGCCGTGCTCGTCGAACTCCGAGCCCTGGTCGTCGAAGCCGTGGCCGATCTCGTGGCCGATCACCGCGCCGATGCCGCCGTAGTTCTCGGCGGGGTCGGCGTCGACGTCGAAGAACGGCCGCTGCAGGATCGCCGCGGGGAAGCAGATCTCGTTGATGCCCGGGTTGTAGTAGGCGTTGACCGTCTGGGGCAGCATCAGCCACTCGTCGCGGTCGACGGGCGCGCCGATCTTGGCCAGCTGGCGGTCGTGCTCGAACTCCGAGGCGCGCTGCGCGTTGCCCCACAGGTCGCCCGGCTCGACGACGAGCGCGGAGTAGTCGCGGAACTCGTCGGGGTAGCCGATCTTGGGCCGGAAGGTCCGCAGCTTGTCGAACGCCCGCGCCTTGGTCTCCTCGGTCATCCAGTCCAGCGCCGAGATGCTCTGGCGGTAGGCCTCGAGCAGGTTGTCGACGAGCGCGAGCATCGCCTCCTTGCTGGCGGGCGGGAAGTGACGGGCGACGTAGCGCTCGCCGACCGCCTCGCCGGCCGAGCCCTCGACGAAGCTGACCGCCCGCTTCCAGCGCGCCCGCAGCTCGGGGGTGCCGGACAGGGTGCGGCCGTAGAAGTCGAAGTTGCACTCGACGAACGCCGAGGAGAGGTACGGCGCCGCGGAGCGCAGCGTCTTGGCCGAGGCCCACGCCTTCCAGTCGTCGAGGGTCACCGACTCGTCGGCGACGAGGTCCGACAGGTGCTCGAAGAAGCTCGGCATGCGCACGACGACCTCGGCCAGCGTCTGCTCGTCGGCGCCGATCGCGTCGGCGTACTCCTGCCACGCGAAGGCCGGGGCGAGCTCCTGCACCTGCGCGAAGGTCATCAGGTTGTAGGCCTTGATCACGTCGCGGGTCAGCGACCGCTCCCAGTGGCCCGCGGCGATGCGGGTCTCCAGGTCCATCACGCGCCGCGCGGACTCGGCGGCGTCGGGGGCGTGGAGGTCGCCGGCGAGGGTGAAGAGCCGCTCGAGGTAGGCGACGTAGGCCGTGCGCACGTCGGCGAACTTCTCGTCGCGGTAGTAGGACTCGTCCGGCAGGCCGATGCCGCCCTGGAGCAGGTTGACCAGGTAGCGGTCGGAGTCCTTCTGGTCGGTGTTGACGTAGGCCCCGAAGAAGCCGGACCCGCCGCTGCGCTCCGCGCGCCCGACGTACGCCGCGAGGCCGGCGTGGTCGGTCAGCGCGGCGATCTCCGCCAGCGCGGCGGCCACCGGCTCGGCCCCGAGCTCCTCGACCCGCGCCTCGTCGAGGAACGAGCGGTAGAGGTGCCCGATCAGCTGGGTGGTGCTGCCACGCTCCGCGTCGTCGGCCTCGGCGTCGGCCTCCTCGAGCAGCGCCCGGACGTGGTCCTCGGCGGCCTCGGCGAGCGCGTGGAACGCGCCCCACGCCGACCGGTCGGAGGGGATCTCGGTCTCGGCCATCCACCGGCCGTTCACGTGGCCGAAGAGGTCGTCCTGGGGCCGGACCGAGGGGTCCATCCCGGCCCGGGCGTCGTCGAGGATCGTCATGCGGGTGAGAGTAGCCGGGGGCCCGCACGCCACGA
>CAZKZQ010000028.1:0-3748 GCA_964557235.1 uncultured Nocardioidaceae bacterium
CCGCCATGCCGGCGCAGTCACCCACGTTGTCGCCGACGTTGTCGGCGATGGTGGCCGCGTTGCGCGGGTCGTCCTCGGGGATGTTGTTCTCGACCTTGCCGACGAGGTCGGCGCCGACGTCGGCGGCCTTGGTGAAGATGCCGCCGCCGACTCGCATGAACATCGCGAGCAGCGCGGCGCCGAAGCCGAAGCCCTCCAGCACCGACGGGGCGTCGCCCTTGTAGATGAGGACCACGGAGGCGGCACCGAGCAGACCCAGGCCCACGGTGGCCATGCCGACCACACCACCGGTGCGGAAGGCGATCCTCATGGCGGGGTCGCGGCCCTCGGACTGCGCTGCCGCGGCGACGCGCACGTTGGCGCGGACCGCGAGGGACATGCCGAGGTAGCCGATGGCGGCCGAGAAGCCCGCGCCGATGGCGAAGAAGATCGACCGGCCGATCCTGATCGAGCCGCTCTCGGCCGGGAGCACGAACAGCAGCGCGAACGCGATCACAGCGAAGACGGCGAGCGTGCGGAACTGCCGCGTGAGGTACGCCGAGGCGCCCTCCTGCACGGCCAGGCCGATGGCCTTCATGTTGTCGGTGCCTTCGCCGGCGGCGAGAACCTGGGACCGGAAGACCACTGCCATGACCAGCGCGACGAGCGCGATGGCACCGACGATGGTCACCAGGGTCAGGTTGCCTCCGGACAGGTCGACCGCGGTCTCAGCGCTACGAACGCTGGATGAGACCAGGGACATCCGATTCCTCCGATTCGGGCTCTCGCCCTCCGTGGTGTGGCGTCGCCGCGCCCTGGGTGATGAGCCGCAGGGCGGCCCGCCCGACCAGGTGGGTGCGTGACGACGCGGAGCCAGCAGTGACGCGGCTCACGCGAACGGGCCGGAGTCTACGTGTCGCCCCGGGGGCCCGGAAGGCGGCCCACCGCATGGGACCGCACGGACATGCGGAGGCCGCGCTCAGGCGGGCCAGGACAGGCGGACCTGAGTGGTCGCGCCCTCCTCGCGGACCTCGACGTCGTCGCCGAGGCCGCGCACGAGGATCCAACGGTCCGACACGAGATCGGCCAGCTCCTCGGGCGTGTCGTCGCCCACCGGGCGGGCCGAGGGGCCGCTGATCTCGGCGACGAGCCCGTCGCCGACCCGCAGGGTGACGCTCACCTGGTCCTCCGACGCGCTGGCCACGGCGTCGGCCTCGTCGGTGCCCACCATCACCGCGCAGGTCTCGCCGACGGCGAGCCGGACCTCCTCGACGGCGGCGGCGTCCAGGCCCGCACGGCGGGCGAGCGAGGCGGCCACGAGTCGCACCGTGCGCACGAGCGACGGGTCACGCGTGATGGTGAAGGAGACCTCGCGAGGGTCGGCGGCGACGGGCGGAGGGGTCACGGGAGGGAGGTTCCGGGGGAGAGGTGTGACGGCACGTGGAGCAGAGCTCGGTCAGCGCGCCGGCTCGGCCGAGGTCGCCTCGGACTGCGTGGCGTGGATCGCGAACACCTTGCCGAGGCCGGTGATGCGGAAGATCTTGAGCAGGCGCTCCTGCGTGCACACGAGGCTGAGCGAGCCGCCGTTGGTGCGGACCTTCTTCAGCCCGCCGACGAGGACGCCCAGGCCGGTGGAGTCCATGAACTCCACGCCCTCCAGGTCCACCACGAGGTTGAGGTTGCCGGCGTCGACGAGCTCGGTGATCCGGTCGCGCAGCTTGGGTGCGGTGTAGACGTCGATCTCACCCCCGACCTCGAGGACGGTGTGCTCGTTGTCCTGCCGGGTCTCGAGAGACAGGTCCACGTCAACTCCCAGATCAGAAATGTGCGACTGCCGACAGGCTCATGCCCATCGCAACGCTCATTGAATCAGACTTGCGAGACTGTCCGGGTGGCATCACCCCTGGAGCGTCTGATCGGGGCCGTTCCCGACCGTGCCGAGCGCGTGCGTCACGTGCGCGAGCTGGCCGCCCGCGAGGGCCGCACGGCGCCCTGGCCGGAGTGGTCGGCACCCGAGGTGGTGGAGGCCTTCAGGTCCCGCGGCGTGACGCAGCCGTGGGAGCACCAGGTGGCCGCAGCCGAGCACGCGCACGCCGGACGGCACGTCGTGCTGTCCACGGGCACGGCCTCGGGCAAGTCGCTGGCGTTCCAGCTCCCGGCGCTGACCTCGGTCGTGACGGCGCGTCGCGGACGGCGGCGCGGAGCGACCGTGCTCTACCTCAGCCCGACCAAGGCGCTCGCGCAGGACCAGCTCGCCGGTCTGGGCCGCCTGGCCGTCCCGGGCCTCGCCGCGTGCACGGTCGACGGCGACAGCTCGCCCGAGCAGCGTCAGTGGGCGCAGGAGCACGCGGAGTACGTCCTGACCAACCCCGACCTGCTCCACCACGCGCTCCTGCCCGGCCACCAGCGCTGGGCCGGGTTCCTCTCGCGCCTGCAGTACGTCGTCGTGGACGAGTGCCACCACTACCGCGGCGTGTTCGGCGCCCACGTGGCCGCCGTGCTCCGGCGGCTGCGTCGCGTCTGCCAGGCGTACGACGCGTCCCCGACCTTCGTGCTCGCCTCCGCCACGGTGCGGGACCCGGCCACCTCGGCCGCCGCCCTGACCGGGCTGGACTGCGTGGCTGTCGACGAGGACACCTCGGCCCGGGGCCCGGTGACCCTGGCCCTGTGGGAGCCGCCCCTGCTCGACGGGGGTGGCGAGCTCGGCGCCCCGACCCGGCGCTCGACGGTCGCCGAGAGCGCCGACCTGCTGGCCGACCTCGTGGCGGACGGCGTGCGGACGCTGGCCTTCGTGCGGTCCCGCAAGGCGGCTGAAGTGGTGGCGATCCAGGCGGCGCAGCGGCTGCGGCCGCTGGACCCGGGGCTGGCAGGGCGGGTCGCGGCCTATCGGGGCGGGTTCGTCCCGGAGGAGCGGCGGAGGCTGGAGCAGGACCTGCGCGACGGCACCCTCGTCGGGGTCGCGGCGACCAACGCGCTCGAGCTGGGCGTCGACATCAGCGGTCTCGACGCGGTCGTGCTCGGTGGCTATCCGGGCAGCGGGGCGTCGTTCTGGCAGCAGGTGGGGCGGGCCGGGCGCGACCGCGGGCCGGCACTGGCCGTGATGGTCGGCCGCGACGACCCGCTCGACACCTATCTGATCGACCATCCCGACGTGCTGCTCGGGGCCCCGCTGGAGCCCACCGCGCTCGACCCCGGCAACCCGCACGTCGTGGGTCCGCACCTGTGCGCCGCCGCGGCCGAGGTGCCGCTGCGCGACGAGGACCTGCGGATGTTCGGCGACCGTGCGCTGGAGGGGGCCACCGCGCTGGCCGCCTCGGGGCTGCTGCGCCAGCGCGGGGAGCGCTGGTTCTGGACCGGGCCGGGGCGGCCGTCGGAGCTGGCCGACCTGCGCTCCTCGGGCGGCGCGCCGGTGGCACTGGTCGAGACCACCAGCGGGCGCGTCGTCGGCACCGTCGACGCAGGCTCGGCGCCCGCACTGGTCCACACCGGTGCGGTGCACCTGGTCCAGGGCGAGGCGTGGCTGGTGGACCGGCTGGACCTCGAGGAGGGCGTCGCCGAGCTGCACCGCGAGGACCCGGGCTGGACGACGACCGCCCGCTCGGTGACCGAGGTCGAGGTGCGCCGGGAGACCGCCACCCGGTCGTGGGGCGCGTGCCGCGTGACCCGCGGGGAGGTCGACGTGACCGGGCAGGTGGTGTCGTTCCTGCGCCGCGACGCCGCCACCGGGACGGTGATCGGCGAGGAGCTGCTCGACCTGCCGGCCCGACGG
>CAZKZQ010000028.1:3848-16434 GCA_964557235.1 uncultured Nocardioidaceae bacterium
TGCGCCGACGGCTGCCCGTCGTGCGTGCAGTCGCCGCGCTGCGGCACCGGCAACGACCCGCTCGACAAGGCGGCCGCGCGCGTGCTGCTCGACCTGCTGCTCGACGAGGCGGACAAGGACGAGCACGCGGCCGGCCAGGGCTCAGCCCTCTGAAATCTCGCGGGGACCCGCGTGGGCGCGTGACCTCACGGTGACCGGGTGCCCGACCAGCGTCAGCTCGACGCCGGTCGTGACACGCACCTGCTCGCCGTCGACCTCGCACTCCTCGAGCGCGGCGTCGCCGAGCTCGGTCAGCCGCCGGGCCGCGTCACACGCGTCCCGGCCGACCTGACGCGCGACCGCACCCGCCAGCGCGGCGAGATCGGCCGCGGACGCCGCGCGGCGCTGCGCCACGAGCACCTGACCGCCGACGAGCCCTCCGAGGGCGAAGGAGACGAGCACGCCGGCGAGCCCCAGCGCCACCGGCACGGCCACGCCGGCCTCGTCCCGCACACGGTCCGTCGGGCGCCGGCCGCCCTCGCTGCGCGCGCTCATGCCGGCTCCGCCACGGCGACGGACCGCGACGTCACGGTCGGTCCCGGGACGAGCCGGAAGATGCCGCCCGGTCCCCGCACCCGCAGCCGGACCTCGGCGACGACCGTGTCGCCGTCGCGGCTCACCCGGACGACGGCGCCGTCCGGGGCGACCCTGCGGGCGGCGGCCACCGCGCGGGCCTCGCTCTCACCACGAGCGCCCAGTCGTGCCGCCTCACGGGCCCCGTCGACCACCCGCACCTGGGCGACCATGAGGGACAGGCACCAGACCAGTCCCAGGGCCAGGGCCACGAGGACCGGCAGGACCGCCGCAGCCTCCGCGGTGACGGCCCCGCGCTCGGAGCCGCGCCCCGGCGCGGAGGCCCGGCACCCTGGCCGTCGGCCCCGGGCCTCCGCGCCGCGCATCTCAGCGGACCCCGACGAGAGCCAGGAAGAACTCCAGGATCTTCTTCAGGATCGCCTGGCCGGCCTCGCTGGTCAGGAACTTGATCAGCACCCCCGCGAACCCCACGCCCGCGGCACTGACCGCGGCGTACTCCGCGCTGACCGCTCCCGTCTCTCGGCGCGTGCGCGCCACCGGCGACTTCACCATCTGTGACCTCCTCGATCGTCCGGGCCGGAGCCCGGTCCTGTGTTGACGCGGGTGACTCTCGTCGCGTCCGGGGTCCTCCCGCTGGGTCGCTCCGGGATCTGCGGAGAGCGCGTGGGTGACCCGACCTGGGGGCCGCAACGGGCCCTCACGACAGGCCGAGGCGGCCGACCGTGCCCGCGACCAGCGGCACCACGCCGATCAGCACGAAGGCGGGCAGCAGGCAGGCCGCGAGGGGCGCGGTGGCACGCACCTCCACCTGCCGGACACGTTCGAGCGTGGTCGCCCGTGCGGCGGCCCGGAGGTCCCCGCCGAGCCGCGCGAGGGCCTCGGCCACGGGCGCACCGCTCGCCGTGGCGCGCCGCAGGGTCGACCCGAGCAGACCGAGGTGGCGGTGGGTCGCCAGGTCGCCCCAGACCGTGAGCGGGTCGGCGCCGAGCCGGAGCCGTTCGACCCACGGGCGCAGCTCCTCGGCCATGGCCGGGTGCACCACCCCGCGCACGCGGTCGAGGGCCTCCTCGGGCGCCGCGCCCGCGACGAGCAGGGAGGCGAGCAGGTCGACCACGTGCGGCAGCTCGTGCTCGACGGCGAGCCGTCGTCGTCGCGCCGGACGGGTCTCGGCGGAGGCGACCTTGCGGCGCACCGCCCAGCCCACCCCCACCGCGACCAGGGCACCCACCGGGCCGGGTGCGACGAGCAGGACCCCGACCCCGGCGGCGACGGCCGCCCAGGTCGCGGGCGCCGGGGCGGACCGTGGCTCCGGAGCGACCTCGGGAGGCACCGTGGTCGCCGCGACCGGCCGGGCGGGGAGCAGCAGCGCCACGGCGAGGGCAGCGAGCGCGGCGGCGAGCACGGCGCTCATCCCTCCTCCACCGCCTCACGGGCGATGCGCTCGATCCAGAGCAGCCCCGCCCCGACCAGTCCGGTGCCGGCGAGCAGGCACACCTGGCCGGGCAGGCTCACGAGGAGGAACTCCCCCGGCCTCGCCCCGGCCCCCTGGGCGCCCACGAGGAGCAGGAGCGGCAGTGCCGAGACCATGCGCGCCGTCGCCCGGGTGGCGGCGAGCTCGGTGCGCACCTGGCGACGTGCCTGCTGGTCGGAGCGGACCGTCTCGAGCACGAGGTCGAGGGCGTGGACGAGCCCGGTGCCGCTGACCGCGCAGAGCTCCCAGGCTCCCGCGACCCGGCCCAGCGACCCGGCTCCGGGGCTCCCCGCCAGGGCCCGCAGGGCCTCGGGGACGTCGCCCCCGAGCCGCGCACGCACCGTCGCCGGCGCGAGGTCCGGCCAGACCCGGGCCGCACCGGCCAGTGCCGGGGCGAGGGGCTGGCCCGCCCGGAGCTCGCCCACGAGCGCCTCGCACGCCTCGAGCACGGACTGCTGCCTCGCTGCTGCCTCCCGCTCGTGCCGCCCCGCGGCCCTCAGGCGTACGACGACCAGGCCGGCCACCGCGACCGCCGCCAGCACCAGCTGGCCGACCGGGGCCAGGACGGCCAGCAGCCCGAGCCCGGCCACGACGAGCGCCGCCTCGGCGGGCTGACGGACGCCCCGCGCGGGGACCGCGGCCGGGGCGGTCGGGGGCCGGGTCGACCGCACCAGAGGCGCGCGTGCCGGCACGACCAGGCCGACCGCCAGGGCCACCAGCACCGCGGCGAGAGCACCCGTCACGACCCACCCGCCAGCAGAGCGGCGAGCCGGTCGGCCCCGGGGCCCTCGACGGGCGCTGCGGCACGCGGGAACCGCACGGCCGACAGCGCCCGGCAGGTGCCGTCGTCCCCGCGGCTGAGCACCGCGACCTCGCCGATGCGCCGTCGACCGTCGGGATCGCGACCGCAGTGCAGCACCACCTCGACCGCGCTGGCCAGCTGGGCGTGCGCGGCCGGGGAGGGCAGCCCGGCGGCCAGGCACAGGCCCTCGACCCGGGTGACGACGTCGGCCGCGGTGTTGGCGTGGACGGTGCCGCACCCGCCTCGGTGGCCGGTGTTGAGCGCGGCCAGCAGGTCGGTCACCTCCGCACCGCGGACCTCGCCGACCACGAGCCGGTCGGGGCGCATGCGCAGCCCCTGCCGCACCAGCGTGCGCAGGTCGACCTCCCCCGCGCCCTCGACGTTGGCCGGACGCGCCTCGAGGCCCACCACGTGGGGGTGGTCCGGGGCGAGCTCGGCGGTGTCCTCCACCAGCACGACGCGCTCGGCCGGGTCCACCAGGCTGAGCAACGCGTTGAGCAGCGTCGTCTTGCCGGCTCCGGTCCCGCCACCGACGAGGAACGCGAGCCTGGCCGCCACGACCCGCTGGAGCAGGGCCGCTCCGTCGGGGGTGACCGTGCCGGCCTCCTCGAGCTCCTCGAGCGTGAAGACCCGGCGCCGGGGCACACGCAGCGAGATCGAGGTGCCCGGCCGGGCCAGCGGTGCGAGGACGGCGTGGAAGCGGGTGCCGTCGGCCAGTCGCACGTCGGCGTAGGGCGTGGCGTCGTCGAGCCGACGACCTGCCCGCGCAGCGAGCCGCTGCGCGAGGCGGCGGACGGCCGCGTCGTCGGGGAACGTCACCGGCGCGCGCTCGAGCCCCCGGCCCCGGTCGAGGAAGACCTGGTCGGGCCCGTTGACCACGACGTCGGTCACGCCGTCGAGGCGCACCAGCTCCTCGAGCGGGCCGGCCCCGACCACGTCACGCCGCAGCGCGTCGAGCACGGCCAGGACGGTCGCGTCCCCGACGGGGCGCCCCTCGGCGCGCAGGACACGGGCGACCGCAGCGGGGGTCAGCGTGGCGCCGGAACCCTCGGAGGCCAGCCGGTCGCGGACGCGCTCCACGAGCGCGGGGTCGAGGTGGGGCGTGGAGGGCGGGGGCGCGGAGAGCGGCATGCAGAGCACGATCCGGCGCACCCCCGACCGATCAGGACTGGGCGCGGAAGCCTGGGGACGAGCACGAGGTCTGCCCGCCTGGGGACGGGACCGGGCCCGTCAGCGCCGGCGGCGGATGCCGCGATAGATCCCCCACGCGACGATCACCGCGCGGACGACGTGGCGGTCCACGACCGCCGGCACGCGATAGCCCCGCCCGTCGGGCGCGAACACGATCAGCCCGTCGGCCTGCGGCCCGATCACCGAGCCCCAGCGTCGCCGCGGCGGGCGATAGGTCCGCAGCCGGCCGCCGCCGAGGTGCGCCTTCACGTTGTGCGCGAGCACCAGGTGGCCCGCGTTGCGCGCCGAGGTCCGCAGCGGGTCGGTCGCGGCGACGTCGCCGACCGCGAACACCCCCTCGACCCCGGGCACCTGCAGATCGGGCCCGACCCGCACGAAGCCCTGCGGGTCCAGCAGCTCCGGCGGCGCCCACCCCGTGTTGGGGCGCACCCGCCCGACCGCCCACAGCACCGCGTCGGCCGGGGTGGGCGGCTGCCCGGTCTGCCAGCGGACGGGGCCCGGCTCCAGCTCGTCCGGCACGCCGGAGGTCGGCACCTCCGCGCGGTGGCCCGGGTGCAGACCGACGCCCAGCCCCTCGAGCCGGCGCTCCAGGCGGCGCCACACGCGCGGGTGGTGCCGGGGCAGGGGCCGCGCCCCGGGGAAGAAGAGGTCGACCTGCTTGTCCGGCCACACGGTCGCGAGGTTGGTCGCAGCGCCCACCGCGGCCGCTCCGCCACCGATCACGGCCACCGACCCCGCGGCGGCCAGCCGCTCGTGGGCGGCGGCGAGGGCGGAGGACACCTGGTCGCTGGTCTGCAGGTCGGGCCGGCGCCAGAACCCGTTGGACACGCCCGTGGCGACCACCAGGACGTCGTACGGCTCGACCTGGGTGACGCCGTTGGCCAGGCGCACCCGCACCGTCCGGGCCTCCAGGTCGACCTCGGTCACCTCACCGTGGACGACGCGGACCCGGTCGAGGCCGCGGTAGCGGTGGAAGGGCACGCGGTACTCCCGCGCCCAGGTCGTCGGGCGGGTCAGCCGCAGCCCGAGCTCCTGGCCGCTCACCATCTCGGGCTTGGTCGAGATGCCGACCACGTCGGCCCGGCGCGAGAGGTGGATCGCCGACAGGACGCCGGTGTCGCCGAGACCGGCGACCACCACGCGGGGCCGGGTCACGCCGCCGCGCGCCGCGGCGGGCGGGGGAAGAAGCGGGCGACCCGGTCGACGACCCGCTGGTACTCCGGGCGCCGCTCCAGGCTGCGGTCCTCCATCATCGGGATGCTCGCGAAGCTGAGCATCGCCCAGATGCCCACGGCGCCGAGCACCAGCCACCACCAATCCCCGGGGGCGGCCGCCACGCCGAACAGCGCCATCGAGACCCAGAAGCCCAGCTCGCCGAGGTAGTTGGGGTGCCGCGACCACGACCACACGCCCCGGTCCATCACCTCGCCGCGCGCGGCCGTCGCGGTGAAGCGGCGCATCTGCAGGTCGGCCACGGTCTCCAGCGCGACCGCCGCCAGGCCCACGACGAGGGCGACCCCGTCGAGCCACCCGAGGTCGCGCCCGGGCCGGCTCGCGACGACGTACACCGGCAGCAGGGCGAGGAACACCTGCAGGGTCGGGACCACGTGGATGGCGGCCAGGTCGACCAGCGCCTCGAGCCGGCCGCCCTTGTCGCGCAGCAGGGGGTAGCGCCAGTCCTCGTGGTGCAGCCCCGGCCACGACCACGCCCAGTTGGCGGTCAGGCGCACCGCCCACAGCACCATCACCACCGCGAGCAGCGCGAAGCGGCCGGCGTCCGTGCCCGGCTCGCGCTCGGTCCACCACCAGAGCATCAGCAGGGGCGGGACCACGCTCCAGTAGGCGTCGTACATGCTCGAGTTGCGGTGCAGCCGGCTCGAGGCGAAGACCACGAGCGTCCCCAGGAGGTCGGCGACCAGCGCGTCGAGCCACAGCCGCCCGGTGTCCGGGCCGGCCACGAGCCACGCCGCGCCCACCGCGACCACGAGCACGTAGGTCACCACGACCCGGAGGAAGGACTCGGCCCTCCCGGGCCTCACGCTCTGCGACGTCACGGGGACAAGGTAGTGACCGGATCGCGTCGCCACGACCAGACCGCGGCGGCCCAGGCCGTCACGAGCACGGTCAGGGAGACGCCGAGGGCCCAGCGCAGCGCCACGCCCGGGTGGTCGTACGCCGTCAGCGCGAGCTGGTAGGCGCTCATCACGACCGCCGCCCCGATGGAGGCGCCGATGCGCTGGCCGGTCTGCACCGCACCGCCGGCGGCACCGCCCATGCGCGTCGGGACCTCGGCGAGGGTGAGGGTGAAGTTCGGCGACACCACCGCCCCTCCCCCGAGGCCCGCCACCAGCAGGGGCAGCCCGAGCACGAGCCAGAGGGGGTCGCCGGCCTCCGGCGCGAGCACCGCGAGAGCGAGGACCCCGGCCATCATCAGCAGCAGGGCGAGCACGGTGACCCGCCGACCGACCGTGCTGACCAGCCGGCCGGCCACGGGCGAGGCGACCGCGGAGCCGACGGCGAACGGCATCAGCAGCAGGCCGGCGGTGAGCGCCGTGCGGTCGAGGCCGTCCTGGAGGTAGACGCTGAGCACGAGGAAGATGCCGGTGAACCCGGTGAAGTAGAGCGTGCCGATGACGATGCCGCTGGCGTAGCCCGGCACCTGCCTCAGCAGGCTGATGTCGAGCAGCGGCGCTCCGCCCCGGGACACCACGCGCCGCTCCCACCCGACGAAGCCCACCGCCAGGACCGGCACGGCGAGGAGCAGCAGGAGCGGGGCCCGCGAGCCGCCCTCCGCGCTCACCACGGGATAGAGGACGCAGAGCACGGTCAGACCGAGCAGCAGGGCACCGGCGAGGTCCAGGCGCGTGTCCCCTCCGGAGTCCGGGTCCCGGCCGGGCACCATCGCGCGGATCGCGACGAGCAGCACGAGGCCGATCGGCACGTTGACCAGGAAGATCCACCGCCAGCCCTGGTCGGCGCCGAGGGCGGCGATGATCAGCCCGCCGAGCACCGGGCCGAGGGCGGAGGACACCGAGACGGTGAGGCCGAAGAGTCCGAAGGCGGTGCCGCGCTCCGGGCCGCGGAACAGCGTCTGGATCAGCCCGGAGTTCTGAGGCGTCAGCAGCCCGGCCGCGACGCCCTGCACGAGGCGGGCGAGGACGAGCACCTCGATCGTCGGCGCCAGACCCGCTCCCGCGCTGGCGGCGATGAAGCCGGTGAGCCCGATCAGCATGAGCCGCCTGCGGCCGTAGGCGTCACCCAGGCGTCCGCCGGTCACGAGCGTCAGCCCGAAGGCGAGGGCGTAGCCCGACACCACCCACTGGATGTTGCCGGCGGTGGTGTCGAGGGACGCCCGCATCGACGGGATCGCGACGTTCACGATCGTCACGTCGAGCAGCACCATGAAGCCGACCGTCAGGGTGACGCCGAGGATGCGCCAGCGGGCCGGGTCGTCGCCCACAGCGGCGTCGGCGGACGCCGAGGACCCCTCCTGTCCCTCGTCGGTCCGGCGCACGGACTCACGCTAGACGCGCGAGCCAACTGCCCGGCCCGGCCGCCTCGTGACCCCGACGAGGACGGCGCGAGCCGGGTCAGCCGTTGGTGCCCGTGAGCAGGAAGTCGTGGAACGAGATCGTCACCGGCGCCTGCGTCGCGGCGCCCGGCAGGTAGCCCCGCAGCCCGACCGCGCCGGCGGTCTGGAGTGCCGCGAAGGTGTCCGTGCGGACCAGCTGCCACGCGGCAGGCTCGGTGTCACCGACGGGCCACGCCTTCGTCGACAGCGTCGTCGGGCTGGTGCCGCTGACGTCGAGGACGAAGTTGTACTGCGAGCCGGCGGTGATCGTGAACGGCAGCAGGAGGTTGGCTCCGAGACCGTTGCCGCCCTGGAGCAGGTAGAGCCGAGCGGTGCCGTCGGCGGAGACCCGGATCCGAGCCGCGTAGAAGTCGGTGCCCACCTTGCGACCGCGCAGCTCGATGTAGGTGCCGTCCACGACCTTGTCGACGGAGAACCGCACCGCCACGCGGTCGTTGCGCGAGCTCACGTTGTTGAGGTCACCGATCAGCGTGTTGCCGGCGAGCAGCGACATCTGTCCCGCGCCGCCGCCCACGCTGAACCTCGCGGCCGATCCCGTCAGCGTCCACGGACCGCCGGAGTCGGCGGTGCCCCAGCCCGAGGCGACGGTCCGCTCGAACGCGTCGGCCGCGAGCGAGTCCTGGACCGTCACCGACTTCATGACCGGGTCGGACGTGGCGCCCTGGTTGTCGGTCACCGTCAGCGTCACCTGGTAGGTGCCGGCTGCGGCGTAGGGGTGCGAGGGCGAGGCGCCGGTGCCGGTCGAGCCGTCACCGAATTCCCAGGCGTAGGACGCCACGCTGCCGTCCGGGTCGCTGGACGAGGTGCCGTTGAAGGACGCCGTCAGCTGGTTGGTCGTGGACGTGAAGTTGGCGACCGGCTTCTGGTTGCCTGCCGACACCGTCACCGGCTTGGTCAGCGGCGTCGAGGTCGCGCCCTTGTCGTCGGTCACCGTCAGCGTCACCTGGTAGGTGTCGGCCGAGGCGTAGACGTGCGTCGGAGAAGGACCGGTGCCCGTCGAGCCGTCACCGAAGTTCCACGCGTAGGACGCCACGGAGCCGTCGCTGTCGCTGGAGCCGGTGCCGTCGAAGTCCACCGAGAGCTGGGAGGGCGTGGCCGTGAACGCCGCGACGGGCTTGGCGTTCTGGGCCGGGGCGTTGCCGACCCCGGTGACCGTCAGGTCGTGGAACGACACCGTCACCGGCGAGGACGCCGAGGACGACCCGGGGAGGTAGCCGCGCACCCCGATCGCGCCCTTGGCCTGCAGGGCGGCGGTCGTGTCGGTGCGCGTGAGCTGCCACGCCGCCGGCTCGGTGCCGCTGGCCGGCCAGGCCTTGGCCGACAGGGTCGTCGGGCTGGTGCCGCTCGTCGCCATCACGAGGTTGTAGCGGGTGTTCGCCGTGATCGTGAACGGGAGGAGGAAGTTGGCGCCGAGACCGGTCTCGCCCTGCAGGAGGTAGAGACGGGCCGTCCCGTCCGCCGAGACGCGGATGCGGGCGGCGTAGAAGGCCGCTCCGATCTTGCGTCCGCGCAGCTCGATGTAGGTGCCCTCGGCGACCTTGTCGACCGAGAAGTTCGCGGCGACCTGGTCGTCGGAGGAGTCGACCGACGGCAGGTCGGCCAGCAGGCTCCCGGAGGGCACCTGGAGCCTGCCGGCGCCGCCGCTGACGCTGAAGCGGGAGGCGGTGCCGGTCGTCGTCCAGGCGCCCCCGACGTCGGCCGTGCCCCAGCCGTTGGCGACCGTGCGCTCGAAGGTGTCCACGGCCAGCGCGTTGTAGACCGTGACGGCCTTGGTCACCGTGTCGGTCGCACCCTGGCCGTCGGTGACGGTCAGCGCGACCTGGTAGGTGCCGGACTGGGCGTAGGGGTGGTTCGGCGTCGCGGACGTCGAGGTGCCACCGTCACCGAAGTCCCAGGCGTACGACGCCACCGGGCCCTCGGGGTCGCTCGACGTCGTCGCGTCGAAGCTCGCCGTCAGCTGGTTGGTGGTGAAGGTGTAGCGCGCGGTCGGCTTCTGGTTGGGCACCGTCACGCCGACCGGCTTGGTCAGCGTGGCCGTCCCGCCGCGGTTGTCGGTCACCGTGAGCGTCACGTTGTAGGTGCCGCTGGCGGCGTAGGTCTTGGACGGGGTCGCGCCCGTCCCGGAGCTGCCGTCGCCGAAGTTCCACGCATAGGACGCGATGCTGCCGTCGGGGTCGCTCGAGCCCGACCCGTCGAAGGCGACGGTCGCGCCCGACGGGGTCGCGGTGAACGCCGCCGTCGGGTTCTGGTTGGGAGCCTGCTGGACCGTGACCTGCTTGGTGAGCGTGCTCACGGCGCCGAGGTCGTCGGTGGCGGTCAGGGTGACGTCGTAGGTGCCGCCCTGGTCGTAGGTGTGGCTCGAGGTGGCTCCGCTGCCGAACGTGCCGTCACCGTAGGACCACTGCAGGTTCGTCAGGGTGCCGTCGGGGTCGGTCGTCCCGGCGGAGTCGAACGAAGCGGTCAGCCCGACGACCGAGCTGGAGAAGGCCGGCTTCGGGGAGCGGTTGCTGCTCACCGCGACGGGCTTGCGGATCGAGGAGGTGACACCGTTGTTGTCGGTGACGGTGAGCGTCACCCAGTAGCCCGTGCCCGTGGAGTAGGTGCGCGTCGGGCTCACCCCGGTGCCGCTCGAGGAGTCGCCGAAGTCCCAGCTGTAGGACGCGATCGAGCCGTCGGGGTCGGTGCTGGCCGAGGCGTTGAAGCTCGCCGTGCGCCCGTCGACGCTGACGCTGAAGTCGGCCACCGGCGGCTGGTTGATCGCCGTGGCACTGCGTCCCGAGGCGACGTAGTGGTCGCGCACCTTGGTCGCGCTGAGCGCGGTGTCGTAGATCGCGACGTCGTCGATCGAGCCGGTGAAGTACGCCGAGCCCGACGCGCTGGTGTCGCCGCCCACACGCCAGTAGCCGTTGAGCTCACGGTCCATCGGGAGGTCGGTGCGCGTCGAG
Organism: uncultured Nocardioidaceae bacterium; assembly: GCA_964557235.1. GTDB lineage: Bacteria > Actinomycetota > Actinomycetes > Propionibacteriales > Nocardioidaceae > Marmoricola_A. The sequence continues at coordinate 14,423 of CAZKZQ010000028.1, forward strand.
ACCAGCTTGCCGTCGACGTAGAGCGACATCTCGTCAGGGCTGAACACACCCGTGGCGAGGTGCCACTGGTTGTCGTTGAACGTGGTGTTCGTGCGCAGGACGATGCGCGAGCTGCGGTTGCGGACGCTGAAGCTGACCCGTCGCGAGCTGTCGAGGTAGAGGTCGCGGTCGTAGGTGCCGGAGGAGCCGGTGGCGCTGCTGCCGAAGCCGACGATCTTGCCGCCGTTGTTGCTGCTCGTCCGGAACCAGGCCTCGGCCGTGAACTGCATCGGCCCGGCGATCAGCTGGGTCGAGATCGCGCGAGCGCTCGAGGACCCGGTGAACTGGGTGGCGCCGTTGGTGGGCACCGCACCCGCCACGTTGCGTGACACGGTGCCGGTCAGCACCGTGTTGTCGGTGCCGGCGAGGTCGTTGACCGCGGTGCCGGAGGCCTCGTCGAGGCGCCAGTACTTCACCGGGTTGTCCTCGAGGACGGCCCTGGAGTAGGTGTCGAGCGTGGTGCCCCCCGACGGCGTGATCGTGATCCAGTCGGAGTTGGCGACGTTGCCCCACGGGTCGGTCGCGCGGACGCGGTACTGCACCGGGGTGCCGGGGTCGAGCCCGGTGTCCTCGAAGTACATCGATGACGCGCGCCAGAACATCGCGTCCTGGTCGGTCTGGTAGATCGGGTTGGACGTCGTGTTGCGGTAGACGGTGTAGGTGAGCTTGGAGTCGTCCTCGTCGTAGTTCGGCAGCCAGTCGATGCGCACGCTGCCCGGCTCGTAGCTCTTCAGCGTGGGCACCCAGTCCGTCGAGGTCAGGCGCGGCCCGCGGAGGTCGTCACCGACACCGCGCCTGGCGAAGCGGACGAGTCCCTGCTGGTTGCGCGGACCGATCTTGGTGAACTCGCCGCCGTAGACGACGTAGTCGCTGTTGCCGGTCACCGACCAGGTGGCCTGCGCGGCCTCGGTGAAGGTGCCCGCGGTCGCCGTCGGGAACCAGTTGAGGATCGCCGGCCGGGGCTTGCCCGCGTGGTCCGGGTAGTCGTAGATGTCGGCCTTGTTGATGCCGCGGACGACGTCGGCCGTCCAGGCGCCGAGGTGCCGGTTGGTGCCCGGGTTGGTCTGGGGGAACCCGCCGCTGTTGCCGCAGTAGTGGGCGTGACTGGCGGTGTAGGAGACGTTGTCGACCGTCGCGATGTCGTAGGTGTCGCCGTGGCAGTCCTCGATCCAGGCCAGCGACCCGTCGGACCAGTTGGCCGCGAAGAAGCCCTCGACGTTGCCGCCACGGCCGTAGTGCCAGCCGACGCCGTAGAAGCGCGTGCCGTCGGACTTGAGGCGGGTGATGGAGGAGTTGTCGCCGGCGTCGCGGACCTCCGCGTTGACCGGCAGCGGCAGCATGGCGCCGGACAGGGCGTCCAGGCGCGCCAGGCCGTAGCCCGGGTTGGACGAGCCGCCGACCGAGGTGAAGCTGCCCGAGATCACGACGGACTTCTCGTCGGGCGCCACCACGATGGACAGAACCTGGCGGTTGTCGACCGGCGCGGTGAAGGGGAGGGTGGAGCCGTTGGAGGTGCGGACGGCAGCGACGCGGGCGCGGGTGGCGCCGTTGACCGTGCCGAAGTAGCCGCCGAGGTAGATCGTGGAGTTGGTCGCGGCGACGGAGTTGGCGGGGCCGTTGAGGTTCGGGACGACCGTCGTGCTCAGGGTTCCGGCGGGCAGGTTGAACACCGCGACGCGGTTGCGGGTCTGGTTGTTGACCGAGGTGAAGGTGCCGACGGCGATGAGCTTGGTCCCGTCGGGGGTGATCGCGAGGTCCTGCACCTCGCCGTTGAAGGTCGGGGCGAAGGAGGTCATCACGCCGGTGCGGATGTCGAAGGCCAGCATGTTGGCGCGCGGGACCTCCTGGGTCCCGGGTGCGGCGCCGGCCGGACGGCCCGTGCTGAAGTTGCCGCCGACGTAGACGGTGTTGCCGGAGATCTCCTCGTCCCAGGCGACGCCGTTGATCTGCGCCGTGGGGAGTGCGTCGCTGGC
>CAZKZQ010000028.1:16534-19653 GCA_964557235.1 uncultured Nocardioidaceae bacterium
GTCGCCCTCGCGGCGACGAACACGGACCTTGGCCCTGCGCTTCGGGGCACTTCGGGGCACTTCGGGGCAGGTGGTCCTTCGGTCACATGACCGACGCCGGCTCTCCCACGAAGTTGACGACGGTGAGGCGGTTGTCGAGGAACACCTCGATGCGCACCGGGACCTGCCCGCGCTGCGGCATCTGGAAGACGAACCGTCCCTGGGCCGTGCCGTTCGGCCGCAGCGTCGACGGGAACGGCTTGCCGCCGGGACCGCTCAACGGGGAGGCCGGTCGGTCGTCGGCGCCGTAGTAGGCGTTGACCAGCGCGGTCCCGATGTCGACCGTGCGTCCGGACCGGTTGTCGGCGACCACGGTCACGCGCAGCGACGGACCGCCGACCTCGCCGCGCACGCGTGACTGGCCCTTGACCCACTCCAGCCTGGTGGCCCGCACCGTGACCACCTTGCTCGCACGGCCGGGGTCGTCGAGGGCGACCCGAACGGCCCGCTGCGTCGGGACCTTGCCGCCGCCGGGGGTCGCGGTGCCCTCTCCCGTGCCGCCAGGGCCCTCCGAGGAGCCGCCGCCTCCCGGGGTGTCGTCGGGGTCGGGGGAGCCGCTCACCGTCGCCGACGGTCCCGCCGACGGGTCGTCGGCACTCGGCGTCGTCCCGGAGACGTCGGAGTCGCCCAGGAGCGCGGCGAACACCAGCACCAGCACGACGACCACCACGACGCCCAGCGCGGCCAACCTGCCGCGCGTCAGATCGACCGACTTCACTAGGTCCACCCCCCTGATCGACTCGGGCACAGGATATCCGCCCGCTCACGCGCGAGCCGCCACGACCGCGGCGAGCACCGTCCCGGCCGCCCGCGCGCACGGCGAGCGCCGCGACCGGACAGCGCCGAGCCCGGCGGCCAGGTGCTCGTCGAGACCTCGCTGGGTCGGCAGGACCGCCCACAGCGGCAGGCCGACGAGCCGCGCGAGGTCCTCGGGCCACGCTCCGCGTGCGGGGCGTACGACGAGGCCGGCGGCGACCCCGGGTGGCACGAGGGCCCGGACCCGCGCCGCCCCTGCGCTGCCGGCGAGGGTGGGCGAGGCGACGACGGCGACCGCGTCGCAGAGCGCGAGGACCTCCCGCGCGGACCCCGACCGCGGCACGTCCAGCACGACCACCTCGTGACCGCGACGGGCGGCGGCGACGACCTCCCTCACCACCCGGACCGACGGGCCGGAGGTGGCCGCCACCGGTCCCCCGCCGAGCACCCGCAGCCCGCCCCGGGACGGCAGGCTCTCGCGGAGCGACCTCGCGCCGACGCGTCCCTCGAGCTCGGCCAGGTCGGCCCAGGTGACGGGGTCGGCACCGTCCTCGGCCGTGACCCCCGCCAGCGCCCCGGCGGGCAGCCCCCACGGGTCGAGGTCCACCAGCAGCGCGGCACCCGAGCGGGAGGCGACCTCGGCCACGGCGAGCGCGAGCACGGAGCAGCCGACCCCGCCGGAGGCCCCGAGCACGCCCAGCACGGTCCCGGCCGAACGCCGGTCGGTGCCGCGGTCCCCGAGGTCGGCGAGCCACGCCCCCAGGGCCGCGGACTCCTCCGGCAGCTCGACCACCCCGGCGGCGCCCAGGGCGAGCGCGGCACGCAAGGTGCGCTCGTCGGCCGGGCCCGGCGCGACCACCCACACGTCCTCGCGCCGGCCCGGCACGGTCTCGGCCAGCCGCAGCGCGACGTCGGCGCCGACGAGCACGGCGGGGCCGGTCCGCCACCGCTCGGGAGCGGCGGACGCGGGCACGTGGTCGACGGCGACGCCGGCCGCGGCCGCCAGCCGGGCCACCTCGGCGTGCACGGTGCGGTCCTCGGTCACCAGGAGCAGGGCGAGGTCCATGGCCGCAGCGTCGCGCCGGAGGCCCCTGTCCGTCGTACGCCGTGCGCGCGGGTGGGGAGGACCGCGGGGTCGTGGGGCCTGGGGATGCTTCCGGGTCCGGACGTGCGAGGGGGCCCCTGGCGAGGGGGGAAAGCCAGGGGCCCCACAGTCATCCGGATCTGGGGGGGATCGACCCGGATCACAAACCAGCGAGGGGGGATCGCTGGGCTGAGCAGGCGGCCGGGTCAGTCTCGCGGAAACCCGTCGCCGTGCGTCACGGGGATAGTACCGGACTCGATGAGCCGCCGGGTAGAGAACCACACGCCCCCGGGTGTGCCGGGCATGTGACGGATGCGACGGAAGTGGTCCGGGCCCAGGAGCGACAGGGCACACTGGCAGGTGTGAGCACCGACGCGCCGACCGCGACGGACGCGGCGACGCAGCCGCGTCCGGCGGCCTCACCGCGCCGCCACGGCCGTCCCGCCGCGTTCTTCGACCTCGACAAGACCATCATCGCCAAGTCGAGCGCGCTGGCGTTCAGCAAGTCGTTCTACGCCGGTGGCCTGATCAACCGCCGGCTGGTCCTGCGCAGCGCCTACGCCCAGTTCATGTTCCTCATCGGTGGTGCGGACCACGACCAGATGGAGAAGATGCGGCGGTTCCTGTCCCAGATGGTCACCGGGTGGCCCGTCGACAGCGTCCGCGAGATCGTCGCCGACACCCTCCACAACATCGTCGACCCGATCGTCTACGACGAGGCGGTCAGCCTGATCGAGGACCACCACCTCGCCGGTCGCGACGTGATCATCGTCTCGGCCAGCGGCTCGGAGATCGTGGAGCCGATCGGGGCCCTCATCGGTGCCGACGCGGTCATCGCCAGCCGCCTGGCCATCGCCGACGGGCGCTACACCGGCGGCATCGAGTACTACGCCTACGCCGAGAACAAGGCCACGGCGATCCAGGAGCTGGCGCGCAGGCGCGGCTACGACCTGAGCCGCAGCTTCGCCTACTCCGACTCGATCACCGACGTGCACATGCTCGAGGTGGTCGGGCACCCCTTCGCGGTGAACCCCGACAAGGAGCTGCGCAAGGTCGCGGAGAACCGCGGCTGGCCGGTCCTCTCCTTCACCCGTCCGGTCGCCCTCGGCACGCGCATGAAGCTGCCGGGCAGCCGCTCCACGATGACCGCGCTCGGGGTCGGCACCGCCGTCGTCGTCGGCAGCGCGATCTATCTCGGCGTGCGCCGACGTCTGGACCAGGCCGGCAGCCTCTGAGACAC
>CAZKZQ010000028.1:19753-23143 GCA_964557235.1 uncultured Nocardioidaceae bacterium
CTGAGACACAACAGTGGGCGGTGCTCCCTCTCGGGAACCCCGCCCACTGGCACACAGGACCCGGGCTACCAAGCGTGCACCTCGTACGTCGCCCGGGGAGTGTCCCCGGTGTCGACAGCCTCAAGAAGGTCGGTCACCGCGTGGGTACCCGGAACCCTTGTGTGGGTCTCTGGTGTCTCTTTTGTACGCCGGTCGCGGGGCACCTACAAGGCTTGACATCCGCCCCGGGGCACGTGTGGGCGTGTCGGGGTCAGTCGCCCTCAGTCGCCCTCAGTCGCGGAGCGGGCTGCGCTCCGCGCCGGCGGCGTAGGCCTCGGCGGCGTAGAGCAGCCACGCGTGGACGCCGCGGTCGCCTCCCTCGGCGTAGGCACGGAGGTTGGACTCGTACTCCGCACGCACCGAGAGGTGGCCGGCCTCGGGGACGGTCAGGGAGGTCGGGTCGACGCCGCGCGCGACCATGACCAGGCGCTCCAGCGCGCGGGCCACGATGCCGTTGTGGGAGACGAAGGGCGCCAGCGTGCGGACCTCGGCGTGGGCGACGGCGGCGAGCACGAGGCCGGGCGCCGAGGTGCGGGCGGTGAGCAGGGTCGCCAGCCCACGCAGGCGCTCGGTGTCGACGTCGGGCCGTGGACGGCCGAGGTCCTCGTCGGGCACGGATCCCTTGGCGGCGGCGGTGTGCAGCCGCGCGAGCACCTGCAGCGGCGAGTGGTCGAGGACGGGCAGCAGCGCGAGCAGGCCGGTCGAGACGCGCAGCGCGGCGGTGGCGAGCTCGTCGCCCGACCCGTCACGGGCCTCCTCCAGCGACGAGCCGCTCCCCTCGAGGACGGCGCTGGCGTGGGCGCCGCGCAGCAGGGCCTCTCCGGTCAGGTCGGCCGTCGTACGCCGGAGGCCGCGGTCGCGCAGCAGGGCGTCGATGCCGTCGCGGGTCGCGGCCATCGCCGACCCCACGCCCTCGAGGGAGGCCAGCGCAGCCACGGGATCGGGGGTCGTGTCGGGCATGACCGGCAGGCTAGTCCAGGCCTCCGGCCGGGGTAGATTGGGCGCCGACATGGACTCCTCCCGCTCCTCCTCCGCCGCAGCCCGCTCGGCAGCCCGCGACCAGCAGCGGACCTCGTTCGCCGGTGTGGCCGACGCCTACGACCGCGCCCGCCCCGGCTACCCGATCGAGGCGGCCCGCTGGCTGGTCGGCACCCGCGCCTCCTCGGTGATCGAGCTCGGTGCCGGCACCGGCAAGCTCACCGACCGCCTGCTCGAGCTCGGCCACGACGTGCTCGCCACCGACCCGCTCCAGGAGATGCTCGACCACCTCGTCGAGCGGCACCCCGACATGCGCGTCGCGCAGGCGCCGGCCGAGCAGATCCCCGCCGCGACCCGCAGCGTCGACACCGTCGTCGCCGCCCAGTCCTTCCACTGGTTCGACCACCCGGTCGCGCTCAGGGAGATCGCGCGCGTCCTCAAGCCCGAGGGCCGCGTCGCCCTGGTCTGGAACGAGCGCGACGAGCGCGTGCCGTGGGTGCGCAAGCTGACCGCGCTGCTCGGCGAGCCGCCGGACGAGACCGACTGGGCCGAGGTGCTCGTGTCGTCGGGGATGTTCGGCTACGTCGAGACCGAGACGTTCCGCCACTGGCAGCCGCTGCGCAAGCAGGAGCTGCGCGAGCTGGTGCTCTCCCGCTCCTACGTCGCGGTGATGGACCCGATGGCGCGCGACCGCCTGCTCCGCAAGGTCGACGAGCTGTTCGACGCCTACGACCGCGGCCCCGACGGGCTGCTCCTGCCCTACGTCACCCGGTGCTTCCGGGCGGTCGTCCGCCCGCGCGGCATCATCGACGAGCCCGAGCACAGCCGCGACCTCACCGAGGCCGCCCGGGCGGTGCGCGAGGCGCAGGGCTCGGACCGTCCGCCGACGACGGCCGTCCCGCACGAGGACGACCCGGCGACGACGCTCATCGACTTCCGCTGAGCAGCCCGCGGGCCTCGGCGTCGGCACGCAGGGCGTCGCTGTCGGCGACCAGCACGAACGGCACGGCGTCCCCACCGGCGTCGCTCCACGACGCGACGACCGCCTCGACCCGTCCGTCACCCGGGTCGAGCCGCACCTCGCGGATGTAGACCGCGAGCACACGACCGGGGCACGCGCGCACCAGGTCGGCGTAGATCCGCGGGTCCTCCTCGCCGGAGTCCCCCACGAGGACGAACGACAGCTGGGGGTGCAGGTCCAGCACCTCGCGCAACCGCACCTCCTTGGGCTCGCGCCCGGTGCGGGTGCCGAGCAGGTCGCGGAGCAGCAGCGGACCCCGCGGGAAGCCGCGGTGGGCGAGGAACGCGGTCAGGAACGAGTGCAGGTTCCACGGGCTCGACGAGACGTAGAAGAACGGGTTGACCCCTCCGTGCTCGAGGTCGCGGTAGAGCTCGGCGGCACCGGGGAACGCCGAGCGCGTCAGGGCCGAGCCGGTGAGGGTGCGCACCACCATGCTGCGGGCCCGCTGCACCCCGGTCTCGAGGATCGTGTCGTCGACGTCGGAGATCACCCCGAACCGCGCGTCGTCGGCCGGCACGCGGACCTCGACGTCCGTGCGGTGCCCGGGAGCCAGACCGCGGTAGGGCCCGGCCAGCGCGACGCTGCCCCGCGTCCACGGCGCCGTCAGGGTGGCGGGGTCCGGCTGGAGCCGCACCAGGAAGTAGCCCTCCCGGTCGGTGCTCACCTCCGCCTCGGCGTCGCCCACGCGCACCGTCAGCGGCACGCCGGGCAGCTCCGCGGTCACGAACCCACGCACGCTGCGGCGTACGGCGGCCAGCGCGCCCTCGCCCTCCTCCGCCTCGGACAGCGGGGCGTCGTCGAGCACGCGCCCACGCACCACCACGCCCTCCGGACCGCCGTGCGCGAGGTAGCACTCGATGCGGAACTGCTCGGGTGTGCGCCGGCGGCGGAAGGGGCGGGCGTCCCAGGCACGCTCGAGGTCGACGACCCACCCTCGGAGGCTCACGGCTCCCACCGTAGGGCGGGGCGTCACGCGGTGGCGTCCACGCGGTCCAGGACGTAGGTCGCGATGGCGGCCCGGCCCTGTGCGAGCTCGGCCAGCTCGTCGCTCGGCGGAGCGCCGAGGTGCTCCCACGGCGGCGAGGACAACCCGGTGTAGAGCGCCGACTTGAGGGCGTGCGCCCGCGCCACCACCGGCTCGGGGGTGTCGTCGCCCTCGTCACGCAGGCCCTCGACGTACGCCGCGAGGCAGAGCGCGTCCAGCTCGCCGAGGCGCTCGACCGGGAAGCGGCCGAGCTGGATGTCGCCGAGCACGAGCTGGGCGAGGTCGAACCCGACGGGCTGCCGGCTCCAGAAGCCGTAGTCGATCAGCACGAACCCCTCACCGACGGGCAGCAGGTTGTTGGGGCTGG
>CAZKZQ010000029.1:0-23131 GCA_964557235.1 uncultured Nocardioidaceae bacterium
AGCCTGGCCTACTCCGGCCCCGGCGCCCCCGAGGGCGAGGACCCGACCGCCTGACCGACGCCGCGCTTCAGGTGATCACCCCTGCGGCCCGGCCCACCTCGGCGTACGCCGCTGCGAGGGACTCGGCGGTCTCGTGGGCGTTGAGCCCGCTCGGGTTGGGCACCACCCACAGCTCGGCCCCGGCGAGGTCCCGGGGCTGGCGGCCGGTGCGGGCACGGCGGTCGCCGAAGGCGGTCCGGTAGGCCGTCACGCCCGCGACCGCGACCACGCGGGGCCGGTGCGCGGCGACCAGTCGCTCGAGCCGCTCGCGGCCGTCCCGCAGCTCCTCGGCGCTGATCTCGTCGGCCCGCCTCGTCGCGCGGGGCGCGAGGTTGGTGATGCCGATCCCGCGGGACCGCAGGTCGGCGAGGTCGACCGGGTCCATGCCGCGCGAGGCGTCGACCAGACGGGAGGTCAGGCCGGCGGCGGCCAGCGCCGGCCAGAACCGGTTGCCCGGCCGGGCGAAGTGCGCGTTGACCGCCGCGGTCCACAGACCGGGGTTGATCCCGACGAACAGCAGCCGCAGGTCGGGGGCGAGGAGGTCGTCGACGGTCCTGTCGACCGCGGCGTCGAGGTCCGGCGTCACATCGAGTCGATCGCGCCGGCCGGGCCGATCACGATCCTCGGGTGGGCGTCCGGCGAGAGCCACCGCAGCAGCGTGCGCATCCGGTCGCGGCCGATCCCGACGCAGCCGGCGGTCGCGCCGGAGCCCTTCACGTGCAGGAAGATCCCGCCGCCGCGACGGGTGTCGGCGGTGTCGGAGGCGACCCGCTGGCGCTGGCGCGTCGACCAGTGCACGCCGGACGGGAGGTTGTAGTCGAGGACGACGCCGAAGCGGTACTGCCGCCCGGCCCAGTCGGCCAGGTGCTCGGCCCAGCCGCGGCGCCACTGCGCGCGGCCGGAGCGGAAGGGCTGCCAGACGTTGTAGGTGCGCGGGTCGCGGGGGTCGTAGACCCACCAGTCATTCTTGTCGAACCGACGATAAGTGATCGGGCCGCCGGGGTCCGGAGCCGAGCCGAAGCCGTAGAGCATGCGGAAGGTGCCCGCGGGTGTCGTGCCGGAGTCCTGTCGGCGCTCGGCGGCGCGCACCATGCCGTTCCAGCCCACGCGGGCCGGCCAGGGTCCGAAGCGCAGGTGCCACTCCCCCGCGGAGTCCTGGCGATAGGCCCTCAGGTGGGCGTACGACGACCCCCACCGCGGTGACGTGACGACCACGACCTGCCTCGAGTCGCCGACGTGCGCGAGCCGCGTGGGGTGGTACGCCGGGACGCCGGCGTCCGCGCGCACGACCAGCAGCAGCGGGACGAGCAGGACGAGCGACAGCCACCTCACGGCGGGTCGCCCGGCAGCGCGCCGATGGACCCGTCGGGCTTGACCAGGACCGTGACGACCCGGTGCAGCTCGGGACGGTCGTGCCGGCCGCCGTGGACCTCGCCGCGGGCCCACCACATCTCGAGCCCCTCGGGCTTGACCTCGAGGGTGGCGAGGTTGTTGTCGAACCACGGGCCCTCGACCTTGTCCCAGCGGAACGGCGGGTCCTGGACCCCGGCCGCCCGGGCGGCCCGGCGCCACAGGTGGGTCCCGAGGCCGTGCGACAGCGCGGCCGCGCCCATGCGCACCACGCGCGGGAGCGGGTTGCGGATCGGGGAGCACACCGCCTGCACGATCGTGCCTGGGCCCGGGCAGTCACGGACCTGCGAGACGTAGGAGTTGTGGACGTCACCGGACAGGAACGTGACCGTCCGCGGCGCCGGCCCGCGACGGCCGACCGCCACCTCGGCGGCCATGTGCGCGACCTGCTGGAAGCCCTTCTGGAACGCGGCCCAGTGCTCGAGGTCGATGCCCTGCCTGATCGTCTCGGCAGCACGTCGGGCCCGCCCCTCGCCCCACGCGCCCTCGGCCACCGCCTCGTCGAACGCCTCGAGGTGGTGAAGCGACTCGGGGAGCAGGAACGGCAGGGAGGTGCCGATCAGGAGGTGCTCGAACCCGCCCTGCATCTGCTGGTCGAACCACTCCATCTCGTCGTCGTCGAGGATGTTGCGCCGGCCCGGATCGAGCACGCGGGCGGCCCGCGAGTCGACCATGACGATCCGGCTCCCGTTGAGGTCGCGGGTGAACGACCAGCGATAGGTGTCGGGCTCGCGGTCGACCCGGTCGGCGAAGTCGTCGAGCACCTCGCTGAGGTCGAGCTCGAGGTCCCCCTCGTGCTCGAGCACCCGACGGTAGATCTCGTCCCCGGCCCTCTCCGCCGGGCTGAGGTTGCCCAGGTGCTGGTAGACCCAGTACGACGCGAGCCCGCCGACGATGCGGTCGTGCCACCACGACGTCTCGGCCATCTGGCGCCGCCACACGTCGGAGGTGTTCCAGTCGTCCCGGATGTCGTGGTCGTCGAAGATCATCGAGCTGGGCAGCGTCGAGAGCAGCCACCGGTTGACCGGGTCGCTCCAGGCCAGGCAGTAGAGGTGGGCGTACTCCTCGTAGTCCTGGAGCTCCTCCCCCGGCGGCTCGTCGAGCGAGCGGCGCGACTCGATGAACTCCTGCATCGCGTCGGAGGTGATGTCGGCATAGACCTGGTCGCCGAGGAACAGCACGAGGTCCGGCCAGGGCAGCTCGTCGGCGTCCATCGTCACCCCGCCCATGGCCAGGGCGTAGGCGCGCAGGGCGTCGACCCCGTGGATGGCGTTGCCCTTGGCGTCGTGCGGGACGCTCGTGCGGCACGACCCGAAGGCGATGCGTGGAGGCTTGCCCGGCTTCACGGTGGTGATGACCGGACGAGGCAGGTCGAGCCCGTCGTGGTCGTCCGGGGGCCACGCGTGCTCGCCGTCCACCGACACGGTGTAGGGCGAGACCGTGCCGGGCTCCAGGTCGGTGCACTCGACCAGGGCGTAGTGGTGGTCGTGCACCCGGAACGTGCGGGCCGACCAGGAACCCTGGTCGGTGGTGACCGTGACGGTGCCGGCCGCCTCGGTCTCCACCCACACCGCGGCCGACGTCTCGTCGACGTGGCGCATCAGCGGCCCGAGCCGCAGCGGTGTCGCGGTCACGGGCGCAGCAGCACCTTGATCGCGCGGCGCTCGTCCATCGCGGTGTAGGCCTGCGCCACGTCGTCGAGCGGCATGGTCACGTCGAAGACCGGGCTCGCGTCGACCGCACCGGACAGGGTGCGCTCGAGCAGGTCGGGGAGGTACTTCCGCACCGGGGCCATGCCCCCGGCCACCCCGACGTTGCGGCCGAACATGGCGTTGATCGGCAGGTTGACGCCGTGCGGCACGCCGACGTACCCGACCATCGCGCCGGGGCGCGCGCTGCGCAGGGCCTGCTTCATCGAGGAGTCGGTGCCGACGCACTCGAGCACTGCGTCGGCGCCGATGCCGTCGGTGAGGTCCATGACGCGCGCGACGCCCTCCTTGTCGCGCTCCTCGACGATGTCGGTCGCGCCGAACTGCTTGGCGACGGCCTGGCGGGAGGCGTGGCGCGACATCGCGATGATCCGCTCCGCGCCGAGCTCGCGGGCCGCGAGCACGCCGCACAGGCCGACCGCGCCGTCACCGACGACCACGACGGAGGAGCCGGGCTCCACGCGCGCGGACACCGCAGCGTGCCACCCGGTGGGCAGGACGTCGGCGAGCGCCATGAGGGCCGCGATCGTCGCGTCGTCGGCCTCCTCGGGGGCGAGGGGGACCTTGACCAGGCTGCCGTCGGCCTGCGTGGCGCGCACGAGCTCGCCCTGGCCTCCCTGGGTCATGCCGAGGTTCTGGCACCCGGCCTGCATGCCCTTGCGGCACACCAGGCAGGTGTTGTCGCAGTGGCAGAACGGGATGACGACGAAGTCGCCGGGGGCGAACGACGAGACGGCCGAGCCGACCTCCTCGACGACGCCGATGGTCTCGTGGCCGATCGGGTTGCCGGCGGTGATGTCGTTCTCGCCGCGGTAGGGCCACAGGTCGGAGCCGCACACGCACGCGGCGACGGTGCGCACGAGGGCGTCGGTGGGCTGGTCGATGGTGGGGGCAGGGCGGTCCTCGAGACGGATGTCCCGGACGCCGTGGAGGGTGGTGACACGCATGGGCCCCACCCTAGGTCCGGCGCGGGAGGGGGGCTTTATCTCATATCTGGCATACACTCCATCCGTGTCTGACGCCTACCTCGTCCGCATCGGCGGCATGATCCGCGACGCCCGCAAGCACCGTGGCTGGACCCAGGCCCAGCTCGCCGACGTGCTCAACACCAGCCAGAGCGCGGTCAACCGGATCGAGCGCGGCCACCAGAACATCACCCTGGAGATGGTCGCCCGCATCGGCGAGGCGCTCGACTCCGAGATCGTCACGCTCGGCGCTCCCGGGCCCACCCACCTGCGCGTGCAGGGGCCCACGACGCTGTCCGGCGAGATCGAGGTCAAGACCTCCAAGAACGCCGGCGTCGCCCTCCTCTGCGCGACCCTGCTCAACCGCGGCCGCACGACGCTGCGGCGGGTCGCGCGCATCGAGGAGGTCAACCGCCTGCTCGAGGTGCTCCAGAGCCTCGGCGTCGAGACCCGCTGGCTCAACGGCGACGGCGACCTCGAGATCGTGCCGCCGGCCGAGCTCGACCTGTCCCGCATCGACGAGGAGGCCGCGCGCCGCACGCGCTCGGTGATCATGTTCCTCGGCCCGCTGCTGCACCGCGCGACCGAGTTCCAGCTGCCCTACGCCGGCGGCTGCGACCTCGGCACCCGCACGGTCGAGCCCCACCTGACCGCGCTGCGGCCCTTCGGCCTCGAGGTCAAGGCGACCGAGGGCTCCTACCACGGCTTCGTGGACCCGTCGGTGACGCCGGTTCGCCCGATCGTGCTCACCGAGCGCGGCGACACCGTCACCGAGAACGCCCTCATGGCCGCCGCCCTGCACGAGGGCGTGACCGTGATCCGCAACGCCAGCAGCAACTACATGGTCCAGGACCTGTGCTTCTACCTCGAGCAGCTCGGCGTGCAGGTCGAGGGCATCGGCACCACCACCCTGCGCGTCCACGGCCGCAGCCACATCGAGGTCGACGTCGACTACTCGCCGTCCGAGGACCCGATCGAGGCGATGTCGCTGCTGGCCGCCGCGATCGTGACCGAGTCCGAGATCACCATCAAGCGGGTGCCGATCGAGTTCCTCGAGATCGAGCTCGCGGTGCTCGAGGAGATGGGCTTCCGCTACGACCGCAGCGAGGAGTACGTCGCGGCCAACGGCCAGACCCGGCTGGTCGACCTGACCACCAAGGTCTCCCCGCTGCACTCCCCCATCGACAAGATCCACCCGATGCCCTTCCCGGGCCTCAACATCGACAACCTGCCGTTCTTCGCCGTCATCGCCGCGCTGGCCGAGGGCAAGACCCTGCTGCACGACTGGGTCTACGAGAACCGCGCGATCTACCTCACCGAGCTCAACCGGCTCGGGGCGCGCGTGCAGCTGCTCGACCCCCACCGGGTGAGCATCGAGGGCCCGACCCGGTGGTCCGGGGCCGAGATCGTGTGCCCGCCGGCGCTGCGCCCGGCGGTGGTCATCCTGCTGGCCATGCTGGCCTCCAAGGGCACGTCGGTGCTGCGCTCGGTCTACGTGATCAACCGCGGCTACGAGGACCTCGCGGCGAGGCTCAACGACCTCGGCGCGTCCATCGAGACCTTCCGCGACAGCTGACGGTGGTCCGCACCGGCTTCCCCTACCTCGACGAGCCTCGTGAGGCGGGCGCGGTGGTCGCGCTCGCCCACCGCGGCGGGGCGAAGCACCCCGACCTGGTCGGCCTGGAGAACACCCTCGCGGCCTTCCGGCACGCCGTCGGGCTCGGCTACCGCTACCTCGAGACCGACGTCCACGCCACCGCCGACGGGCACGTCGTGGCCTTCCACGACGACAGCCTCGACCGGGTCACCGACCGCGCGGGCAGCCTGGACGAGCTCCCGCTGGCCGAGGTCGCCCGCGCGCGGATCGGCGGGACCGAGCCCGTCCCGCTGCTGGCCGACCTGCTCGAGGAGCTGCCCGGCGCCCGGTTCAACATCGACCTGAAGGGCCCGACGGTCGTCGGCCCGCTGGTCGACCTGCTTCGTCGTACCAACGCCCACGACCGGGTCTGCCTGGGCTCGTTCACCGAGCGCACGCTGCGCCGGTTCCGTCGCGAGGTGGGCCGTCCCGTGGCCACGACCACCGGCGTCCTCGCCGTGGCCGCCGAGGCGTTCGTGCCGGTCGGCTCCCGCCTCGTCGGACGCCTCCTGCGCGACACCGGTGCCGTCCACCAGGCGCCCCACCGCCACCGCGGGGTGCTCGTCGTCGACGAGCGGTTCGTGGAGCGCGCGCACGCGTCGGGTCGGCATGTCCACGTCTGGACGGTGGACGATCGTGCTGAGATGGAGCACCTGCTCGACCTCGGGGTCGACGGCCTGATCACCGACCGCACCGACGTGTGCAAGGAGGTCCTCGTGGAGCGCGGACTGTGGGGCAGCACCGGGGGCACGGCATGACCAGCGGGATCGCCGACCTCGAGCCGCTCGCCCGGGCCAAGGAGCAGAAGGCCTGGTACTGGTACGACTGGGCCAACTCGGCCTACGTCACCACCACCGCGGCGGTCCTCTTCGCGCCGTACCTCACCTCGGTCGCGACCCGCGCCGCCGGCTGCGCGGTCGGCGACGACGCCCCCGACTGCACCAAGGACCTCTCCGTCCTCGGGCTGAGCGTCTCGCCCGAGTCGCTGGTGTTCTACCTCGTCACGCTCGCCACGATCCTCTCCGCGCTCGTCCTCCCCGTCGTCGGGGCGGCCGCCGACCGCTCGGCGCGCAAGACCAGGCTCCTGGGCGGCTACGCCTGGGCCGGGTCGGTCTTCGCGGCCCTGATGTTCTTCGTGACCGGCACCAACTGGCAGCTGGGTGCCGGACTGCTGGTGGCCGCCACGCTGTGCCTCGGTGCCTCGCTGGTGGTCTACGACGCGATCCTGTGCGACATCGCCCTGCCCGACGAGCGCGACCGGGTCTCCAGCCGCGGCTGGGCCCGCGGCTACCTCGGCGGCGGCCTGCTGCTCGCGGCCAACTTCGGCCTGCTCACCGTCATGGACGACACCGAGCTGGCGGTGCGCCTGTCGCTGGTCTCGGCAGCGGTCTGGTGGGCGGCCTTCACGATCATCCCGGTGCGCGGCATCCGCGACCGGGCGCCGTACGCCGTCGTCCCCGAGCCTGGGCGCGGCCTGGTCGCCAGCAGCTTCGGCCAGCTGTGGGCCACGCTCAAGGACCTGCGCAACTACCCCCAGACCCTGCTGTTCCTGGTCGCCTACCTGTTCTACAACGACGGCATCCAGACGGTGATCTACGCCGCGTCGGTCTACGGCGAGCGCGAGCTGGAGTTCGAGAAGTCCACCGTGCTGATGGCCTTCCTCGTGGTGCAGTTCATCGGCGTCGTCGGCGCCCTGCTGTTCGGCAGGATCGCCCAGAGCCGCGGGGCACGGTCGGTGATCCTCGCCGGGCTGCTGATCTGGATCGTCGTCGTCGCCGCGGGCTACCTCACCCCCGCGAAGAACTTCGGCCTGTTCCTGGCGCTGGCCGCCGCGATCGGGCTCGTGCTCGGCGGCACCCAGGCGCTGTCCCGCTCGTTCTACAGCCAGCTCATCCCGCACGGCCGGGAGGCGGAGTACTTCTCGCTCTACCAGGCCGCCGAGCGGGGCACGTCGTGGCTCGGCACGCTCGTGTTCGGCGTCGTGCAGCAGGCGACGGGGTCCTACCGGCCCGCGCTGTTCGCCCTCGCCGGCTTCTTCGTCGTGGGCTTCCTGCTCCTGTGGCGGGTCGACCCGCGCCGCGGGATCGAGGAGGCCGGCAACACCCCTCCCGCGGTGGTCTAGCCGCGAGGGTGCGATGCGCACCCTCGGGGAGGTGTAGCAGGGGCTCGAACGGGCATGCTGTGATCGAGGACCGCGCACCGGAATCTTCTCGCGTGCCCGGACGTTTGACGACTGGGTGAGCGAGCCGGCGTCACGATCGCCGAAGGGGCGCGTCTCACTAGAGCCAGGCCCCACAAGGGCGACGCACACTGGATGAGGGGTGAGACCCACATGGCGGAACGCACACTTCGCGGCGCCCGGTTGGGTGGACAGAGCTTCGAGGACGAGCGCGGCATCGAGTTCGCCGCGCGACAGCGGGTGGTGTACGTCTGCCCGCAGGGGCACACGTTCGACATCCCGATGTCGGCCGAGGCCGACATTCCCCCGCTGTGGGAGTGCCCGCGCTGCGGCGCGGAGGCACTGATGAAGGACGGCGAGCGTCCCGAGCCCAAGGCCGAGAAGCCGGTCCGCACGCACTGGGACATGCTGCTCGAGCGCCGCTCGGTCAGCGAGCTGGAGGAGATCCTCGCGGAGCGTCTGGAGATGCTCCGCGGTGGTGAGATCGGTCCGGCGCACCTGCACCGGCCGTCGAAGACCAGGTCGGCCTGAGCCTCGGCTCAGTCGACCACGTCGCCCCGGACCACCTCGTGGTGGCCGGGGCGTCGTGCTGTCTGCCCGTCTCCGGGCGGGTCGGCCGGGCCGGCGTACGGCGGGCGCGCCTGGGGTCCGCCGGTCACGGTCACGCTGAGGCGACGCGCGATCATGCGGGCCAGCACGCGGCGGGCCAGCGGCCGGGTCACGGGCAGGATGCAGAACAGCCCGAGCACGTCGGAGATGAAGCCCGGGGTGACCAGCAGGGTGCCGCCGACCAGGATCAGCGCCCCGTCGGCGAGCTCCTTGGACGGCATGCGACCCGAGGACAGCGCCGCGGACAGGGCCTTCCAGGCGCGGCCGCCCTCACGCTTGACCAGCCACGAGCCGAGCACTCCGTCGGCGATGAGGATGAGGATGGTCCACCAGGGGCCGACCACCTGACCGAGCTGGATCAGCAGCCAGATCTCGGCGATCGGCACTGCGACGAACAGCGCCGCCAGCACCCACCAGGGGAACCTGCGTCTCATGCCCTCGAGCGTACGCGTGAGACCCCAGACGACCAGCCCAGCAGCAGCTGCTTGCGGCGCCGCTCCACGCCCCACGCGGTGATCCGGCGCAGCGACTCGGCGGCCACGTCGGCGTTCATCTTGGACTCGCCGCGCTCGCGCTCGAGGAACTCGATCGGCACCTCGGTGACCCGCAGCCCCGCCTCGAGGGTGCGGACGGTCAGGTCGGTCTGGAAGCAGTAGCCGACCGACTCGACCGTGGTCAGGTCGATCGCCCGCAGGGTGCTGGCGCGGAACAGGCGGTAGCCCGCGGTGATGTCGCGCACCGGCACCCCGAGCAGCGCGCGGGCATAGACGTTGCCCCCGACCGACAGCGCCTTGCGGAAGGCGCTCCAGTTGACGACGCTGCCCCCGCGCACCCAGCGCGACCCGATCACCAGGTCGGCGTTCTCGAGCGCCGCGCGCAGCAGGTGCAGCTGCTCGGGCTGGTGGGAGCCGTCGGCGTCCATCTCGCCGATGACGGCGTAGCCGCGCTCCAGGGCGACGGCGAAGCCGTGGAGGTACGCCGCGCCGAGGCCGGCCTTCTCCGTGCGGTGCACGACCGCGACCCGGTCGTCCGCGGCGGCCAGGCGGTCGGCCAGGGCACCCGTGCCGTCGGGCGACCCGTCGTCGACGACGAGCACGTGGGCGGCCGGGTGGGCGGTGAGCACCCGCCCCACGATCCACTCGAGGTTGTCGACCTCGTTGTAGGTCGGCACGACGATGACCATCGGCGCGTCCGGGCCCAGGGGCGCCGGCGCGGGGAGGACAGCGGTCACCGGAGGCTCCCCGCCACCGGGCTCTCCGCCTCGTCCGGGTGCGGACGCGCTGGAGCGCGTCCGCGAGCGGACGGCGCGGGGCCGCCCCGTCGGCGTACGGCGGCGCCCGCGAGGGCCGAGAGCAGCGCCAGGGCGGCGACCGACCAGGCCAGCGTGTCGCCCATCCTCACGGCCGGCGTGATCGTGGTGAGCTCGGGGACGTCGGCCTCCCAGACCCCGGGCTCCTTGACCGGCAGGCGCTCCAGGACGTCGCCGTCGGGGGCGATCAGCCCGGAGACGCCGTTGGTGGCGATGACCGCGACGTAGCGGTCGGTCTCGAGGGCGCGCAGCCGCGCCATGGCGAACTGCTGCTCGATCTGGCCGGTGTCCATGTAGGTCGCGTTGTTGGTCTGCACGACGAGCAGGCGCGCACCCTGCCGCACCACGTCGTGGACCAGGTCGTCGTAGGCCACCTCGAAGCAGATCACGTCACCGAGGGTGGTGCCCCCGACCTGCAAGGCACCTGAACGGTCGCCGGCGACCATGTCGCGCGGGATCTGGTCGAGGCGGCGGATGTACTTCGCGAGCTGGTCGCGCATCGGGATGTACTCGCCGAAGGGCACCGGGTGGCGCTTGGCGTAGTAGTCCCCCGGGCCCGGGTCGGTCGAGGTGCTCGGCGACCAGACGATGCCGCGGTTCTCGATGTCGTGGGGGCCGGGACCCTTGATCATGCCGCCGACGAGGACGGGGACGCCGACCGCGTCCACGGCGCCCTGGATGTCGTCGAAGACGCTCTGGTCCTCGAACGGGTCGATGTCGGTGGAGTTCTCCGGCCAGAGCACGAGGTCGGGCTGCTCGGTCTCCCCCGCCGCGATCCGCGCGGCGAGCTCGTGCGTGCCGCGGACGTGGTTGTCGAGGACGGCCCGGCGCTCGGCGAAGGCCTCGAGCCCCGCGCCGGGGACGTCGCCCTGCACGGCTGCGATGCGCACGGTGGTGGCCTTGGCCTCGCTGGTCGTCCACGGCACGCGCAGCGCCGGCACGGTCACGGCGACGACGGCGAGCGGGGCCAGCACGAGGAGCAGCGGCCGACGGCGGCCGAGGAGCTCGGTGACCAGCCAGGCCAGCGTCGTGCCGGCGAGCGCGACCAGGAGGCCGGTGCCGGCGGTGCCGACCCGGGGCATGGCGTCCGCCCACGGCGTGCCGGCGGTGGCGAAGGCGAGGCTGCCGAACGGCATCCCGCCCCAGGGCACCTCGGAGCGCAGCAGGTCGACGGCCACCCAGACCGTCGCGGCCCACAGCGGCCAGGCCGGCAGACCGCGCACCAGCCGCAGGCCGAGCACCGTGAGGATGAAGAAGGACCCCTCGAGCAGGGTCAGGCCGACGGCGACGTCGGGCCCGACCACGCGGATCCAGCTGAACAGCACGCCGCAGAACACCAGGCCGAAGGACAGCCCGACGAGGACCGGCGCGCGGCGACCGGGCGCCTGCTCACGGGTGGGGGCGGCGAGCACGAGGCCCGCGACGGCGAGGGGCAGGAGCCACCACGCGGCGTAGGGCGGGAAGGCGAGCGCGGCAGCCAGGCCGCTGGCGCCCGCCAGCAGGCACCTCCACCAGAGCGCTCGCATGAGGCGATCCTAGTGAGGGCGCGCGAGAGGCCCGGACCCTTCGGACCAACGGTGCCCATGCCGGCTGCATGGCGCACTCGCTGTTGTCTACTGGGACCGGGCCTCGCGCGTGTCTCAACCCCGTGGAGAAGCGACGGTGGGGCTGGTCGATGCTCTCCGCACGTGGCACCCATCCGGGAGCTCCGACCCTCCGCGTCACCGCAACCTCACTGCGGCCTGCTCGGTGGACGCCGGGAAGACTGCCAAACCGGGTGGGGAGGGTCAACTGCCCTCTGACCTGCGGCTTTTCCCAAAACCGCAGGTCACGGAGGGTGGCCTGCGTCACACCGATTTCACGGAAAGTTCACACCGCTCGGCGTGTCCGCCCCGACACGCCGTTTTGGAACGTTCCGTTGTCTGGTCAACCGCTCACGGCGTGAGACGTCAGCAGCCTCTCCGGGTCGTGCGCGGGCCGGCCGTCGACGAGCGTCAGCAGGCAGCGCGGCGCGCTCGCGTCGGGACTGGTGAGGTCGGCCACGTCCGCGGTGGAGTCCCAGACCGCGAGCGCCGCCGGAGCGCCCACGAGCAGCGTGCCCCCGAGGGGCTCGGGCAGGTCCGGGGCGCCGCCCTGGAGGCCGGCGACCCAGCCGCCGACGGTGTGGCTCCACAACGCCTGGTCCACCGTGAGCCCGGAGCCCGGGGTGAGGTGGTGCACGGCTCCGCGCAGCGCTCCCCACGGGTCGAACGGCGTGATCGGGGTGTCGGAGCCGAGGGCGAGCACCGCGCCGGCGGCGTGCGCGGCGGCGAAGGGGTTCATCGCGGCGGCGCGGTCGCCGACCCGCGAGACGTAGAGCCCGTCGGGACCGCCCCACCACGCGTCGAAGACGGGCTGCACGCTCAGCACGACGCCCCACCTCGCCAGCGCCGCGAGCTGGGCGGTGTCCGCCATCTCGAGGTGCTCCAGCCGGTGCCGGGCGGACCTGACAGCCTCGAGCCCCACGGCGGCCTCGGCCCGCTCGAGCCCGGCCACGACGGCGGCGGTCGCGCGGTCGCCGATGACGTGGAACCCGCCCTGGAGCCCCGCGCGCGTGCACGCCACCAGGTGGTCCGCGATCGCGTCGGCGTCGAGGTAGAGCGCGCCGCGCTCGCCGGGGGCGTCGGAGTAGTCCTCGACCAGGGCCGCCGTGCGGGAGCCGATCGCGCCGTCGACGCACAGGTCGCCGGCCGCCCCCGCCAGCCCGAGGCGGAGCGCGACGGCGGTGTCGCGGTCCCCCCAGTAGCCGACCACGTCGGGCACCGACCGGCCCTGCTCACGAGCCTCGGCGGCGAGCCGGGCGACGGTGGCGAAGTCGTCGGGGGTGCTCAGGTGCTCCGCGCCCATCTCGTGCAGCAGCCCGAGGCCGGCGGCCGCGGCGGCGTCGAGGGCGGTGGCGACGGCGCGGGCGCGGTCCGCGGGGCTGACCAGCGCGCGGGCGGCGTCGCGCACGGCGTGGTGCGCCTCCTGGGCGACCGGGCCGCGGGCGCTCCAGCCGGGGACCGCGGCCAGGCGCGCCTCTCCCCCGGCCGCCTCGACCAGGGCCGAGGTGACCAGCGCCGAGTGGACGTCGACCCTGCTGAGGTACGCCGGGCGTCCCCCGGCCGCGCGGTCGAGGTCCTCGCGCGAGACGGCGGTGCCGCCGGTCCAGGTGCTGTCGTCCCAGCCGTGGCCGAGGACCACGGCTGTCTCGTCGGCGTGCTCGGCGTGGCCCGCGACCAGCGCCAGGAGCTCGGCGGCCGAGGTGGTCCCGGTCAGGTCGACGGCCGTCGCCTGCTGCCCGGTCTCGGCGAGGTGCACGTGGGCGTCGACGAACGCGGGGGTCACCAGCCGTCCGCCGAGGTCCAGGCGGGGCGCCGAGGGGCCCTCGCCCGCGGCCCCGACCCAGGCGACCCGGCCGTCGCGGACCAGCATCGCTCCGGCGGCCGTCGCCGCGCTCGGCCGGCCGTCGGGGCCGAGGCCGAGGCACACGCGCGCGTTGTCGAGCAGGATCTCCACCGGACCATCCTCCCCGACGGCACGCCGCGTGCCGAACCAGGTCGGCGACGAAAGAACTTCCCGCTACAATCGATTCCGACCGGGGATCCTCCGGTCGAGGCTTGGACAAGCGACAAACACTGCGGCACTCCCCCGTCTGGAAGGACGACGCACGATGACTCCCCTCCTGCACCTCCTGCTCGACGCCCCCGGCGCCGTCCCGGCGGCCACGGACCTGACCCGACGAGGGGTCTGCGTGCACCACGCCGACTCGTCGTGCGAGACGCCCGTCGACGTGGCGCTGCACGTCGGCACCGCCCCGTCCCTCGACCGGCTGGCGCAGGGCGCGGGTGCCGTCGTCCTGGGCTCCCCCGTCGGCCTGGAGTCCCTCGGCATCCGACCCACCGCCGCTCCCGACGGCCCGGTCCGCGCCGCCCGCGAGGACGAGACGAGCGCCGTGACCGACGAGGACCTGCTCGCGCGCACCGACGTCGCGACCCTGGTCCCGACCTCGGGCCTGGAGCTGTCGCTCGGCGCCGCCCCGCTGCTGCGCGCCGCCGGCGTCCCGGTCGCCGCGATCGCCGCCCACGGAGCCGGCCGCGTCGTGGTGCTGGGCGTCGAGCCCACCGACGAGCTCGTCGCCGCTGCCGTCAGCTTCGCCGCCCGCCGCGGTGGCCGTCGTACGCCGTCCCGCGCGGGCGCCGACGTCGTCGCCGAGCCGGCCTGGCTCGAGCTCAAGGACGCCGTCGTCGCCCTGCAGGGCCTGCAGCTCAAGGACGGCTCCGTGCCGGCCGAGCACCGCGCCGAGGCGCTGCCCCTGGTCGACCGGGTCGTCGCCGGGGTCGAGGCGCTCGCGCCCCGCTTCCCGTGGGACACCGACTACCTCCGCGCGGTCGTCAAGGACCTGCGGCGCTGGGCCGACTCCGGCCTCGGCGAGCCCGACTTCCTCGACGCGATGGTCGCCTTCGCCCCTGCCTCCGAGCGGGTCGACGGGCGCCAGCACCTCGTGGTCTTCCCGATGTACACCCAGAACGGCTCCCCCGACCGCCACGTCGAGGCCGTGCTGCTCGAGGTGGTGTGGCCCGAGTTCATCGCCGACCTCGAGGCCGGTGACTACTCCAACAAGCTGTTCCTGCCGATCCGCTTCCTCGACTTCACCCCGGGCTACGACACCTTCTCCGCGGTGCTGTTCCCCGAGACGGTCGCGATGCGCGAGCTGCCCAAGTTCACCTGGGGCGGCATCTTCGCCGACCGCGAGGCGGCCCGCTTCCGCAGCGTGGTGCGTGCGGCGGCCGACGTCACCGGGCTCTCGCTCCCGTCGGAGGCCGCGCGGCTGCTCGCCGACCAGCGGCTGGCCGAGGAGACCTTCGTGATGTGGGACCTCATCCACGACCGCACCCACATGCACGGCGACCTGCCGTTCGACCCGTTCATGATCAAGCAGCGGATGCCCTACTTCCTCTACTCCCTGGAGGAGCTGCGCTGCGACCTCACCGCGTTCCGCGAGGCCGTCCGGCTCGAGGGCGAGGGCGGGCCCGGCCACGCGCGCCTGGTGCAGTACGCGATCCTCTTCGACCGCATCTTCCGCTTCCCGATCACCGGCAACCGCACCCGCAACTACGACGGGCTCGGCGGCCAGCTGCTCTTCGCCTGGCTGCACCAGCGCCGGGTGCTCAACTGGACCGACAACCGGCTCTCCGTGGAGTGGGACCGCGTCGCCGACGCCGTGCTCGAGCTGAGCAGCGCGGTGGACGAGCTCTACTGGCGTTCCATCGACCGGCCCAAGATCGCGCACTGGCTGGCTGCCTACGCGCTGGTCTCCTCCACGCTCACCCCGCACCCCGCCTCGACGTGGGCCAAGGGTGCCGACGCCCTGCCGCTCGACGGGCCGCTCAAGGGCCTGACCGACGCGGTGCTCGACGACGAGTTCCCCCTGTCGATGTTCTACGAGGCGCTGTCGAAGAAGATGGGTCCCGTGGTGGAGTCGACGAGAGGGATCACGGGTGAGTGAGCAGCGCGCGACGGTGGTCGTCGTCGGAGCCGGCAGTGCCGCGGGACGCGCGGTCTGCGCGGCCCTGGTCGAGGCGGGTCACCCCGTCGCGGCGGTGGACCTGCGGGCGCCCGACGTGCCGGGCACGTCGTCGTACGCCGTGGACGCGACGGACCACGCCGCCGTCGAGGCCCTTGCGGCCGAGATCCGCGCGACCGGACCGGTCGCCGGGCTGGTGCACCTGATCGGTGGCTGGCGCGGTGGCAAGGGCTTCACCGACAACACCGACGACGACTGGCGCTTCCTGTCCTCGATGCTGCTCGACACCCTGCGGCACACGACGCTGGCCTTCCACGACGACCTGGTCGCCGCGCAGGGCCGGGTCGTGATCGTGTCCGCGGCCGCGGCGGGCAAGCCGACCGCCGGCAACGCCAACTACGCCACCGCCAAGGCCGGTGCCGAGGCGTGGATGCAGGCGCTCGCCGACTCCTTCGGCGACTCCGGCGCCGCCGCGGTGACCCTGGTGGTCAAGGCGCTGCTCACCCCGCAGATGCGCGAGGAGTCGCCCGAGCGCAAGTTCCCGGGCTTCACCGACGTCGCCGACCTGGGTCGCGCGATCGCGGACGTCGTGGGCGGGGCCCACGGCAACGGCGACCGCGTGCCGCTCACGTAGGGTCGCGGCGTGACCGCATCGCTCCACGATCCCCAGCTGCGCAGCTTCGCCTCGGACAACTACTCCGGCGTGCACCCCGAGGTCCTCGAGGCGATCGCCGCCGCCAACGGCGGCCACCAGGTCTCCTACGGCGAGGACGTCTACACCGAGCGCCTCCAGGAGGTGCTGGCCGGCCACTTCGGCCGCCCCGTCGAGGCGTTCCCGGTGTTCAACGGCACCGGCGCCAACGTGGTCGCGCTGCAGTCGATGCTGCCGCGCTGGGGTGCGGTGGTGTGCTCGAGCAACGCCCACATCCACTGCGACGAGAACGGCGCCCCCGAGCGCATGGGCGGCATCAAGCTGCTCACCGTCGACGTCCCCGACGGCAAGCTGACCCCGGCCCTGATCGACCAGCAGGCGTGGGGCTGGGGCGACGAGCACCGCGCCCAGCCGCTGGTCGTCTCGATCACGCAGACCACCGAGCTCGGCACGGCCTACACGCCCGAGGAGATCGCCGCGATCTGCGACCACGCCCACGAGCGCGGCATGCGGGTGCACCTCGACGGCGCCCGCATCTCCAACGCGGCCGCCTCCCTCGGTGTGCCGATCAGTGCCTTCACCACCGACGTCGGCGTCGACGTGGTGTCCTTCGGCGGCACCAAGAACGGCATGCTCGCCGGCGAGGCCGTGGTCGTGCTCGACCCGACCGCGTCCGAGGGGCTGATCTTCCTCCGCAAGATGTCGATGCAGCTCGCCTCCAAGATGCGCTTCCTCTCCGCGCAGCTGATCGCGCTCTATGAAGGCGACCTCTGGCTCCGCTCGGCGTCGCACGCCAACGCCATGGCCCAGCGGCTGGCCGACGGAGTCCGCGGCCTGCCCGGCATCGAGATCACCCAGCCCGTCGAGGCCAACGGCGTCTTCGTGATCGTGCCGGACGACGTCACCGAGCAGCTGCGCAAGCGGTTCCGGTTCTACGACTGGGACGCCGCCCGCGGCGAGCGCCGCTGGATGTGCTCCTTCGACACCACCGAGGACGACGTCGACGCCTTCGTGGGCGAGCTCCGCTCCCTCGTCGGCTGAAAGATCGCCGACCGGCCCAACCGAGTCCGCGACCCCGGCGTTCTACCCGTGACAGGGTGCTGAGGCACCTCGGGGAGCGGGGAGGGAACGATGGCCGATCGGGCGGGCTACGTCGACTACGTCGCGGCGCGACGCGCGCTGATGTACCGCACGGCGTACGTCCTCACCGGCGACCACCACCAGGCCGAGGACCTCGTCCAGCAGGTGCTGACCCGGCTCTACGTCCGCTGGCCGCGGGTGGAGCGCATGGACTCCGTCGACGGCTACGTCCGCCGCATGCTGGTCAACGCCAACGTCGACCGCCTGCGGCGCCGTCGTGAGCACGCCGACCTCGACGGGGTCGAGCTCACCAGCGCAGGCCCCGACAGCGACGTGCTGCTCGACCTGCACGACGCCCTGAGCACGCTCGCGCCCGGCCAGCGCCGGGTCGTGGCACTGCGGCACCTGTGGGGGCTCTCCGTCGAGGAGACCGCCGACACCCTGGGCGTCTCGACCGGCACGGTCAAGAGCCAGACCTCCGACGCGCTGCAACGCCTGCGCCACCTGCTGACCCCCGCCGACATCTCCGACACCGCCGAGGAGAGGACCTCCCATGAGTGAGCGCGACCTCGAGGACCTGCTGACCCGCATCCCCGCCCCGGCGTACGACGTCCGCGACGACGTCGCGCGCGGTCAGGCCCGTCTGCGGTCCCGCAACGTCGGGCTCTCCGCCGCGGGGCTCGTCCTGACCGCGACCGTGGGGACCGCGCTGCTGTTCCAGGGATCGTGGGACGGCCGCTCCGCCCCGCAGTTCGCCGGGTCCTCGGCGACGCCGGCTGCCCCGACGCCGTCCGTCGAACCCCCGGTCGCGTCCGTCTCCGACGGCCCGACCACCACCCCGGACGCGCCCGACCCGAGCCCCTCGGGCCGGCCGCTCCCGCCCGCGAACTACGAGGAGGCGGTCCCGATCCTGCGTGCCTGGCGCGACGTGCTGGCCGAGCACCTCGGGGACCAGGTCCGCTGGGCCCAGAACTCGCAGTCCGGCGGCGAGGCGGTCGGCAGCAAGTACGACTGGAACGGCGGCGGGATGCTGCAGCTCATGGTCGGCACGCGGTGGAACGACATCGCCGGATTCGTCGGCGTCACAGCCGAACCGCGCGAGCCCTTCCGCGGGCTCGAGGCGCGGTCGTGGACCGACGGCTCGGACCTGCTGGTCTCCGTCCGCCACGAGGACGGGACGGTCGTCTCGCTCTATGCCACGACGTCGTTCGGCAACAACGGCACCGCGACGGACGCGCTCCGGCTCACGACCGAGGACCTGCTCGACGCGGCGGCCGATCGGCGACTGCGGCTGCCGGACTGATCAGAGGTCGGTGAGGGTGTCGACCAGCCGGGCGACGGGGCTGTCCAGTCCCCAGCGGCCGGCCAGCTCGATGATCCGCGCCGGGTCGGCCGGGGTGCGGGGCAGCCGCAGGTCGCCCTCGCCGAGGTCGAGGTCGCGAGCCACGCGGACCACGGTCGGCGCCACCTCGAGGTAGTCCGCCGCGTCGGCGAGCTTGCGCCGCGGGCCGGGGGCGAGGTCGGCCTCGGGGTCGTCCAGCGCCGCGCGCAGGGACTCGATGTCGCCGAAGCGGTTGAGCAGCGTCATCGCGGTCTTCTCCCCGATGCCGGCGACCCCCGGGAGCCCGTCGGAGGCGTCGCCGCGCAGGGTGGCGAAGTCGGCGTACTGGTGGGCGTGGATGCCGTACTTGTCCTTGACCCAGGCCTCGTCGACCCTCTCGTGCAGCCGGACGCCCCGGGCGACGTAGAGCACGCGCACGCCGCGCTCGTCGTCGACCAGCTGGAACAGGTCGCGGTCACCGGTGACGATGTCGACGGGCATCGACGCCTGGCTGGCCAGGGAGCCGATCACGTCGTCGGCCTCGTAGCCGTCGGCCCCGACGACCGCGATCCCGAAGGCCTCGAGCACCTCGAGGATCACCGGGATCTGGGCCTCCAGGGGGTCCGGCACCTCCTCGATGTCGGGGGCGTCGGCTCTGGGCGCGACGACGCGGTGCCCCTTGTAGGACGGCAGGAGGTCGACCCGCCACTGCGGGCGCCAGTCGTTGTCCCAGCAGCAGACCAGGTGCGTGGGGGCGTACTCCCCCGTCAGCCGGCTGATGAAGTCCAGCAGGCCGCGCACGGCGTTGACGGGCGTGCCGTCGGGGGCGGTGAAGGTGTCCGGGACGCCGAAGAACGCACGGAAGTAGAGCGAGGCGGTGTCGAGCAGCATGAGGCGCTCGGGTCGGTCTGGTCCGGACGCTGCCTCGTGTGCTGCCATGCCCGGGAGCCTAGGCCACGTCCGCGGCGCGGCGAGCCTCCCCCGGCGAGGTCCCGGGTGGCTAGGGTGGCCTCCGTGGAAGACACAGATCGGGCGATCCTGCGGCTGCTCGCGGCTGACGGGCGGATGTCCTTCACCGATCTCGGCAAGGCCACCGGCCTGTCGACCTCAGCGGTGCACCAGCGCGTCAAGCGGCTCGAGAGCCGCGGCCTGATCCGCTCCTACACCGCGGTGCTCGACTACGACGCGATCGGCCTGCCGCTGACCGCGTTCATCTCCATCCGCCCGATCGACGCCTCGCAGCCCGACGACTCCCCCGACCGGCTCAAGGACATCCCGGAGATCGAGTCGTGCTGGTCGGTCGCCGGCGACGCGTCCTACATGCTCAAGATCCGGGTGGCGACGCCCTCGGACCTGGAGAACCTCCTCGCGCGCATCCGCTCGGCGGCCAACGTCTCAACGCGCACCACGATCGTGCTGTCGACGCCCTACGAGGGCCGGCCCGTCGCCGACTGAGGGCCCTCACTCCGCCATCGAGGAGTAGGCCACCACCCCGCGGCGGAGCAGGCCCACCGCCTCGCGCGCGGTCGTGCGGAGCTCGCGGGTGGGCGCGGCGTCGGAGACCTGGCCGGCCAGGTCGAGCACCTGCTTCATCCAGCGCACGAAGTCGCCGGCCGCGAGGTCGGTCTCGGTGAGCACCTCGTCGAGCGGGGCGCCGGAGGCCCAGCTCTGCGCCGCCCAGGCGAAGCCGAGGTCGGGCGAGCGGAGGAAGTCGACGCGGTGGTCCTTCTCGGTGCGCGAGAGCCGGCCCCACAGCCGCACCATCTCGGCGATGCGGTCGCGCACCTCCCCGCGCGGGGGCCGCGGCGAGGTCTGGTCGTCGGCGCGTCGCGACTCGTAGACGAGCACCGACAGGGCAGCGGCGAGGTCGGGCGCGGTGAGACCGTCCCACAGCCCGGTGCGCAGCGACTCGGCGACGACGAGGTCCAGCTCGGTGTAGACCCGGCTGAGCACCCGCCCGGCGTCGGTCACCTCGCCCTCGGGCGAGAGGTAGCCGAGCGAGGTGAGCACGTCGCACACCCGGTCGAACTGCCGCGCGATGGTGTTGGTGCGCGACTCGATCCGCCGCCGCAGCGCCTCGGTCTCGCGCGACAGCTTGTGGTGGCGCTCGGCCCAGCGGGCGTGCGACTCGCGGTCCTCGCAGCCGTGGCACGGGTGGGCGCGCAGGGCCGCGCGGATGCGGGTGATCTCCTCCTCGGTGGCCCCGCGGGTCGGGTCGGCGGCGGCCCGCTTGCGGCGCTGGTTGGGCGAGCCGGGGTCGAGCCCCTTCACCCGCTCCTTGAGCGCCGAGGCGAGGTCGCGCCGCGACTGCGGGTTGCGCCCGTTGAAGTTGCGCGGCACCCGCATCCGGTCGGCGGGCCGGATCGGCCGGTCGAAGTCGATCATCCCGAGCCGGCGGGCCTGCCGGTCGAGGGTGAGCACGTAGGGCCGGGGGTCCTCGCGGTCGGCCCTGGTGCCGGGGTCGACCACGATCGCCCAGCCGGAGTACTTCCCGGTCGGCACCTGGATCACGTCACCGGGCTTGAGCGCGTCGAGCGAGGCGACCACCTCGTCCCTCCGGTCGGTACGGCGGGCGCGGGCGGCCGCTGCCTCGGTGTCGCTGAGCCGGCGCCTCAGGGCGGCGTACTCCAGGAAGTCGCCGAGGTGGCAGGTCGCGGCCTCGGCATAGCCGCTGAGCCCCTCCTCGGCCTTGCGCAGCTGGCGGGCCAGCCCGACGACCGCCTTGTCGGCCTGGAACTGCGCGAACGACGACTCCAGCAGCTCGCGCGCGGTCGCACGGCCGAACTGGTGCACGAGGTTGACCGCCATGTTGTACGACGGCTGGAACGACGAGCGGAGCGGATAGGTCCGCGTCGACGCGAGCCCCGCCACGGTGCGCGGCTCCATCCCGGGCGCCCAGAGGACGACGCCGTGACCCTCGACGTCGATGCCACGGCGGCCGGCGCGGCCGGTGAGCTGGGTGTACTCCCCCGGCGTGATGTCGGCGTGGGTCTCGCCGTTCCACTTCACGAGCTTCTCGATCACGACCGAGCGGGCGGGCATGTTGATGCCGAGCGCGAGGGTCTCGGTGGCGAAGACGACCTTGCACCGGCCGGCGGAGAACAGCTCCTCCACGCACTCCTTGAACCGCGGCAGCATGCCGGCGTGGTGGGCCGCGACGCCGCGGGTGAGCCCGTCGAGGAAGTCGTGGTAGCCCAGGACGGCGAGGTCCTCCTGGGGCAGGTCGGCGCAGCGCTCCTCGACGAACCGGAAGATCTCGTCGCGTTCCTGCGGGCTGGTCAGCCGCAGGTTGGCGCTCAGGCACTGCGTCACCGCGGCGTCGCAGCCGACCCGGCTGAAGATGAAGTAGATCGCGGGGAGCAGGGCGTCGCGGTCGAGCCGGTCGACCACGTCGAACCGCGAGGGCAGCATCGCGCGACCCGGGCGGCCCCCACCGGCGGCGCGGGGTGTCTTGCCGCGGCCCTTGGGCGTGCGGTGGTCCTTGATGCGTCGGTGCGCCCAGTCGTCGCGGGCGATGCGGACGAGCTCGGGGTTGACCTTGGCCTCCGGCCCGTCGTCGCCGTCCCCGTCGAACAGGTCGTACATCCGCCGCCCGACCATGACGTGCTGGTAGAGCGGGACCGGCCGGGTCTCCTCGACGATCGTGGTCGTCGAGCCGCGCACGGTGGCCAGCCACTCGCCGAACTCCTCGGCGTTGGAGACGGTCGCGCTGAGCGAGATCACCGCCACCGACTCGGGCAGGTGGATGATCACCTCCTCCCACACCGCGCCACGGGAGCGGTCGGCGAGGTAGTGCACCTCGTCCATCACCACGAACCCGAGGTCGGTCAGGGTGCGCGACCCGGCGTAGAGCATGTTGCGCAGCACCTCGGTCGTCATCACGACGATGGGCGCCTCGCCGTTGACCGAGTTGTCCCCCGTGAGCAGGCCGACCTTGTCCTGCCCGTAGCGCTTCACCAGGTCGGCGTACTTCTGGTTGGACAGCGCCTTGATCGGCGTGGTGTAGAACGCCTTGCGCCCCTGCGACAGCGCGAGGTGCACGGCGAACTCGCCGACCAGCGTCTTGCCGGACCCGGTGGGCGCGGCCACGAGCACGCCGTCGCCCTCCTCGACCGCCTGGCACGCGCGGACCTGGAAGTCGTCGAGGTCGAAGTCGTAGAGCCCGCGGAAGTCGGCGAGGACGGGGTGCGGCTGCTCGCGCCGGAAGCGGGCGTAGCGCTCCGCCGGGGACTCATCCATGCGCGATCCCCGCCAGCGGCCTGGGGCCGACGAGCACCTTGAGCGCGGCCGGCTCGGAGGTGACGGTCAGCGGCAGCGGGCCGAGGCGCTCGCCGTCGGCGTACGCCGTGATGCCGGGCGCCGCGACGCTGACGGTCCGCGCGCGGTGGTGCTCGTAGGCCGGGTGGTCGCGGTGGGTGGCCTTGAACAGCTTGGGATAGGTGCGCACCAGGTCGGGCTTGGTGATCGGGTGGAAGAACACCACGTCCAGCATGCCATCGGTCAGGTCGGCGCCCTCGGTGATGCGCAGTCCGCCGCCGAAGGACGGGCCGTTGCCGACCGCGACCATCATCGCCGTGACGCGCCGGACCTCGCCGTCGAGCTCGAGGGTGTAGTCGAGCGGTTGGAAGACGCGCAGCTCGGCGAGGGTCGCCAGGTTGTACTTCATCTGGCCGGTGG
>CAZKZQ010000030.1:0-23014 GCA_964557235.1 uncultured Nocardioidaceae bacterium
GCAAGCAGCCGGTCACCGAGCTGCCCGGGGCGGCGTACTTCCACCACGCCGACTCCTTCGCGATGATGCGC
Organism: uncultured Nocardioidaceae bacterium; assembly: GCA_964557235.1. Taxonomy (GTDB): domain Bacteria; phylum Actinomycetota; class Actinomycetes; order Propionibacteriales; family Nocardioidaceae; genus Marmoricola_A. The sequence goes on from CAZKZQ010000030.1 coordinate 72, forward strand.
GGCGGTCACCTCGACGTCTGCGTGCTCGGCGCCTTCCAGGTCTCCGCGACCGGCGACCTGGCCAACTGGTCGACCGGAGCCGCGGACGCGATACCGGCCGTCGGTGGCGCGATGGACCTCGCGATCGGGGCCAAGCGCGTGTGGGTCACGATGACGCTGTTCGGCAAGGACGGCTCACCCAAGCTCGTGCCGGAGTGCACCTATCCCCTCACGGGGGTCGGCTGCATCGACCGCGTCTACACCGACCTCGCGACGTTCGAGATCACGCCGGAGGGCGTGGTCGTGCGCGACGTGCACGGCACGACGGAGGAGGAGCTGGCCGAGCGTCTCGGTCCCCTGCTCCGGTCGTGAGCGTGACCCGACCGGATCTGAGCCGTTGTCACGTTCGTGAGAACGATGCTGGCGGCGACCTGTCTGGCGCTGGGCGCAGGGCTGCTTGCGCCCGCGGCGGCCACGACCACACCCACCGCGGGGACGGCGAGCGCGATCACCGTGCTGCGCACCGAGCGCCCGGAGCCGCGCGTCACCAGCTTCACGGTCCGCACGCCCTCGCTCGAGCGGTCGGCGACCACCCCGCTCAAGGTGCACGTCGTCCTGCCCACCGGCTACCGCCAGCACCCGAAGCGGCGCTACCCGGTCCTCTACGCCCTGCCCGGCACGAGCAACCGCGCCGACGTCTGGCTGAAGAACATCCACACCGTCGCCCTGACCCGCGACCTGCCGCTGATCGTCGTGATCCCCGACGGGACCTACGACGCCGACGGCGGCGGCTTCTACACCGACTGGGTGGACCGGTCGACCAGCCGCGGCGTCGCGAACTGGGAGACCTTCCACACCCGCGAGCTCGTCGGCTGGGTCGACCAGCGGTTCCGCACCGTCCGGTCACGTGACGGTCGCGCGATCGTCGGGATCTCGCAGGGCGGCTTCGGCTCGATGTCGTACGCCGCCCGGCACCCGCGGCTCTACGGCGCCGCCGCGTCGTTCTCCGGCGCCGTCGACATCTGGCACGGGGAGCAGTGCCGGGTCGGCTCGATCTCCCTGATCAGCGGGATCATGACCGGCCTCAACCAGGTGCAGCCGTTCGCGCCGTTCGGTGACCCGGTCACCGACGCGGCGAACTGGGCCGCCCACGACCCCGGCACCCAGGTCCGCCGCCTGCGCGACACCAAGGTCGACCTCTACACCAGCGAGGGCGTCCCGGGGGAGGCCGACTACGGCGACCCGGCCGTCGCGGGGACGGCCGGGATGGAGGCGATCCTCCACCAGTCGAACCTCTGCTTCCGCGACGCGGCGCAGCAGGCAGGTGTGCCGATCGGCTGGCACAGCTGGACCGTCGGCACCCACGCCTGGGCGTACGGCGATCGGGCGCTGCGCGACTACCTGCCGCGCCTCATGCGGTTCTTCCGGTCCCGCTCCTGACCTCGGTCAGGGCGCCCCTCAGATCCCCCAGCTGACCGCCTCGACGGCGAAGTCGGCCGGGCCGTGGACACCGGCGAGGTCCTCGCGGGTGGACAGCAGGGTGGTCAGGTTGCGGGTCCGGGCGGCCTCCCGCTCCAGACGGTGGTCGTTGGCCGGCGGGCGGCCCGCGTCGAAGGTGCTGACAGTGCTCACGTTCTCTCCCAAGTCGAGTCGGTGGGTTCCCTGCGGTCATCGTGGACAACTCAGATGACCGTCCGGTAACGCCGGAATGTCGCGCATGAATCGCTTGTTTCACGCCACATGCACCCACGCACTCTCGGCACCGACCTCACCGTCTCCCCGCTCGGCCTCGGCTGCATGGGGATGAGCCAGGCCTTCGGGCCGCGACCGCCCCGCGAGGAGATGATCGAGTTCCTGCGCGCTGCCGTGGACCGCGGCGTGACGCTGTTCGACACCGCTGAGGTCTATGGCCCGCGGCACAACGAGGAGCTCGTCGGCGAGGCGCTCGCGCCCGTGCGCGACGACGTCGTCATCGCCACCAAGTTCGGCTTCTCCTACGACGAGGACGGCCGCCAGGACGGTGGCGTCAACAGCCGCCCCGACAACATCCGCGCGGCCGTCGACGGCTCGCTGCGCCGGCTGCGCACGGACACGATCGACCTGCTCTACCAGCACCGCGTCGACCCGAGCGTGCCGATCGAGGACGTCGCCGGCACCGTCAAGGAGCTGATCGAGGCCGGCAAGGTGCGGCACTTCGGCCTGTCCGAGGCCGGCGTCGAGACCATCCGCCGCGCCCACGCCGTGCAGCCGGTGACCGCGCTGCAGAGCGAGTACTCGCTGTTCTGGCGCGAGCCCGAGGAGCAGATCCTGCCCGCGCTCGCCGAGCTCGGCATCGGCTTCGTGCCGTTCAGCCCGCTGGGTCGCGGCTTCCTCACCGGCCAGGTCACCGCCGACACGACCTTCGGCGAGGGCGACATCCGCGCGACCCTGCCGCGCTTCGACCGCGAGGTGCTCGAGGCCAACCTCGCCCTCGTCGACCAGGTGCGCACGGTGGCCGAGCGCAAGCAGGCCTCCGTCGGCCAGGTCGCGCTCGCGTGGCTGCTCGCGCAGCAGCCGTGGATCGTGCCGATCCCGGGCACGCGACGCCTCGAGCGTCTCGACGAGAACCTCGGCTCGGCCGACCTCGAGCTCGACGCCGACGACCTCGCCGAGCTCGACCGCGCCTCGGCCCAGGCCCAGATCGTCGGCGACCGCTATCCCGAGGCGATGCAGCGGCTGATCGACCGCTGACCCCGCGAGCCGGGCAGCGTCAGCCCGGCAGGGTCACCAGGAAGCGGCAGCCGGCCGCACCCGGTGCGTCCGCGGCCGGCACGTTCTCCACGCGTACGACGCCCCGGTGCGCGTCCACGATGCCCTTGACGATGGCGAGGCCGAGGCCCGCACCGCCGCTGGTGTGGAGCTCGGGGGTCCGAGCGTGGGCGCCCCGCCAGGCCACGTCGAAGACGCGGTGCATGTCGTCCTCGGACAGGCCGCCGCACTCGTCGGCGACGCTCAGCTCGACGCCGTCGGGCACAGTCCGCGCGGTGATCTCGACGCTGCCGTCGGCGGGCGTGTGCCGGATCGCGTTCATGATCAGGTTGGTCATCACGCGCGACAGGCCGACCGCGTCGGCGACGACCTCGACGCCCTCCTCGACCCGGCCGCCGAGCCTGACGGACCGCGCCCTGGCGACCGGGTCGGCGCCGGCGATGGCCTCGCTGACCAGGTCGCGCAGCGCCACCGGCTCGGGCGACATGCTCAGGACGCCGGCGTGGATCCGCGACAGCTCGAAGAGGTCGTCGACCATCCGCACCATGCGGTCGACCTCGGCGCGGATCTGCCGGTGGTAGCGCGCCGGGTCGTCGGCCAGCCCGTCCTCGAGGGCCTCGGTCATCGCGCGCATGCCGGCGAGCGGGGTGCGCAGGTCGTGGGAGACCCACGAGACCAGCTCGCGCCGCGCAGCCTCGAGCCGTGCCTCGCGCAGGCGCGACTCCTCCAGCCGCGCGCTGGTGCGGGCGAGCTCGTCCGAGAGCGACGCCAGCTCGCTCGGACCGCGGTGGCCGCCGACGAACGACCCGTGCGCGTCGAGGCGGCTCGCGTCGCGGCGCAGCGCCTCGCTCCAGCGCCGGATGGCGGCACCGACGGCCAGGGCGACGAGCAGCGAGACCGCACCCGAGACCCCCATGACGAGGCTGACGACGTCGCGGTCGTGGCCCGAGATGAACATCATCCGCGACACGGCCGCGGTGCCGGCCAGCACGGCTCCGATGGCGATGACGACCACGAGGGCGAGCTGCCACAGGATCGGGGCGCGCCGGATCGTCCAGGCCAGCCCGAGACCGATCACGCCGACGGCCGCGGCGCAGCCGACGGACACCAGCATGATCTGGACCTGGTCACCGTTCACGCAGTCGCCTCCCAGCGATAGCCGACGCCCCACACCGTCTGGAGGCGTTGCGGGGCGGTCGGGTCGATCTCGATCTTCTCGCGCAGCCGGCGGACGTGGACGGTCACGGTCGAGTGGTCGCCGAAGGACCAGCCCCACACCTGCTCGAGCAGGTCCTCCCGGGAGAACGCGGTGCCGGGATGGGTGAGCAGGAAGCGGAGCAGGTCGAACTCCCGGCCGGTCAGGGCGAGGACGGCGCCGTCGCGGGACACCTCGTGCCGGGCCTCGTCGAGGACCAGGTCGCCGTCGACGAGCCGGCGGGGTGCGGACGGGACGGCGCTGGCGCGACGCAGCACGGAGTCCACGCGCAGCACCAGCTCGCGCGGGCTGAACGGCTTGGTGACGTAGTCGTCGGCCCCGACCTCCAGCCCCATCACGCGGTCGGTCTCCTCGCCCAGCGCGGTCAGCATGATCACCGGGACGTCGCTGTCCTCACGCAGACGGCGACAGACCTCGATGCCGTCGAGGCCGGGCAGCATCAGGTCGAGCACGACGAGGTCGACGGGCGCCTGCGAGCACAGCGCGAGCGCCGTCTCGCCGTCCGGGGCCTCGACCACCTCGTGCTGGGCGGCGTGGAGATAGCTCACGACCACCTCACGCACGGTCGCGTCGTCGTCGACGACCACCACCCTGGCCATGCTCACCTCCGTCTCGCGCGCAGCAGCGTCGACACTACGACCGCCAGCACCACGAGGGCGGCGAACGCCAGCCACCCCGCGACGTAGTCACGGTCGAGCAGCGTCGCGTTGTCCTCGCGCGCGCCGAAGCGGCCCAGCACCGGGATCGCCAGCAGCGTGGTGGACCCGAGCACGACCAGCCCGACGACGACGGGCACCCGGGCGTGGGCAGGGGTCACCAGCGACCCGGCCCCGACCAGCACCAGCACGATCGGCGCCAGCACGAAGTCGTGCAGCACGACCCCCGACGCCAGCCAGACGGCGGCACCGACCAGCTGGCCGAGGTCCTGACGGCTGAGCAGCAGGAACGCGCCGTACGCCGCGACGAGCGCACCGACGGCACCCAGGACCAGGCGACCCCTCATCACACGACCTCGATCCGCTCGACCCACTTGGTCTGGAGGACGCCCGGCCGGTTGGGTGCGATGACGCGGGCGGGGAAGCCGTGGTCGATCGACAACGGCTCGCCGTCCAGCGCCAGCGCGAGCAGGGTCCGCTGGTCGTCGGTGAAGCTGTCCTGCAGGGTGCTGCGCCGGAAGGCCCCCGACTGCTGCAGGGACGTGACCTCGACGGTGCTGCCCGGGGGCGCCTCGACCAGGTCGAGGAGGTCGCGCACCCGCACCCCGCCCCACGTGCCGGACGCGCTCCAGCCCTCGACGCACGCGATCGGCAGCGTCTCCTCGTGCTGGTCGAGCGCGAGCAGGTCGTCACGGCTGAGCCGCATCGTGCGGTCGCCGTTCACGAGCGTGAGGACGAACGCCGGGTCCAGCGCCGTCACGGTGACGCCGGCCGCGCGGGCCGACTTGTTGATCGGCACCCCGCCCGGCCCGTCGCCCGAGCGGGTCGCGAGCACCGACACCCGCCGCAGCGCAGGGACCGTGGCGCCGGCCGTGGCCAGCACCGCGACGCCGGCCGCGGCCCAGGTCGTGCGCAGCAGTCCGCGCCGCGACAGGACGCTCGCGCGCGTCGCCGAGGGCCGGTCGTACGCCGTGTCGTCGACGTCGGCGCCCAGCGCGCCACGGATGATCGGCAGCTTGACCGCGATGTGCACCAGGAGGGCGCCGATCGCGACCCACGCGATGGCGTAGTGGGTGGTGCGGAAGGAGAACGCCCAGGGATACCACTGCGCGGAGTTGGCCAGCCCGGACGCGACCTGGAAGATCGCGGCGGCGACGAGGACCCCGATCGACGCGCGCTCGAGCCCGTCGACCGCCAGGGCCCGCAGCTGCCGCGGCGGCCGGAGGAAGAGCCGGGGATAGACGCTCCACAGCTTGACCAGCAGCAGCGGCACCGACGCGGTGCCCGTGACCACGTGGAGGCCCTGGGTGAGGCGGTAGCCCCAGGCCGGGCTCGCCGGGAACGGCACCGGGTGGCCCGGCTCCTGGGCGTAGTGGCTGATCAGCCCGGTGAGGAAGCAGATCCCGAAGCAGATCCCCAGCCACAGCCCGACGCGTGCGGCGACCGCCGCGCTGCGCAGCCGCGAGGTGAAGTCCTCGGGGGCCGGCGGCCGCGGCGGCCTCACCGCGGCACCTCGACGACCGCGAACCAACGCCGTGCGTGGCTCAGCACCGAGGCGACCTCCAGGCCCGCCTCGTGAGCGACGTGGGGCAGGTCGTCGACCCCGAGCACGCACCACGGGAACCGGTGGGCGACACGTCCGCGGTCGTGCAGCGTCGCCCAGCCGTGAGCGCGCCGGGTGCCGGGAGCGGCGACCTCCACCACGATCCGCCCCCGGGGGTCGAGCACGTGGGCCAGCCGCCGCAGCAGCGCGACCGGGTCGCCGCCGATGCCGACGTTGCCGTCGGCCAGCAGTGCCGTCGACCAGCGGCCCTCGGCCGGCAGCGGTGAGAACACGTCGCGCCGGATCGCCGAGCCGCCGCGCTGCACGGTGTGGCCCACCGCCTCGTGCGTGACGTCGATGCCGAGCACGACGTGGCCGAGCAGGGTCAGGGCCTCGGTCAGCCGCCCCGGGCCGCACCCGACGTCCAGGGTCGGCCCCTCGCAGAGCGCCAGCATGGCCAGGTCGCTCTCGTCCGCCGGGTGCGTCCAGTCGTCGAGGGCGAGGACGGTCTCCAGCGAGCTCATCGGCGGACCCCCGACCAGGCCCTCGCGAACTCGGTGTGCGCGGCCTCCGCGGCGACCAGGTCGGCGTCGTGCACGGTGTCGACGTCGCGCAGCACCGCCGTGGTGCGCACGCTCAGGCCGGCGTCCTCGAGCGCGCGCCGCGTGTCGTCGTACGTCGTCGGGGCGGACATCGCGACCTCGCGCAGCTCCGCGCCGGCGTCGCGGGCGTGCAGACCGAGCAGCCACCAGCCCCCGTCGTGCGCGGGGCCGAGGACCGCGTCGGCCTCCGCGAGCGCGGCGGCGGCGTCGTGGAGGTGGGGGACACCGAGCTGCGGGGTGTCCATGCCGACCTGGAGCAACGGCCCGTCGGGACCGGCGTCGGCGTGGGCGCCGGCCAGCCGCTCGGCGAGGCCGGTCCCGCGCTGGGGGAAGACCGTCCAGCCGTCGAGGGCCTCGTGCAGCTCGTGGCGGCGCTCGGCCTCGTCCAGGTCCCCGGCCAGGGCGAGCAGGCAGCGGTCCGGCCCGAAGGCCTCGCGGCAGGCCTGCAGCGTGTCGATCAGCGCGGCGGCGGCGACCTCCGCCGCGACCTGCATGCCGACGTCGGCGCCGAGCCGGGTCTTCACCGTCCCGGGCACCGGGGCCTTGGCGACGACCAGGGCCCGCGTCACGCGAGCACCTTCCAGAAGTCCCGGGCCGCCCGCGCGGTGCCGCGCACGGAGCCGGAGACCTTGGACCGCGTGCCCGCGGCGCGGGGGTGGTAGGCGACGTCGTGCTCGGCCACGCGCCAGCCCGCCAGGGTCGCCTTCTGCAGCAGCTCGACGGGATAGCCGAACCGCCGGTCGCGCACGTCGAGGGCCAGCAGGGCGTCGCGGCGGCAGACCCGCATCGGAGCGATGTCGTGGGCAGCCATGTCGATGCGGCGGCGCAGCCACCAGACGACCAGGCCGTTGCCCAGGCGCGCGTGCCAGGGCCACACCCCGCGGCCCGTGGGGCGACGCCGTCCGACGGCGAGGTCGGCACGGCCGGAGCGCACGTCGTCCAGCAGCGGCACGAGATCGGCGGCGTCGAAGGACCCGTCGCCGTCCATGAACGCCACGTGTTCGCTCGTCGCTGCGAGGAGTCCTGTGTGCACAGCAGCGCCGTACCCGGGCACGGACTCGTTCACCACGGTCGCGCCCAGCGAGCGCGCGACGGCGGCGGTGTCGTCGGTCGAGCCGTTGTCGACGACGATGACCGCGAAGCCCGGAGGCACGCGTCGCAGGAGGTCGGGGAGGGCCGCGGCCTCGTCCTTGCACGGGAGCACGAGGTCGCAGTCGATGGCCATGTCCCGACCCTAGGCAGGTCAGGGTCCGGAACGGCCGTCCCAGTTCTTACGGTCCGGTGACACCGGCCCGACGCGTCGGTGCGTGGGGCCCGGCCGCCTAGGGTCGGAGCCATGACGGCCACGGGTGGGACGCGAGCCCGTGGCCCGTGGATCGTGCTGCTCGGGACCGCCGTCCTCCTCGTGCTCGCCTTCGCCCTGCCGCACTTGCTCGACTGGGACGTCGCCAGCCGCGCACCCCGCAGCGCCCGCACGGACGAGGTGCCGCCGCTGCACGGCTACTGGTCGCCCAAGGTCGGGCCCGGCACCATCCCCGCGCTGCTGATCGCCCTGCTCGGGTGGCGCCACGCCGCCGACCTGGCCGAGCGCCTCCCGTGGCGCCGGCTGCTGCTCGCGTCGTACGCCGCCGGGCTGGCCTGGCTGCTCGCCCTCGCGCTCGTCGACGGGGGAGACGGGCTCTCGCGCGTGCTGGGCAACCCCTACGAGTACCTCCGCACCGCACGCCAGGTCGACGACGTGTCCACCCTGCTGCACACCTACGTCGACCGCATGCCCCTGGACTCCGACGGCGCCTGGCCGACGCACGTCGCCGGCCACCCGCCGGCGATGCTGCTGCTCTTCGTCGCCCTCGTGCGGGTCGGGCTGGGCGGTGACCTCGCCGCGGGCGTGGTCGTCACCGTCGTGGCCGCGACCATCGCGGTGTCGGTGCTGGTGACCCTGCGGGCGCTCGGGTCCGAGCAGGTCGCCCGGCGGGCCGCGCCGTTCCTGGTGCTGTCGCCCGCCGCGGTGTTCCTGGCGGTCTCGGCGGACGCGGTCATCGCCGCGGTCGTCGCCGCGGGGATCGCGGCGCTCGCTGCGTCGGCCGTGTCGAGCGGTCGCCGCACCTGGGCCCTCGCCGCACTGGCCGGGCTGCTGCTGGGCCTCAGCGTGTTCCTCTCCTACGGCATGCCGCTGGTGGGGGTCCTCGCGATCGCCGTGCTGGTCGCGGCGAGGTCCTGGCGGCCACTGCCGGTCGCGGTCGCCGTCGCGGTGGCCGTCGCGCTGGTGTTCGCCTGGGCCGGCTTCGCCTGGTGGGACGCCTATCCCGTCCTGCGCGAGCGCTACGTCGACGGCGTCGCCTCGGACCGCCCGCTGTCCTACTGGTGGTGGGCCAACCTCGCCTGCCTCGCGGTGAGCGCGGGACCGCTGGTGGCGTCGGGCCTGACGTGCCTGCGCCGGTCGACCGACCGGTCAGCCGGGCTGCTCGTGGTCGCGGCCGTGGCGATGGTCGCCCTCGCGGACGCCTCGGGGATGAGCAAGGCCGAGGTCGAGCGCATCTGGCTGCCGTTCGTGCCGTGGCTGACCGTCGCGTGCGCGCTGCTGCCGGCCGGGTGGCGGCGCTGGGGGCTCGCCCTCCAGCTGGTCACCGCCCTCGTGGTGCAGCACCTGCTCTACACGGTCTGGTGAGCCTCAGGCCCGCAGCGGGGCGGTCGCGAACGCCGGCAGTCCCTCGGACGGCAGCACCTGGGCGGTGAACCCGAGCTCGCGGCTCGCGAGTGCCGGCGACGCCACGATGTGCCGCACGTCGCCGGAGCGGAAGCCTCCGGTCACCTGCGGGGCGATGTCGCGTCCGGTGCCCTCGGCGACGAGCCGGGCCACGTCGAGGATCGACACCGGGTGCCCCGACGCCACGTTGTAGGCCGCGAACGAGCCCGGCTCGGCGGACGCGACCGCACGGATCGCCGCGACGTTGGCGCGGGCGACGTCGTCGACGTGGACGAAGTCGCGCATCTGGCCGCCGTCCTCGAAGACCTGCGGCGGCTCGCCGCGCTCCAGGGAGGAGCGGAACATCGCCGCGACCCCGGAGTACGGCGTGTCCCGCGGCATCCCCGGTCCGTAGACGTTGTGGTACCTCAGCGCGACCGCGGCCGCGTCGGCCTGGCGCACCCACGCGGAGGCGTAGTGCTCCTGGGCGACCTTGCTGGCGGCGTAGGAGCTGCGCGGGTCGAGCCGCGCGTCCTCGTCGACGAGGGCCCAGCCGAGCGGTCCGTCGCAGACCGGGCACCGGTTCTCGAAGTCGCCGCGCTCGAGCGCCGCGAGCCCGCGTGGCGGAGGTGACTGGTCGCCGTGCTCGGGGCAGGTGTAGCGACCCTCGCCGTAGACGACCATCGACGAGGCGAGGACCAGGCGCCCGACGCCGGCCGCGTGCATCGTGGCGAGGAGGGCGGCGGTGCCGAGGTCGTTGTGCGCGGCGTAGTCGGGCAGGTCCGCGACGCGCACCCCCGCGCCGACGACCGCGGCCTGGTGGCACACGACGTCGACCCCGTCGAGCAGAGCCGCCCACGACGCGGCGTCACGGACGTCGACCTGGTGGGTGCCGCGCGGCGGCGTGGCCGACCCGTGCGCCTTGTCGAGCATCACGTCGACGCGGACGACCTCGTCGCCGCTCTCGGTGAGCGCGCGGTCGATGGCACCGCCGATGAACCCGGCCGAACCGGTCAGCAGGACCTTCACGGGAGCTGGAGGTTCGCCGAGTCGGACACGCGGCAACCCTAGCCAGTGGGCCGCAGGCCCCCAGCAGGCTCAGCTGAAGGCGGGCTCGTCCGCGCGCTCGTCGGCGGACTCGTCGGTGGACTCCTCGGACTCGTCGGAGGGCTCCGTCGACAGGTCGACCGCGCCCTCCTCGTCGACGTCCTCGACGGCCGTCTCCTCCCAGGCGTCGGCCCCGCCGCCCCACTCGGACCCGTCGAACGACGCGACGTCGTAGTCGCGGCTGTCGTAGTCGGGGTCGAAGCCGGCCTGGTCGCCGACCTTGGGCTTCACGTTGGCCAGCGCCAACGCTCCGGTGGGCGAGGAGACGACGGCATAGAAGGCCAGCGCCTTCTCCATGTCGATCCCGAAGTCCCAGCCGAAGAACTGGGCGAGGGCGAGGACGGCACCGGCGGCGGTGACGATCGAGTAGAGCGTGCGACGGATGCTCGGCGGCAGGGCCTGCAGCAGGGTCGCGAAGGCGTTCCAGGGGCTGGTCATCGGGGCTTCCTCTCCGGGAGTGCCGCCAGGGCGGCGTCGATGCGCTTGCGCGCGAGCAGCAGCTCGCGGCGTACGGCGTCCACACCGCCGGCAGCGGACTGCAGCCGCGTGACGCGCAGGGCGTCGAGCGGGAGGTCGGGGTGCAGGGCGTCGACGTCGACGGCGCCGAAGCCCGGCACGTTGCGGATCGGCCCGACCTTGCCGTCGGAGTGCTGCCAGATCGCCGCGCGCTGCCACGGCTGCGGGATGCGCGGTGCCCGGAAGTCGTCGCTGTAGCGCGCGACCCAGAGCTTGCAGCCGAAGGAGTCGTCGAGGTCGAACGAGGTGTAGATGATCGGCGTCGCGGCGAGGCCACGCGCGGCGAGACCGCGCTGCACCGCCTGCACCCAGACGCCGACCCACCGGGTCAGCTGGGCGCGCTCGAGCTTGGCGTGGGCCTCGAGGTCGAGCATCGGCACCATGTCGCCGAGCAGGATCTCCGAGCTCGTCAGGAAGTGCTCGGCCTCCTTCTGTGCGTCACCGCCGTCGGGACGCGCGAAGTGGTAGGAGCCGACCGGGACGCCTGCCTGCCGGGCCTCCTTGATCCGCTTGCGGTAGGTGTCGTCGACGTGCGTCTCGCCGTCGGTCGTCTTGACGTACCAGAACCGCAGACCGGCGAGCTGCGCCTTGCGCAGGTCGAGCTTGCCCGGCTGGTGGTGGCTGGTGTCGACGCCGTCGAGCGTGCGTCGCGGCGGGAACGGCGACCCCGAGGCCTTCGACCGGGGCGCGACCCCTGTGGGGTGCTTGCCCGGCTGCGCGGCCTTGCCCGGCTTGGCCGGCTTGGCCACCGGGATGATCACCTGGTCCTCGCGCGGCGTCGCGGGCGGGTACTGGAACACCGGGATGGGGCTCGGCCGGGGAGTCGGGTCCTTGCGGTGGGAGGCCAGGCCGTCGGTGCCGTTGCGGTACTGGTCGACCTGGGCCTTGGCCTGCGGGTGCAGGTTGCCGTGGTCGATGAGCACGGCGTGGATGTGCGGCGGCCACGACGAGGTGCGCGGGCGGTACCACGCGGCGAAGCCGATCTCGCGCAGCACCCGGACCTTGTTGTCGTGGTCGAACGGCGCGAGGTCGACGACCCCGCCCCAGTTGTGCGTCTTGGCCGAGGCCGCGACGGTGTTGTTGTAGGAGCCCTGCGTGATGGTCAGGGTGTAGCCCAGTCTCCGCTCGGCCTCCTCGAGCGCGGCTCGGGTCTTCCAGTCGACGGTCTTCTTGACCGTGTCGCCGAACACCGTCTTCTCGAACGGCGGCGGCCACTTCCTGGCGGGCGCCTTCGCGGGCTTGGGCTTCACGGCCTTGGCCGGCTTGGCGTGCTTGGCGGGCTTGGGCCTGCCGTCCGGTGCGTCGTGCTCCGCCTGCCGCTGGGCCGGGACGAAGAACGGGATGCCGGCCTTGCCGTTGGTGCTCAGCTGCACGTGCGCGAGCCGCGCCGCGTGGTCGCTGTTGCGCTGGGGGTTCTTGGACTCCCGGCCGGGGAAGACCTCGCGGTCCATCAGGTTCCAGCGGTGGGTGTCGCCGTCGACGCACCACAGCAGGTCGATCGACTTCTGGTCCACGGCGTACTTCACCGGGCGGCCGTCGATGGTCGCGCCCAGCGGCAGGTGGTTGCCGAGGCGACGGTTGTAGTCACCGCCGCCGATCACCGGCTCGCCCTTGGCCAGGATCGAGTCGATCTGGCTGATGTGCTTGGCGATCCCGGCGTTCCACTCGCGCACGCGGAGGGCGCGCGGCTCGTGCGGCGGCGTCGAGAAGGCACCCGCGACCAGGTGCAGGTTGGTCACGTGGAACTCCACGCCGCTGGTGTTCTCGCGCAGCTTGAGGTGCGTGATGTGCCGGCGGAAGTGCACCTTGGCGACGGGCGGGTGCAGCACCGTGGCCTGGGCATGGAGCTGGGTGAACCGGTCGCGCCTGAAGGCGATCGGCTCGCTGTTGTCGGGGGCGCCGAAGAACACCTCCCACTCCGCCTCGGGGAACGCCTGGGCGACCAGCGGCCGGTAGTCCGCCGCGATCTCCTGCAGCAGGACGATGTCGCCCGCGGCGGCGTTGGCCCGCAGGTCCTCCAGCGCCTGGGCGTCGCTGATCGCCTGGGGCGGGAAGGACTGGATGTTGGCGGTGATCACCCGGAAGTCGGTGCTGGTCGCTGTCGACGTGCCTGCGGATCCTGTGGACATGGCCACCTCGCTCTGCTCGCGGAGAGGAACGCCCGCCGGCATGGCGATGACCGAGCGGACACCTCCGATGAGGAGAGAGTGACGCAGTTGATACCTGTGGCGGGAGAGGCGGACCAGACCAGGTTGCGGCACCAAGGTCCCGAGTCGCCCTACCCGGCCAGGGCCGTGCGTGGGGCCACGGTGAAGACGGGGAACGAGCCCAAGGGACGGAACGGCTGGCCCGAGAAGTCGCCGCCGTAGTAGCCGTTGTGCGCGCGTTCGCGACGTGCGGTGTAGGTGCCGGAGTCCTCTTCCAGGATGCGCGATGCGGCCATGGGGGTCCACTTCCTTCGTGTTCTTCGCGGTGACCCGCGGGGTTCGTCGATGGGTCGATGCTCCGGCGGCGGGCTTGCCCGGGCCTGTCCGGTCGCTGTCCGCCGCTGGAGCTCCTGTCCTGGGTGGTGCCTCGTGGCGCGCGGCCGGACAGCGACCGGACAGCGACGCCGCGCACGGTGGGCTCGACCAGACCCGTCGAAGGGAGTCCGTCATGCGCCGCCTCGATCTCCACGTCAACGGCATGCGGTGCCGCCAGTGCGTCCGCGAGGTCACCGCGCTCCTGCGGGACGTCCCCGGGGTCGAGACAGTGACAGCCGACATCGTGCGCTCGCGGGTCACCGTGACGGGGGCGATGACCGTCGCCCGGGTGCTGCACGCCCTCGCCACCTCGGACCGTGACGCCCACCTCGTCGCCGACCACGGGCACGCGACGACAGGAAGCGGACAGAGCTCGGACAGCCCGACTGCCGACGCTCCTCCCACGGCCGACCTCGGCTGACCTTCCAACGAAAGGAACCACCATGTCGTCAACGCCCACCCCAGGCGCCCCGCCGGCCGGCCGGCGCTGGCTCGCCCTGGGACTCATCGCCACGGCCCAGTTCATGGTCATCATGGACACCTCGATCATCGGCGTGGCGCTGCCGAAGATGCAGCAGGACCTCGGCTTCACCCCTGAGAGCCTGAGCTGGGTCTTCAACGCCTACGTCGTCGCCTTCGGCGGGCTGCTGCTGCTCGGCGGCCGGCTCTCGGACGTCCTGGGCGCGCGCTCGGTCTTCAGCGCCGGCTGGGCGGTGCTCGGCCTCGGCTCACTGCTCGCCGGCGTCGCCACCAGTCCCGCGATGGAGCTGGTCGGCCGTGCCGTGCAGGGCGCGGGGTCAGCCCTCATCGCGCCCTCCGCGCTGACCCTGCTGTTCGCGACCTTCGGGGCGAACCCGAAGGAGCTGACCAAGGCTCTTGCGCTGTACGGCGCCGCGGCGCCGGCGGGCGGCACGGCCGGGGTGTTCCTCGGCGGTGTCCTCACCGAGTACGCGAGCTGGCCGTGGGTCTTCTTCATCAACCTGCCGCTGGCAGCGGCGGTGCTTGTCCTGACGCCGCTCGTGATGCCGCGCGGGATGACCCGCCGCAGCTCGCTGGACCTGGTCGGGGCCACGACCGTGACCGGTGGCCTCGCCGCGCTGGTCTTCGGGATCGTCCGGGCGCCGGAGGCGGGTTGGCTCGCCGGCTCCACGCTCCTGAGCGTGCTCGGCGGCCTCGCCCTGGTCGCGCTGTTCGTGGCGCGCCAGGCTCGGATCCAGGAGCCCCTGATGAGGCTGGGCATCTTCAAGGCACCCAACCTCGCTGCCTCCAACGCCGCCCAGCTCCTCCTGGGCGCTGCGTGGATCCCGATGTTCTTCTTCGTCAACCTCTACCTGCAGCAGGTCCTCGGACTCGGCGCCTTCGCCAGCGGGGCCGCGCTCCTGCCGCTCACGGTGACGATCATGCTCGGGATGGTGGGGGTCGCCCCGCGGCTGATCGCGCGGTTCGGACCCAAGGCGATGACCGTGGCCGGCCTCGGCACCCTGGCCGTCGGCCTGGTGTGGCTGTCGTTCCTGCGGCCCGACGGCAGCTTCGCGGTGGACATCCTGCCGGCGTCGCTGGTCACCGCGGCCGGCATGGCGATGGCCTTCATCCCCTCGCTCGGCATGGCCCTGTCGTCCGCAGCGCCGGAGGAGGGCGGTCTGGCCGCCGGCATCGTCAACACCACCTACCAGATCGGCTCCGCCCTGGGCCTCGCCGCGATGAGCGCGGTCGCGGCTGCGTTCGGCGCGGACCGTGCCGGTGACCTCACCTCTCTCACCGACGGCTTCTCGGCAGCGCTCCTGGGTGCCGCCGGAATCGCGGCGCTCGGTGCGGTGCTCGCCGGGACGTGGCTCCGCACCCCGGCGGAGGCGCCTGCCCAGGACGCCACCGAACCCACCGCAGCAGCCGCCTGACCAGCGCCTGCACATCCGTGAGGAGAGGAGCTGCCCTGACGAGCACCGACACCCACGCGTTGCCCGGTCCCGGCCCCTGAGGCACGATGAGCCCCAGGGGCGGGGACGAGAGGCCGACGGTGCACGACGTTCGTTTCGGGCTGCTGGGCCCGTTGGAGATCCGGGTCGCGGGCGTTCCTGTCGCGCTGCCCGGTGCGGCCGAGCGCGCTCTGCTGGCACAGCTCCTGCTCTCCCCGGGACGCAGCATCCCGGCGACGGCCCTGGTGGACCGGCTCTGGTCGGAGTCGTCGCTGCCCGTCGACCCGATGAACGCCCTGCAGATCCGGGTCTCCAAGCTGCGGCGCAGCCTGCGGGCGGCCGGGCTCGACGACGTCGTCTCCCGGGAGGGCGCGGGCTACCGCGCGCACGTCGATCCGTCCTCGGTGGACGCTGTGGACTTCGTGCAACGGGTGCGGCAGGCGCGTGCCGCGTCCTCCGACGCCGTCACTGTCGAGCCCTCACACCTCGCGGCGTACGACGAGGCGCTCGCCCTGTGGCGGGGTGCGCCGCTGAGCGACTTCGAGGGCGAGCAGTGGGCCGGGATCGAGGCGGCTCGCCTGAGGGAGCAGCACCTGCTCGCCCTCACCGGCCGGGCCGAGGTGGCCCTGGGCCTGGGGCGTCATCCGGAGGTGGTGTCCGACCTGGAACCCGTCGTCGCGGACGACCCGACCCTGGAGTCGCTCGCGGGCCTGCTCATGGTCGCTCTCTACCGCGGGGGGAGGCAGGCCGACGCGCTGGAGGTCTTCGCCCGGACGAGGATCGTGCTCGACGACTCGCTGGGACTGGAGCCGTCGGTGTCGCTGCGTTCCCTGCACGAGCGGGTGCTGCGCCAGGACGACTCCCTCGGGGCCCAGCAGGACGTCTCCGTCCCGGTGCCGACGATGGCCCCTCCGGTGCGTCGGACCCAGGAGGAGCGGGTCGCTCCCACCAACCTGCCGACCGTCGCCCGAGCCCTGGTCGGGAGGGACGGGCAGCTCGACGCCCTGACCCAGCTCGTCTCCGGGGTCCGGCTGCTCTCTCTCGTGGGCCCGGGCGGGGCAGGCAAGACCGCGCTCGCCCTCACCGGCGTCGTCCGCGTCGCCGAGGACTATCCCGACGGCGTCTTCGGTGTCCGGCTCGCCTCGGTGGACTCGGCCTCGCAGGTGCCGTTGGCGGTCGCCGACGCGCTGGGCGTCCCGCTCGACGGGGCGGCCGGCGACCGGGACGTGAGGGAGCGACTCGTGTCCTACCTGTCCCGCCGGCACCTGCTCCTGCTGCTGGACAACTGCGAGCACGTCGTGGATGCCGTCGCCGGGCTCGTCGACGAGGTGCTGGGTCGTTGCCCGCACGTCACCGTCCTGGCGACCAGCCGAGAGGCCCTCGCCGTGCCGGAGGAGGTGCAGATGACGGTCGGGCCGCTCGAGGTCCCGCCGGAGGGCACCCCTGCCGCACGCGTCCTCGAGTTCCCCGCCGTCCAGCTCCTCGTGGAGCGCGCGCGCTCGGCACGCCCGGGCACGGTCTTCGGTGCCGAGGAGCTCCTCGCGCTGGCGCGCATCGCACGCGCCCTCGACGGCATCCCGCTCGCGCTCGAGCTCGCCGCCGCCCGGACCTCCAGCATGTCGCCGTCGGAGATGGCCGACCGTCTCGACCAGCGGTTCGCCCTGCTCACCCAGGGTGCGCGAACCGCCGAGGCGCGACAGCAGACGCTCAGGGCGACGGTGGACTGGAGCCACGCCCTGCTCTCGGAGACCGAGCAACGCGTGTTCGCCCGGCTCTCGGTCTTCCAGGGCGGCTGGACCCTCAGTGCGGCCGAGGCGGTCGTCACCGATCCGCTCACGCCGACGGGGGTGGTGCTCGACACCGTCGGACGGCTCGTGGAGCGGTCGATGGTGGTGGCCGAGAGCGGTCAGGTGACCCGGTTCCGGATGCTCGAGACGCTGCGCCAGTACGCCGCGGAGAGACTCTCCGCGAGCGGCGAGGACCACCTGCTCGGCAGGCGCCACGCGACGTACTACTCCGACCTCGTCCGTGCAGCGGAGGTCGACCTGCGCGGGCACGGGCAGCGGCAGGCCCTGGACCGTCTGCGCGCCGACCAGCCCAACGTCCGGGCCGCGCTGGCCTGGTGGGAGGGTCCGCTCGGCGACGTCGACGAGGCGCTCGCGACGGCCGGAGCGCTCGGGCTGTTCTGGCACCTGGGGCGTCATCTCGAGGGCAGGGAGCTGCTGGGGCGGCTGCTCACGCGGCGCGACGAGGCCGGTCCCGGTGCGCTGGCGCTCGCGCTCCAGGCCGCCTCGCTGGTCGAGCGTCCGCGAGCCTGCCTGGTGCACCCCAGCCCACGCTGCTCGGAGACCGCCGCCGAGAGCCTGGCGCTGTTCGAGCAGCTCGGTGACCCGTCCCGGGCGGCGCTGTCGCGTGTGCTCCTCGCGGTCGAGGGCGTGACCGGACGCGATCTGGACCGTGCCGCGAGCCTGCTGGCCGATGCCGAGGCCCAGTTCGACGAGGACGGTGACGCCTGGGGTCGGGCGGTGATCGGCTTCGTGCGCATGGAGACGGCGCTCAAGGGCGGGGACCCCGATGTCGCCCTCCCGATGGGACGCGCGACCGCGGCCGCCTTCCGCCGGCTCGACGACCCGTGGGGTCTGTCGGCGATCCTCTACCACCTCGGCTGGGGCCTGCGGCAGTTCGGGCGGTACGACGAGGCGGCGCGGACCCTCGAGGAGGCGATCGACGTGGCCTCGGGCGCCGGCCTCTTCAACACGGTCCAGTGGGCACTCGCCGACCTCGGCGTCACGAGCCTGCACCTCGGCGACGAGGACGCTGCGTCCCGCTACTTCGACCGTGCTGCCGCGGCATCGGAGCACGTCGGCGACGACGCCGGGGTGATCCTCGCCGCCCACGGTCGCGGACTGATGGCGCAGGTCCACGGTGCCTGGTCCGAGGCGCGCAAGCACTACCTCGCGGCTCGCGACGGGTTCGTCCGTCTCGCGACACCTGTGCCGGAGGGCTTGTGCGTGGCAGGGGTCGCACGTTGTGACGAGGGCGAGGGTCGGCGGGCCGAGGCTCTCGACGGCTTCGAGCACGCGCTCGCGATGGGACGAGCCGCCGGGGAGCCGGGCCTCGTCGCCACAGCGCTCGAGGGCGTGGCCCGGCTCCTGGCCGCGGGGGGTCGCCACGCGGAGGCCGCGGAGCGTCTCGCCCAGGCGGACGAGACCAGACAGCGTGGTTGCCGACCGGCGCCACCGCACGAGCTGCGCGACGTGGCGGGCCTGCGCACGCTCACGGTGCGGTGACGTCGAGCAGGACCTTGCCCGTCCGGTCGGGATGGTCGAGACGGGCGTAGGCCTCGCGGACGGCCTGGAGCGGGTACGTCGAGTCGACGGCCGGGGCCCAGTCGGCCGTCTCGACGTGGGCCAGGAGTCCGCGGAGGTCCTCGGGTGAGCCCATCGAGGAGCCGAGGATGTCGACCTGCTTCCAGTAGACGGTCTGCACCCGCGGATGGGCGACCTCGGCGACCATCCGGCCGACGGCGACGAGGCGTCCACCGGGACGAAGCGCCTGGAGCATCGGCTGCCAGAGTGCGCCTGTCGGGTCGAGGGCGAGATCGGCGAGCCCTCCCGTCGCGGCGGTGAGCCGGTCGGCGAGGTCGGGATCGGTGCGGAGGACGACCTGGTCCGCGCCCAGCCGGCGGATGCTGTCGGCCTTGTCGCCAGCCGAGGTGATCGCCACGACGTACGCGCCGAGGGCCTTGGCGATCTGGACCGCCATCGTCCCCACGCCCGAGGACGCCGCGCCGATCACGACCGTCTCGCCTCTGCTGAGCCGGCCTCGCGTGACGAGTGCACGCCACGCGGTGAGGCCGGCCATGGGGAGAGCCGCGGCCTCCGCCATCGTGAGGCGAGAAGGCTTGGGGTGCACGTTCTCGGCGGGTACGACGACGTGCTCGGCGTGGGTGCCGTCGGTCGGGGAGCCGAGGATCTCGTAGTCGGCTCCCGGTGCTCGTGGATCCGGTCCCCACCTCAGCGAGGGGGCGAGGACCACCTCGGCGCCGACCTCGGCGCCGACCACGCCGCCGCCGACAGCGTCGACCACCCCTGCGCCGTCCGACCCCAGGATGCTCGGCCGGGCGAGGTCGAGCCTCTGGCTGATCATCATGGCGTCGAGGCGGTTGAGCGCGGCTCGGTGGAGCCGGACGCGCACCCATCCCTGGGGTGGCTCAGGGGTCGGGACGTCGGCCACGCACAGGGGCACGGACTCGGGGTCGTTGCTGACGACGGCGGCGCGCATGGTCATGCTCCGAGCACGGTCTCGACGTCGATGGTGATCGTGATCTCCTTGCTGACCAGGACACCACCGGCCTCCAGGGCCATGTTCCAGGTGATGCCGAAGTCCTCCCGGTTGATCTTGGTCGCGGCCGAGAAGACGGCTCGCTCGCCTCCCCACGGGTCGCGGGCGTGGCCCTCGAAGGCGACCTGGAGCTGCACCCTGCGGGTCACGCCGTGGACGGTCAGGTCCCCGTGGACGATGCCGCCGGTGCCCTCCCACTCGACGGAGACGCTGCGGAAGGTGGCCTCGGGGAACCGCTCGACGTCGAACAGCTCGGCGGAGCGCAGGTGCTCGTCGCGGGTTGCGTTGCCGGACTCGACGCTGGCCATGCCGATGACGACGTCGACGCGGGAGTCCCGCATGTCCTCGGCCACGGTCACGGTGCCCGAGACGTCGGTGAAGCGGCCGCGAACCTTGGTGACCATGAAGTGGCGGCCGGTGAAGGCGACGTCGGCGTGGCCCGGGTCGATCCGCCAGGAGCCCGGGCTCGGCAGGACCGCGCCGTCGATGACGCGGGTGGGGGTGGCGGTGATGGTGGTGGTGCTCATGGGTCTCTTCTCCTCGTGTCGTTTCTGTGGTGGTGATGGTGGTCAGACGCGGGTGGCGGCCTCGGTGGGCAGGCCCGCCTCGACCCAGTCCTGGATGCCGTCGTGGTACTTGCGGACGTCGGTGTAGCCGAGCGCCTGGAGGCGAGCGGCGACCATCTGGCTGTTGGAGCACGTGGCGCCCGAGCAGTAGGTGACGATCGGCGCGAACTTGTCGGGAAGGAGCTCAGGCGCCAGGGCGTCCACGTCCTCCGCGACCAGGTTGAGCGCACCGGGCAGGTGCATGCGCTCGTAGTAGGCCTCCGGGAGTGCGTCGATCACCGTGACCTGGCCGGACTCGATCAGGTCGGCCAGGTCGGTTCGTGAGATGTGGATGGTCATGGGGTGCTTCCTCTCAGTAGTTGTGTGTGCACACACATAATAGATATGGGGCACCGCTCGCTGTCAAGGTGTGTGTGCGCACACGCATCCGTGCCACCATGACCCCATGGCTCCCGAACCTGTCGACCGAGTCGCTGCGTGGGCGGCGTTGTTGCGTGTGCACGCGGCCGTGGTGCCCAAGCTGGCACGGGCGCTGAGGGAGGTGGGCATGCCGCTGTCCTGGTACGACGTGCTGCTGGTGCTCAACGCCGCACCGGATCGGCGACTGCGGATGATCGAGCTGGGCAGTCGGGCGGTGTTGAGCAGGGAGCAGGTGAGCCGCGTCGTCACCGAGCTCGAGCGCGCAGGCCTGGTCCAGCGCCAGCCCAACCCCGACGACAAGCGCTCGTCCTTCGCGGCGTTGACCCCCCAGGGCAGAGAGCGGCTGCGTGCCGCCGCGCCGACCTACCTCGCTGCGATCGAGGAGCACTATGCGAGACACCTCAGTGACCGCGAGATCGTGACGCTCACCCGGGCGCTGGGGAAGGTGCTGGAGGCCGAGGAGTCCTGACCCCTCCGGTCGGGGCGGGACCCGTAACCGCTCGGGAGGTCGGACGTTGCACCCAACGTCCGCCCCCACCGGAAAGGCACTCATGCGCTCCGCACCCGCCGCACTTCTCACCTCGGTCCTGATCGGGCTCACCCTCGCCCCGGTCACGCCGGCGTCCGCCCACGACTCCGGCGGTGACGTCGCGACCAACACGCGCGCGGCGCAGGTCGCCACCAGCGGCACGGGCAGGGCGATGAGGTTCGTCGCCAACCTGCAGTACGACCGGAGCGGCGGGGCCCAGGACGGGTCGGACATCGAGTTCATGCGCTTGGGTGACCGGAGGTTCGCGCTCGCCGGCACCCTGGGCAAGGGGATGCAGATCATCGAGATCACTAACCCGCGCGAGCCGCGCCGGGTCGCGGTCTACGACTGCGACATCTCGCAGGGCGACATCCAGGTGTGGACGCGCGGCGACCGGGTCATCGCCAGCTACACCGCCGACGGCACGGTCGGCGCCGAGGGGGCGGCCTCGCGCTGCGGCAAGGACCTGCGCCTGGCGGCCGACGACGCCGGCACGGTGCTGGTCGACCTGACCCGCCCGAGGTACCCCAGGACGTTGAGCTTCCTGCCCGTCCCGCGTGGCTCGCACAACATGACGATCCACCCCAGCGGGGCCTACCTCTACAACTCCAACTCGGACCTGATCACCAGCACCGAGCCGACGATCACGATCTACGACGTGCGCAACCCGGCACGGCCCCAGAAGGTCAGGGACTACCGCATCCCGTTCGTCCCGACCTCGCTCGGGTCGGAGTCCCACGACATCACGTTCAACGCCTCGGGCACCCGTGCCTACTCCGCGGCCCTGTCGCAGACGCTCGTCCTCGACACCCGTGACCCCCGGAACCCCAGGCTGGTCAGCCAGATCATCGACCCGACCGTCAACGTCACCCACCAGGCCGACCCGGTCACGCTGACGCGCAAGGACGGCACCAAGCGGACCGTGCTGATCATCACCGACGAGCGGGCCGGGGCTGCGGCCAGCGCCGAGTGCCCCGGCGGCGGCCTGCACCTCTACGACATCACCGGCGCCAAGGAGAGGAGCCCGGAGAAGATCGGCACCTGGTTCATCCCGGCCACCACCGTGCAGGACGGTGCGACCTGCACCTCGCACGTGCTGCGGATCTACCCGAGGCAGAGGATGGCGACGATCGCGTGGTACGCCCAGGGCGTCCGCGTGCTCGACATCTCGCGCCTCGCGACGGTGCAGGCCGACCCTCTCGCGGTGGCGCTGGGTGACGGGGTCGGCATCAAGGAGGTCGGCCACTACGTGCTGCCCGACTCCGACACGTGGTCGTTCAAGACCGACCAGATCAACCGCGACGGCTCGTTCTACGGCTACGGCAACGACCTCGTGCGCGGCTTCGACGTCTACCGCTTCACCGGCAGGACGATCGGCGACGTGGCCCCGCTGCGCCCGGCCGACCTGCGCACGCAGCTGACCACCTCCACGACGACGGCCCGCAGCGTCTACGCCGGCGCGGGCATCGTGCTCCCGGCCGTCGCCCTCGCCGCAGCCCTGCGACGACGCGCGGCGCGCAAGGAGTCATGACCCGGCGCCGTGTGGTTCGCTGGCCCGCGTGAACGACACGAGCCACGGGGGAGCACTCGTCGTGG